>NZ_JBSFKO010000013.1:0-248548 GCF_053598575.1 Streptomyces sp. NPDC001100
GCTCGTCCGGGCTGGTCTCAACCCGGCTGGTGCTGATGGCGGAAGCCCTCCGGGAACGCCGCTCCCGAAGGCAGCCTGAGCCAGGAATCCCCCAGCTTCAGCTGGGGGAGGATGTCAATGGATCCGATCAGCGCACTGGGGCGAGCAGGCCGCAGTGTACTGCTGCGAGGTGGCGGCCTCACTGGCCCGGGCCGGGCGGGTTGGCGTGGCGGGGAAAGCTGCGTGAAGTCGTGTGAGGGCGTCAGTGGTCAGGGTGTAGTCGATCCAACGGCCGCGGCGGCGGCAGGTGACCCGGTCCGCCGCGCGGAGGCTCTTCAGGTGGTAGCCGAGAAGGTCGAGGGTGGCTGGCGTACGGCTCGACCAAGGGCCGCCGCGGCACGTGCGCCTCTTGCCTGTTCCCTTTCGACTCGCAAGTTCCTGCCTGAGTACGGCGAAAGCGCTGTCCTCGACAAGCTGCTGGAGCGCCGGTTCGACCGCATGTTCACCGCAGACGAGGCCGTCCACTGCTTCGTCGGCAACATCGCCGCGCACCCGAAGACCTTCATGCTGCTGGGCCTGTCCTACCCGAAGGCGAATGTCGTCCAGGGCAACCGTGACGTCTCCTCCGCGTTTCGGCCCCGCCGGGTTCGTCGGCCTCCTGGACGGGCCGCACCACGACACTCAGGGTCAACGGCCAGGCCTGCGTCTCCACCCGCCCGGAGCTGCTGTCGCAGCTGACAGCCGTCGGCAAGCCACCCGCCGGCGCGCCGGTGGTGGGGGTCGAGGAGGCCCAACTGTGGATGCCCGAGCTGACGATCGCCGACATCGAGCAGGCGGAGGAGGACTCGCTGAAATACCGCTACGCGTAACGGACCGACCCGCGACCGCTGAACCACCGGCCGCCCGAACCCCCGGGCCAGCACACCAAGACCAATCGCGGGTTGGTTTGTTACCGGGGCGGGTCCTTCACCCGTTCCCGGCGGCCGCTTGGGGGATCTGAGGGAAGATCTTGGTCGGGGCCTGCCAGGCGCCCCTGTCGTGGCATTGTTCTTGGACGAAATCCAGACGTCCATGAGCAGTCACCTTCAGAAAGAGCGCACCGCATGATTGTTTTCGGCACCAAGGGATACCTCTACCAGCTCGCGATATTGACACTGGTGTGCGGTCGCTGCGGTAATCCCGCCGCGCACACGCTCAGGAAGCGCGTCACCAAGTTCACGCTGTTCTTCGTGCCGTTGTTCCCGTTCTCGACGAAGTACGCGACGCAGTGCACCTTCTGCGGAGCGGAGCAGAAGGTGACCAAGGAGCAGGCCGAAGAACTGCAGGCCCAGGCCGCGAGCGGTCACTACGGTCAGGCGTACGGGGAACCGCAGCAGCAGCCGTACCAGTCCTGAACAAGGTCGAGGAACTGCCGTAGATCACCGTGTGGCAGCGTGCGGTGTGGCCCGAAGGCAGGGGGGTGGAGCAGCCGGGCGCCTTCATGTGTCGGAGGCCGGCTGGTGGCCATGTGCGCGTTCGGCTCCTCACCAGGCACGATGCCGCAAGAGTCGGGGCGCGGGCGGGTGTGCTCGTCCCTCCTCGTGAGGCCTGCCTTCACGGTCCCTCTCCCGCCGTGACCGCACCCGGACCCCGGTGACCGCCGCGCGGTCATTCGACGACTCGGAGGGTCGCTGGGATGTTCATGCGGCGCAGGCGGCGGGTGGTGAGCAGCGGGGTGAGTGCCACGGCTCCGATGCCGAGCAGGAGTGCGGTCAGGTAGGTGCCGGGGGCCAGGGTGACGTCGAAGCCGATCTCCGGCATGGTGCGGGCGAGTTGGACCTGGACCATCCAACGGTCGATGCCCTGGCCGAGCAGGATTCCGGCGGCGGTGCCGAGCGCGCCGAGGAGGGCGCTCTCGGCCACAGCCATGGTCAGGACGGTGCGGACGGGCAGTCCGAAGGCGAACATGGTGGCGTTCTCCCGGGAGCGTTCGTCGGCGGAGATGCTCGCGGCGTTGAAGGCGATGAGTACCGCCAGGGCAAGGGTCACGCCGGCGGCGATGTCGAGGATGCCGGTGAACTCCTCGACGCCCTTGCGCAGCGCGTCCACGGTCTCGGTGGCCGTCTGCACTCCGGTCACACCGGGCGTGGCGGACAGGGTCCGCTTGAGGTGGTCGGGCTCGGTTCCGGGGGTGGGGACCACCTCGACCGCGTTGGCAGTGCCCGTGAGTCCGAACAGGTCGGCGCGGGACCGGTCGAGGTAGGCCACCGTGCGCAGTGGGTTGGGATGCAGGGCGGCGACCGTGACCCGGCTGTCGGCGAGGGTGAACGTGCCCTGCGCCGACCGCCGGGGGTGGTGGAGGACGAGGGAGTCGCCGGGCCCGACGCCGAGGTCGTGCGCGGCCTTCTCGGAGAGCACCAGGCCGCCGGGGTGGTCTGTGAGGCTTCCCGCGGTAAGCGTGGGCCGCCACGGCCCGCCGCCGAGGTCACGCGACTCGACCAACAGGGTGACGGTCTTGCGGTCGCCGTGGCGGGCGGTGACGGGCAGGGTCAGCAAGGGCGTGGCGTGGTCCCCGCCGTTCGCGGCGGCCACGGCCCGCACTTGGGCGGAGCTGTCCGCGTGGTAGCCGTCGAGCTGAGCGATGACGCGACCGCCGCCGCCCCGGGTCGCTTCCTGTGTGCTGTCGCCGAGCATCGTCGCGAAGGAGTCCAGCATGCCGAAGACGGTGATCATGATGGCGACGGCCGCGCCGATCCCGAGTGAGGTGAGCGCCGTCCGGCGCGGTGTGCGCAGCACATTGCGCAGCGGCATCTGCCGGTAGCCGCGTCCGGGGACGGGCAGCCGGCGCAGCAGCGGGGCCAGACCGCCGCCCCGTGCGGCCAGGTGGCCGACCCGGATGGCGTCGACGGGGCGGACGCGGACCGCCCGCCACACGGGCCAGGCCACGGCCAGCAGTGGCAGGGCGAAGCCGAGCAGGGCGGCGTACAGGAAGGTGCGGTACTGGAAGGGGGTGTCCCAGACGGGCAGGGGAAGCAGGCCGGTCAGCAGCCCGGCCATGGCCCGGCTGACGATCACGCCGACGCCCAGCCCGAGGGCGACACCGAGCAGCGCGACCTGGACGCCCAGCAGCAGCGGCCGGGCGGCGATGCGGGACCGCGGTACCCCCAGCGCCATACCGATGCCGATCTCCCGGCGCTGTGCCTCCACGACCCTGCTGGTGAGGTTGAACGCGCCGAACGCCGCGCCCAGCAGCAACAGCAGGGCGATGATGTCGAAGAACCTGGCGTCGCCGTTGATGTCCTCGTACAGCGCGTGGTAGCCGATCTCGTCGTCGCGTACGGTCACGGTGCCGGACAGCGGGGTGGGACCGCGGCCGAGTGCCTTCTCCAACTGGCCCGCGACCGTCTTCTGGTCGGTGCCGGGGGCCAGGGTCAGTACGAGCTCGTTGACCTGCCCCTGCGCGTCGCCCAGCCGCTGTGCGGTGGCGAGCGGAACGAACAGCACCGCGAAGCCGGACTCGCCGATCATCGGGATGCCGCTGTCTGCGGCCGGGCTGAAGTAGTCGGGCGCGGTGCCCTGGCCCACGTACCGCACACGGGTGCCGCCCGAGATTAGTACAGTGCCGGAGGACGGCAGGTCGTAGTAACGGGCGAAGGCACGCTCCAGCACCGCGACCGGCCTGCCGCTCTCGCCGGCCGCGACTTGCCTGCCCGCGTAGACGTGGACGCGGTCCACCGCCGTATCGGCGGACGTGCCCACCAGACGGCCCGCCACCAGCACCTCGCGCCCGCCGTGTGACGCGTCGACCTGGGTGGGGACCGTGAGGCGTTCGGTGACCCCGCTCACGCGGTCGGCCGACGGTATGCGAGCGACCAGGTGCTCCAGCGTCCCCGCGGGCGCCGTCGTGCCCTTGGTGAGTGTCAGGCGTACGTCGTGCATGTCCAGCTTCGCGTAGCTGGCGTCGTAGGACCGGGTGCGCCAGTCGGCGGTGCCGGTGAAGCCCGCGTAGGCGCCGGTGCCCAGGGCGATGGTGAGGGCGATGGCCAGCACCAGCACCCAGCGCTGCCGCAGATCCCGCCAGGACCAGCGAAGCCAGATCAGCCGACTGCTCATCAGCACATCGCCGCCCCCGCTACCAGTGGAGTTCGTCGACGTCGGCGCGGCCTGCCGAGGGTGGTCCGTCGCTGACGACGCGGCCGCTGGAGAGCTCGACGACTCGGTCGGCGACCCGGGAGATCTCCCGGTTGTGCGTGACCACCAGCACTGTCTTGCCTGCCTGTGCCTGTTCCCGCAGCAGCCCCAGGATCTGCACTCCCGTGCGGAAGTCCAGTTCGCCTGTCGGCTCGTCCGCCAGCAGCACCGGGTTGCCGGTGGCCAACGCCCTCGCGATAGCGACCCGCTGCTGTTCTCCGCCGGACAGTTCGTGGGGGAAGTGCCGTACCCGGTCGCCCAGGCCGACCTGTCCCAGGGTATCCGCTGCCAGTCGTACCGCGTTCTCCCGGCCGGCGACATCGGCGCCGAACTGCACGTTCTCCAGGGCGCTGAGGCCGGGGAAGAGGTTGAAGCTCTGGAAGACGAAACTCACGGTGTGGCGGCGGAAGCGCTGCAGGTCCCGGGGCGTGGCGGCCGTGATGTCCTGTCCGGCGATGCGGATCCGGCCCGCGCTCGGCGCGTCGAGCGCTCCGATCAGGTTGAGCAGCGTGGTCTTGCCCGAGCCGGAGGGGCCGAGCACCACGACGAAGGCGTTCTCGTCCACGTGCAGGTTGACGCCGTCCAGCGCGGTGACGGTGGCCTGCCCCACCCGGTATCGGCGGCACACGTCGTCCAGGTCGATCTGGGTGCCCGTCGCCGCACGGTCGGCCGTGCCGACCACGGTGTCCATGTCGGCCACCTCCTGAGCTCGGTGCGCGGCCGCTCCCGCGGCACTGTGACGCCCTCCAGCCTCCATCCGTGCGTCCAGGCTGACGCTAAGCCGCCCACTGCTACGCCGCCCAGTGCCATTAGGCCCTCACATCCTGCCGGTGGGCCCATGGACCGTCGGCCGGAGGTTGTCACCCCCGGGGCGGGCGTTGGGCGCGAGGGGTGCGCGAGAGCCACGCCCGCCCAGCCCGCCAGGCATGTTCGGTCAGGACCACCGTGGAGGCGGTCGCCAGGCAGATCGCCCACTGCGCGGCGCCGAGGTGGACGGTGTCGAAGACGCCCTGGGCGAACGGCGCCTGCACGGCGACGACCTGGAGGACGAGGACTGCGGCCAGGGAAGTCCACAGGGTGCGGTTGTGCAGCTGGTACCGGCCCAGGACGGGATCGTCTTCGCTACGGGCGACCAGGGCGTTGAACAGCTGGAACAGGACGAAGGTCGTGAAGGCCATCGTGGCCGCGGTCGCGGCATCGGTGAGCTGACGGGCGGCGGCGAAGACGGCCACGGTGCCTGTGGCCATGACTGCGCCAGAACGGGTGATGGCGGTCAGGCGGCGGGGGTTCAGGATGCGTTCGTCGGGCAAGCGGGGCGGGCGGTGCATCACGTTGCCCCGCGGGGGATCGACTCCCAGAGCCATGGCGGGCGGCCCGTCCATGATGATGTTCACCCACAGCAGCTGGATCGCGGACAGGGGGGCGGGCAGTCCGGCCAGCACGGTCACGAGCAGGGTGAGGATCGCACCGATGTTCGTGGACAGCTGGAAGCGGACGAAGGTGACGATGTTGTCGTAGATGGAGCGGCCCTCGCGCACCGCACGGACGATGGTGGAGAAGTCGTCGTCGGTGAGCACCATGTCGGCCGCCTCTTTGGCGACGTCGGTACCGGTGATGCCCATGGCGACACCGATGTGGGCGGCGCGCAGTGCGGCGGCGTCGTTGACGCCGTCGCCGGTCATGGCCACGATGTGGCCGCCCTTGGACAGGGCTCGCACGATAGCGACCTTGTGTTCCGGGGCGACGCGGGCGAAGACACCGATACCGTCGATGCGGCGGGCGAGGTCGTGCTCGCTCATCCGGTCCAGTTCGGCGCCTGTGACGGCCTCGCCGGTGATATCGAGTTCGCGGGCGATGGCGGTGGCGGTGTCGGCATGGTCCCCGGTGACCATCTTGACGGTGACGCCGGCGGCCCGGGCGAGGGCGACGGCATCGCGGGCCTGGGGGCGGGGCGGGTCGGCGATTCCGGCGATCGCGGTCAGAGTCAGGCCCGTCACGTCGTCAGGGTGCGGTTGGCCGGTGACCGCGGTGGCGGCGCCGAGGACGCGCAGGCCCTGGCTGCCCATCCGCCGGGCGGCCTCGGTGACCTCCCGACGGCGCTCGGTAGTGAGCAGTGCAGGGCCTTGGCCGGTCAGGAGGTGGGTGCAGCGGCCCAGCAGGACATCGACGGCGCCCTTGGCATGGATGCGGGTGGATCCGTCGGCGTCGGTGTGGAAGGTGGCCATGTACTTGGCGGCCGGGTCGAAGGGCACCTCGCCGTCACGCTGCACGCGGAGGCGCTGGGCCTCGGTGTCGAGGCCCGTCTTGGCGGCGAGTACGAGCAGGGCCGCCTCGGTGGGATCGCCGATGATGCCGTCCGGGGTGAGGCGGGCGTCGTTGCACAGCACGAACGGCCGTAGCGCGTCGTGCAGTTGTGTGGTGTTGTCGCCGTCGGTGGAGCGTACGGTGCCAGCGGTGTCGTAGCCCTCACCGGTCACCTCGTACAGGCGCCCGGCACTCCACAGGGCGCGGGCGGTCATCTCGTTCAGGGTCAGGGTGCCGGTCTTGTCACTGCAGATCACGGTTGCCGAGCCCAGCGCCTCCACGGAGGCCAGGCGTTTGACGATGGTGCCGCGGTGGGCCATGCGGTGGACGCCCAGGGCCAGGGTGAGGGCGAGGACGGCGGGCAGTCCTTCGGGGATCGCGGCGACCGCCAGGGCCACGGCCCGTAGTGCCAGGTCGGCCAGGTTCTCGCCGCGGATGAGGGCGACGAGCGCGTAGGCGGCCACGGCGATGCCGCTGACCAGGGCCAGCCGCCGGCCCAGGCTGTCCATCTGGACCGCCAGTGGGCTGGGCGGTTCGGATCCGGTGCGCAGCGCCTCGGCGATCGCGCCGACCTCGGTGCGCGTGCCGGTGGCAGTGACGATCATCTCGGCGCGGCCGCGGGTGAGCGCGGTGTTCATGAAGAGCATGCCGGTGCGCTCAGCGACGGGCACGGGCTCGCCGCCGTCAGCGGCGCTGGGTTCGGTCGTCTTGGCGACCGGCTGGGACTCGCCGGTCAGCGCGGCTTCGGCGGCCTCGACCGAGGCGGCGACCACCAGACGTCCGTCGGCCGGTACACGGTCGCCGGCTTCCAGCAGGACCACGTCGCCGGGCACCAGCTCCCGGGCCGGCACGACCGTCACCTCACCGTCGCGGCGCACGCGGGCGGTGGGCACGAGCATCTGGCGCAGCGCTTCCAGGCTGCGCTCGGCACGGCGTTCCTGCAGGTAGCCGAGGACGGCGTTGACGGTGAGGACGACGGTGATGACGAAGGCGTCCTTGATGTCGCCGATGATCCCGGCGACGACGGCGGCAACCAGCAGCATGCCGATCAGCCAGTTGCGGAACTGGTCCAGCAGGCGCAGCCACTGCGGTCGACGGGTCGGTTCGGCCAGTTCGTTGGCTCCCCAGGTGTCGGTCCGCCGCTGAGCGTCGTCCGTGGTCAAGCCCGTGGCCGGTGCCACACCGAGCAGGTCCGCCACCTCGGCGACCTCCCACTGGTAGGCGTCCGCCACCGGTTCCGTCTGGCCGGTGGGCGCCTCGGGCCCGGCGGTGGGGATCTGTCGAGGCATGGTCACTCCTTGCGGCGGACGACGGTGACGGGGCAGTGGGCGTGGTGCAGCAGGGCCTGGCTGACCGAGCCGAGCAGTAGCCCCGTGAAGGTGGAGAGGCCCCGGTTGCCGACCACCGCCAGCGCCGCCGAGCGCGACTCGGTCTCCAGCACCTCGAACGCCTCACCGGCCACCACGGACCGGGTGATCCCGATTCCCGGCGCCACCTGGTGCGCCCTTTCCTCTGCGCGGGCCAGCACCCCGTGCACCATCGCCTCCAGGCCGTGGTCCCCCGGGCTCCCCGGGGCCGCACCCGTCTGCAGACTCGCCGAGGGACGGCCGAGGGCATGCACGATCCGCAGCGGCACTTCGCGCAGGTGCACCTCACGGGCCGCGAGATCGACCGCGTCAAGACCTGAGGCGGAACCGTCCACTCCGACGATCACCGGATCGCTCATGACGCACTCCCGTCTACGTGGCGTCACTGGCCGCAGCGGCTTTCAACACCCACGATCGATGCGGCCCTTTCGCGACGACAGGGGCCGTCCGGCCGCACGTGGGACCGCTCGGCCCTGCCTGTTCCCCGTGAACGGCGCCGACACTGACAGCACGCCGTACCGATCAGACCGGGCACCGCAACCGCCGGCCCGGGGCCCATCGGGACCTGCCGCCCGTCTGCACACGGCGAACCGGCGGTACGGGTTCGTACACGTACCGGAGCATGGCTGACGAGGGTGATCGGGTGTGGATGTCAACGAGGTGCTGCTGCCCGGCGTGGGACTGCGCTACGAGTTCGTCAACCGCGAGGGCGACCGGATCGGCGTCGTCGCACAGCGCTCGGGCGATTTCGAAGTGGTGGTGTATCCCGGCGACGACCCCGACGAGGCGCAGCCGGTGTTCCGGCTCACCCGGGAGGAGGCCGACGCCCTCACCGAGATCCTCGGCGCGCCGCGTATCGCGGAACGGTTCGCCGACCTGACCCGCGAGGTGCCGGGCCTGAGTGCCGGTCAGGTCGAGGTGCGTCCCGAAAGCCCGTGCGCCGGTCGCGCCCTGGGCGACACCCGGGCCAGGACCCGCACCGGCGCCTCGATCGTGGCCGTCGTCCGCGGCGAGGAGGTCATCGCCTCGCCCGGACCGGACCGGATCCTTCGGGCCGGCGACGTCCTGGTGGTCATCGGGACCCGCGAGGGCATCGCCGGCGTGCAGCGCATCGTTCGAGGCTGACCGGTGCACACCCCCGTCGCGCTGCTGCTGGTACTCGGGGCGATCCTGACCGCGCTGAGCCTGCTCGGCACGCTCGCCCGGCGCTTCGCCCTTTCCCCCGTACCGTTGTACCTGCTGGCAGGACTGGCCCTGGGCGACGGCGGCCTCGCCCCGGTCCCGGCCGCCCGGCAGTTCGTCGACACCGGTGCCTCCATCGGTGTGATCCTCCTGCTGTTCATCCTCGGCCTGGACTTCACCGTCCGGGAGTTCACCGCCGGCCTTCGGCGCCACCGTGCCTCCGCGGCCGTCGACCTCGTCCTCAACGCCGGCCCCGGCGCCCTCGCGGGATGGCTGCTCGGCCTGGACACCGCGGGAATCCTGGCGCTGGCCGGCGCCACCTACGTCTCCTCCTCCGGCATCATCGCCCGCCTGCTCGGCGACCTGCACCGCCTGGGCAACCGGGAGACCCCGGCGGTCCTGTCCGTGCTGGTGGTGGAGGACTTCGCCATGGCCGCCTACCTGCCTCTGCTCGCCGTCGTCACCTCCGGCGGCGCTTGGTGGCAGGCGCTGCTGGCCGTCCTGGCGGCCACGGCAGCCGTCGCCACCGCGATCGTCGCCTCAGCCCGCTGGAGCCACCGTGTCGGCCGGATCCTTACCCATCCCGACCCCGAGCAGGTACTCCTTCGCGTCCTCGGCATCACCCTCGTCGTCGCCGCGCTGGCCGAGATCATCCACGTATCCGCAGCCGTCGGCGCCTTCCTCATCGGACTTGCTCTCACCGGGACCGCCGCCGAACGGGCACGCGCCGTGCTCAGCCCGCTGCGCGACCTGTTCGCGGCCGTGTTCTTCCTCGCCCTCGGCCTGTCCGTCGATCCCGGTGCCCTGTTGCCCATGCTGCCCGCTGCCACCGCGCTGGCCGTGGCCGGAGCGGCCACCAAACTGGCCGCCGGCTGGTACGCCGCCGGCCGCGACGGCGCCGGCCGACGGGGTCGGCTGCGGGCCGGAACCGCCCTCATCGCCCGCGGCGAGTTCTCCGTCGTCATCGTCGGCCTCGCCGGTACCGCACAACAGCGCCTCGGGGCCCTCGTCACCGCATACGTGCTGATCCTCGCCGTGTGCGGACCCGTGCTGGCCCGGTTCACACCGACCCGCCCCACAGCCCCCGTTCCTGCAGCTCACGGCGGTCAGTGATACTCGCCCGCTCCTCTCACCACCACCACCGGACAGTGCGCATGATGCAGCAGGGCCTGGCTGACCGACCCCAGCACGAGGCCCGCGAAACCGTCACGCCCCCGCGCCCCGACCACCATCAGTTGGGCGGACCGGCTCGCCTCGATCAACGCCTCCCGCGTCCTGCCGTGCACCACCCTGTGCTCCACGGCCACCTCCGGATACCGCTCCTGGTGCCCGGCCAACGCCTCGGAAAGCAGGCGGCCCTCCTCCGCGGCCAGCGCGCCCGGCGGGCTGGCGTAGGGCAAGGACGGGTCCTGCGGCGCAGGCAGCGGGGCGTTCCACGTGGTCCAGGCGTGCAGGGCGGTCAAGCCGGTCTTGCGGAACGCTGCCTCGGCGAAGGCGAAGTCCACCGCCCGCTCACCGGCGGGCGAGCCGTCCACACCCAGCACGATCGGCCCCTCGACACTCGGCTGCTCACGCACCACCAGCACCGGACACCGCCCGTGCGCGACCAGATGCACCGCCGTCGACCCCACCAGCAGCCCTACGAACCCGCCCATTCCCCGGGAGCCGACCACGACCACCTCTGCGGCACGCGACTGGGCCTCCAGGACCGTCAGCGGCTCACCGGTCACCACGACGTGACTGACATCGACCTCCGGTGCCGTCTTCCGGGCACGCTCCACCGCCTCGGCCACCAGGTGTTCGACCATGTTCCGGACCCCGCCCTCGGGCGGGCCCAGCGGCCACGGCCCCACGGGCACGTGCGTCGCCGGCCACAGGAACGCATGGACGACCCGCAGGCCCGCCTCGCGCAGCCGTGCCTCGCGTGCCGCCACGTCCACCGCGGCAAGACTCGAGGCCGAGCCGTCCACGCCCACGACCACCAACCCGCTCGTCACCATGTCTCCCACCTCCGGACGCCAATGCCCCTCCACCTTCAGGTTCGCCCCGCCGACCCCTCCCTGCCATGGGGCCTGATGGCCCTACCCGGGCCGACCGTCGCTTCCCCGCAAGGCAGAAGGACCTCGACGCCGACGCCGCCCACTTCAAGGACCCGAACGACAAGCTGGTGCTGCTGAACACGAACGGCTCAGTGCAGTCGGTGAGGCCGATCCCGCACCACTACGCCCAGACGGCGTCGTCCGCCTCCGCGCACGCCCCGTACCCGGCGTACGTCCAGGACTTCAAGGCGCAGAACGCCGCCGACAGCAGCTCCGCCTCCCCGGCCCTGCCGATCGCCCTCGGCGCCGGCCTGCTGACCGCCGGCACGATGACCACCGTGTTCGCGCTGCGCCGCCGCAGGGCGCGCGCGGGGACCCCGACGGCGGCCGTGCAGGCCCCACGGCCTCTCTCCGACGAACCCAGACGGTCCCGGCCAGGTACAGGCCGGGACCGTCTCCCTTCGCTCGTCCTACTCGTCGGCGATCCAGTGCTCGAATGCCGTCAGGTGCCTCTCGGAGGCGGCAAGCAGGTTGGTGTACACCTGGCGCGTGTCCGGGGCGGTGAGTCCGGACAGCGCCTTGTTCAGTGCGGCGATGTCGTCGGTCTCGACCGTGCGGCCCGCCTTCAGGGCTCCGGACAGGCTGCCCTCGCCCTGCCCGAGCAGCCGGTCGTAGGTGGCCTGGACGCCCGGGTCGGTGAACTCACCGGCTGGCTTTCCGGCGGTCGGGTCGGTGACGTCGTAGCGGTCCAGCAGGGTGCGCACGGCGGTCAGGTGCTGGGTCTCGGCCAACGCGATCCGCTCGAAGACGCGCACGTCGTAGCGTTCGGCGAACGCCGTGTAGAGGTCGTGCGCGAGCTTCTCCTCATCGGCCATGCCCGCCAGCGTGACCTTCTGAGCGGCCGTCAGGGTGCCCTGCTCGGCCAGGGCGGCTCCGTTGCAGGTTCCGTCGTGCTGCCGCATGCCGTCCGTGGTGCCGCCACGGTGACGCGCCTGGTGCTGAGCATCCGTCATCATGCTCTGGGACGTGGTCTGCCCGGCCACCGGCCCGCCGCTACCGGGGTCCGCGATCACCGGGCCCACCGCCAGCACGCCGCCGATGGCGAGAGCGCCTGCGGTGACCGCTGTCGCGATCTTGATGTTGCGCCTCATGGCGAACCTCCTCGGTTCCGTGGGAGCGTCTCCCGTTCCCACACCGTCACCGTCGCGCCGGGCCCTGCAGTCGCCGTGCGGTACGTGTGGAGACGGGATGGAGACATCGGCCGGGTGGGTTGGGGCTGTTCGGCCCCTCCCTGGGGCGTGCGCAAGGCGCGTAGGTGTGGGACATGACCACGACCGTGCTCGTCGTCGAGGACGAGAGGGAGATCCGCGAGCTGTTGCGCCGCTACCTTGAGCGCGCCGGATACGGCGTGCTGACGACCGGCTCGGGCGCCGAGGCCGTACGGCTGCTCGGCGAGCGTGGGATCGACCTGACGCTCCTGGATCTCGGGCTGCCGGACGTGGACGGGGACGAGGTGCTGCGCGAGGCCCGTGAGCGCGGACGGGTGCCGGTGGTGGTGCTGACCGCGCGCAGCACCGTCGAGGACCGCATCCACGGGCTGCGGCTGGGCGCCGACGACTACGTGACCAAGCCGTTCAGTCCCACCGAGGTGGTACTGCGGGTGGGTGCGGTGCTGCAGCGCGCCCGGGGTACGGCGACGGGGGCGGCGCCCGTCGCGTCGTACGGCGAAGGACGGCTGCGGATCGACGAGGCCCGGCACGAGGTGGTGTTGGACGGCTGTTCCCTGGAGTTGACGCCCACCGAGTGGGGTCTGCTGACCACGCTCGCGTCCGTGCCGGGGCGGGTGTACTCGCGCTATGAGCTGGTCAACCGGGTGCGCGGCTATGAGTTCGCCGGGTACGAGCGGACGATCGACTCGCATGTGAAGAACCTGCGCCACAAGCTCGGGAGCGCCGGCCCCGACCTCGTGGAGACGGTGCTGGGCGTGGGCTACCGGCTGGGGTGGGCCCATGACGCGTGAGCCGCGTTCGCCGCGCTCCGGCATTCGGCCGTCCGATGGGCTCGGCCCGCTTGGCCGACGGCTGTTCGCCGCGTTCGCCGTGGTGGCGCTGGCGTCCGTGGCCCTGCTGACGGTCGCTGCGCTCGTCGGAACCGACCGCGGGCTCAGCAGTGCCCACCAGGCGGACCGTCAGCGCACCGCCTCCCGGGTGGCCGCAGCCGCCGCCGACGCCTACCGGACTGCGGGCAGCTGGGCATCGGCCGACCTGTCGGCCGCGCGCTCCATCGCAACCGGCGCTGGAGCGGTGCTCACCGTGCGGGACGCGGACGACGAGATGATGTCCGGTGGCTCCGGTGCCGGGTCGGAGGACGGGCACGGCATGTCCGGCTCAGGATCCGGGCATCACGGGCAGGGCACCGGCTCGGGGCCCGGCGCGAGCGCGCCCGTGGTGGTCGACGGCAGCACCGTCGGCTCCGTACATCTCGTCTTCTCGGCCGGCTCCGGGTCGGCGGGCCGTTCCGTCGCCTGGGGCTGGGTGGCCGCGGCTGCCGTCGGCGCGCTCGCCCTGGCGCTGGCCGTGAGCTGGTTCGTCACCCGGCGTCTGACCGCTCCCGTGGTCCGGGTCGCGGCCACCGCCCGCGCGCTCGCCGGCGGAGACCGCACCGCGAGGGCCCGCGTCGACGCGCCCGGGGAACTCGGCGACCTCTCTCGCGCCTTCGACGCCATGGCCGACGACGTCAACCACGTCGAGCAGGCCCGCCACCGGCTCGCAGCGGACGTCGCCCACGAACTGCGTACGCCCCTGACCTCGTTGCAAGCGGGGCTGGAAGAACTGCGCGACGGCTACGCCGACCCGTCGGCCGAGCGCCTGGCCTCCCTGCACGACCAGGCCCTGCGGCTGGGCCGCATCGTCGGTGACCTCGGGGAACTCGCGGAGGCTGAATCGGCCCGGCTGTCCCTGCACCTGGCCGAGGTGGATCTGACCGCCCTGGCCGCCGCCGCCGTGGCCGAGCGCGAGGCCGAGCTGCGCACGGCGGGGCTGACCGTACGCACCGCCCCCGGCCCCGCTCCCCTACTGGTCCGCGGGGACGCCGACCGCCTGCACCAGGCCCTCGGCAACCTGCTGAGCAACGTCGCCCGCCACTGCCGTCCCGGCGACACCGCCACGGTCACCACCTCCGCCACGCCCTCCGAGGCACTCGTGGAGGTGGCGGACACCGGTCCGGGCATCCCCGCCGACGAGCTGCCGCACGTCTTCGACCGTCTGTGGCGCGGGGCCCGCGCTCGTTCCGCGGGCGGCAGCGGCATCGGTCTGGCCGTGGTCAAGGAGCTGGTCACCGCCCACGGCGGCACGGTCACGGCGGACTCCGGACCGGGCGGCGGGACGCGGATGACGCTGCGGCTGCCCAGGTCCGCGCCACACGGCTCACGGCTCGTTTCCGCCCCCGGCGTCGAGCCGCGCCTTACCTCCCAGGCAAATACCCCCAGGGGTATTTGACGCTCCCCTCCGGGCCGCCGTACTCTCGCCGGAGAGATACCCCTAGGGGTAATTGAGGAGGCAACGAAGTGGCTCGTGAAGTGACACAGGAAGCGTTCGCGGCGGCCTGGGCCGACGGCGCGCTCGTGGTCGACGTACGGGAAGCGCACGAGTACGCGGCCGGGCACGTACCGGGCGCACGGCTGATGCCGCTGCGGACCGTGCCCGTCCGATGCGGCGAACTGCCCGCCGACCGGCCGGTGTTCGTGATCTGCGCCGGCGGCAACCGCAGCAGGACCGCCGCCGACCGGATGACCTCCCGCGGCCTCGACGCCTACTCCGTAGCGGGCGGCACCGGCGCCTGGGCCCGTGGCGGGCGTCCCGTCGCGGCCGGTTCGCACGAGCACGCCGCCTGACTCCGGCCGACACCCGCACAACGGCCAGTTGGAGCAGTTGGAAAGGAGCACCGCCTTGGCCGCCACCCCCTCCCCCACCGACGCACCGATCTCCGGTCGCCATCGCGTCGCCGTCATCGGCGGCGGCAGCGCCGGCATCAGCGTCGCCGCCCGCCTGCGCCGCGCCGGCGTCAGTGACATCACCCTGATCGAACCGTCCGACACCCACTGGTACCAGCCCCTGTGGACTCTGGTCGGCGGCGGCCAGGCCCCATTGCATGCCACCCGCCGCCCCGAAGCGTCCGTGATACCCGACGGCGTGCGCTGGATCCGCCGGCGCGCCCTGGCCGTCGACCCCGACACCCGCACGGTGACCCTGTCCGACGGCGCCGAACTCACCTACGAGTACCTGGTGTTGGCGCCCGGTCTCCAGCTCGACTGGGACGGCGTGCCGGGCCTGGCCGAGGCGATCGGACACGACCGGGTGAGCAGCAACTACGCACCCGAGTACGCCCCGCGCACCTGGGAGCTGATCAAGAAGATGCGCTCGGGCACCGCGGTCTTCACCCACCCGGCGACCCCGCTGAAGTGCGGCGGCGCCCCGCAGAAGATCGCCTACCTGGCCGCGGACTACTGGCGCAGGCAAAAGGTTCTCGGCGACATCCGCGTCATCCTCGTCATCCCGGACGCGGCGATGTTCAAGGTGCCCGCCTGGTCACAGGTCCTGGAGAAGGTGGCCGCCCGCTACGGGATCGAGGTGCGGCTGCGCTCCGAGATGACCGCCGTCGACGGCGACGCCCGCGAGGTCACCGTCACCGACCATGCGAACGGCACGAAGGAGATCATCGGCTACGACCTCCTGCACGCCGTGCCGCCGCAGAGCGCCCCCGACTGGATCAAGACGGGCCCGCTCGCCGACCCGGCAAGCCCGCAGGGGTTCGTCACCGCGGACAAGCACACGCTCCAACACCCCTCCTACGACAATGTCTTCGCGCTCGGTGACGTGGCGAACCTGCCCACCTCGAAGACCGGTGCCGCGGTGCGCAAGCAGGCCCCGGTCGTGGCCGGCAATCTGCTTGACGTGATGAACGGCCGGGCTCCGTCGCGCCGTTACGACGGCTACACGTCCTGTCCGCTGGTGACCGCCCGCGACCGGATGCTGCTCGCCGAGTTCGACTACGACCTCAACCCCGCACCCTCGTTCCCGCTGCTCGATCCCTTCACGGAGCGGCGCACGATGTGGGTGTTCAAGCGGTACGGCCTGCCGCCGGTGTACTGGCACGGCATGCTCACCGGCCGCCTCTGACCGGTCGGCCCGGGCATCCCCCGGCCCGGGCCGACCACCGTCCCCGCCCTCCGACATGGGCGGACCAGACCCTTCCGCATACCCCCTGGGGTATTCAAACCCTTCTGACACGGAGGTCACCCGCCCATGTTCTTCGCCCAGTACTACCTCGACTGCCTCTCCCAGGCGTCGTACATGATCGCCGACGAGACCACCGGCAAGGCCGTCGTCGTCGACCCGCGCCGCGACGTCTCCGAATACCTCACGGACGCCGCCGAGCACGGTTTCACCATCGAGGCCGTTCTCAACACCCACTTCCACGCGGACTTCCTCGCCGGTCACCTGGAGCTGGCCGACCGTACCGGCGCCTGGATCGGCTACGGGCAGCGTGCCGAGGCCGAGTACCCCATCCGCAAACTGACCGACGGCGAGCGCATCAGCCTCGGCGACGTCCATCTGCAGATCCTCGAAACCCCCGGCCACACCCCGGAGTCGATCAGCGTCCTGATGTACGAGCACGCCGGCGACACCATCCCCTACGGCGTGCTGACCGGCGACGCGCTGTTCATCGGCGACGTGGGCCGGCCCGACCTGCTCGCCTCCATCGGCGTCACCGCCGACGAACTCGGCAAGATGCTCTACGACACCATCCAGCACAAACTGATGGCCCTCCCGGACGCGGTGCGGGTCTTCCCCGCACACGGCGCCGGATCCGCCTGCGGCAAGAACCTCTCCACCCAGCGCCAGTCCACCATCGGCGAACAGCGCGCCACCAACTACGCCTGCCGCCCGATGAGCGAGGCGAAGTTTGTCTCGCTGGTGACCGAGGGCCAGCCGTCCGCGCCCGCGTACTTCGTCTACGACGCCATCCTCAACCGCAAGGAGCACGGCCTGTTCGACGCGGCCTCCGCGCCCCGGCCGCTGTCCGTCGAGGAGTTCATGCAGCGGCGCGCGGCGGGGGCTGCCGTCCTCGACGCCCGCTCGCCGCAGGACTTCGCGCCCGGGTATCTGCGCGGCTCGGTCAACGTGCCCGCGGACGGCCGCTTCGCCGAACAGGCCGGCATGGTCGTCGCCCCCGAGCAGGACGTCGTCGTCATCGCGCCCCAGGACCGCGAGGAGGAGGTCGTCACCCGGCTCGCCCGGATCGGCTTCGACAAGGTCGGCGGCTACCTGCGCGAGCCCGAGGGAGCTTTCCCCGCCCTGGCCGACGAGATGGAACAGGCCAGCCGCCTGACCGCCGACGAACTGCGCTGCCTCCTCGACGGCGACGAACCACCGCTGGTCCTGGACGTGCGCAACACCGCCGAACGCGAAGAAGGCTTCATCGAGGGCTCCCTGCACATCCCGCTCGCCGAACTCGCCCGCCGTATCGACGAGATCCCGGCCGGCCGGCCCCTGGTCGTCCACTGCGCCGGCGGCCACCGCTCCTCCATCGCCGCCAGCCTGCTGCGCCACCAGGGCCGCACCGACGTCTCCGACCTGCTCGGCGGCTACGGCGCCTGGCTCGCCCTGTCCGCATCGGCCGACGTGTGATCCACCCCGCTCCCGGGCGGCGGCCGAACCCGTCGGCCGCCGCCCGGTCCCCCTCGCAAGAAGAACGCTTCACGGACAGCAGGGACCCCCGATGACCACCAGTGCCGACAAAGCCCGACTCGATCCCGCGACCCTGCGCGACCTGACCCAGGAGGGCGAAGGCCCGCGCCTGCTGGACGTGCGTACGCCCGGCGAGTTCCGTACCGCCCACATCCCCGGCTCCTACAACGTGCCCCTCAACACCCTGCGCGAGCACCGCGGCGAACTGCTGCACCACCTCGACGAGGACGTCATACTCATCTGCCGCTCCGGCGCCCGCGCCGCCCAGGCCGAACAGGCCCTGGCCGAAGCCGGACTGCCCAACCTGCGCGTCCTCGACGGCGGCGTCATGGCGTGGAAGACCGCCGGAGGCCCACTCACCCGCGGCCCCGAACGCTGGGACCTGGAGCGCCAGGTGCGCCTGGTCGCCGGATCCATCGTGGTGGTCACCGGCATCGCGGGCCTGTTCCTGCCCGGACTGCACCTGATCGGCACGGCCGTCGGGGCCGGACTGACCGTCGCCGCGCTCACCAACACCTGCGCGCTGGGCATGCTGCTGGCGAAGCTGCCCTACAACCGCGGCCCGCGCACCGACCTCGACACGGTCGTCGCCGCCCTGCGGGGCCCGTCGTGATCGCCCTGGTCGTCGCCGCGTCCCTGCTGATCGGGGCCGGCCTGGGCGTCCTGGGCGGGGGCGGGTCCATCCTGACCGTGCCGGTCCTCGTCTACCTGGCCGGGATGGAGACCAAGGAGGCCATCGCCACCTCCCTGTTCGTCGTCGGCGTGACCAGCGCGGCCGGAGTCGTCCCGCATGCCCGCGCCGGGCGGGTGCGGTGGCGCACCGGGCTGATGTTCGGTGCGGCCGGCATGAGCGGCGCATACGCGGGCGGCCGGCTGGCGGCGTTCGTTCCCGGCACCATGCTGCTTCTCCTGTTCGCCCTCATGATGATCGCCACCGCCGTCGTCATGATCCGCGGCCGTCGGAAGCCGCAGCAGATCCGCCACGAACTTCCCGTGGGGCCCGTCCTGTTGAACGGCGTCGCCGTCGGCCTCGTCACCGGGCTGATCGGGGCGGGCGGCGGTTTCCTCATCGTCCCCGCGCTGGCCCTGTTCGGCGGGTTGCCGATGTCCGTAGCCGCCGCCACGTCGCTGCAGGTGATCGCCCTCCAGTCGTTCGCGGGGTTCGCCGGTCATCTCTCCGGTGTGCACATCGACTGGACACTGGCGGCCGTCGTCACGTCGACCGCCGTCGTCGGCAGCCTGGTCGGCGGCCGTCTCGCCGGGCGCATCCCGCAGGACGCGCTGCGCAGGGCCTTCGGCTGGTTCGTCGCCGCCATGGGCGTCTTCGTGCTGGTCCAGCAGATGCCCTCGGGCGTGCGCCACGCCCTCGTGACGAATCCATGGGTCTGGTCCATGACGGCCGCGACCGCCGGGGCCCTGTTCAGCTGGTACGTGCTACGCCGCTCCGGTCGGACCCGGGACCGGGCCGACGACGCGTCAGGGCCCGCAGTCGGGGAGGACGGACGCCCGTACCCACATCCCTCACACCAGGACACGACGTCCAGCCACGCCTCCCGGTCACCACTCGACACGTAGCGGCGCAGCCCCGCCTCCGACGAACACGCCCCAAGGAGATGTCCCGTGAAGGACACGGTCCTCGTGAACGAGGTGGACGACTCGCATGTCCCGGCGGAGACACTGGCGACGGCAGCGGCAGAGGCGTTCACGTACTTCGCGGACGCGCGTGTCCGGCACTACGTTCCCGTTCTGGCCTTAAAGCGCGCCTCACGCCAGCTTTCCGCCGGCTTCGACACCCGGGACGACGCAGGCGGCGCGGCATGAGACCGGCACCGAAGTGCGTCATCGACCGCTCTCGTCCCTGCAACGCCTGCATCGCCCCGGATCCCAGCAGCTGCCCCTACCCGTATCTGCTCGCCGGGGACGACGCGGAAGACCCGGACGACGGCAACAGTACGGACGAGGATTCCACTGACCCGGAACGACCGGAGGAATGAGGTACGCACGATGGACGCAGCGGGCTGGGACGAGCGGTACCGGGGCAGCGAGCTGGTGTGGAAGGCCGAGCCCAACCGGTTCGTCGAGGAGGAGCTGGCCGGTCTGGAGCCGTCCGGGCGGGCCGTGGATATCGCCGCCGGTGAGGGACGCAACGCGGTCTGGCTCGCGGAAAGGGGCTGGGAGGTGGACGCCGTCGACTTCTCCGCCGTCGCGCTGGAGAAGGCCGAGCAGATGGCCGCCGGCCACGGCGTGCGGCTGCACACCGTCCGCACCGATCTCACCGACTGGGCTCCCCGCGAGGCGACGTACGACCTGGCGCTGATCGCCTATCTGCACCTGCCGTGGCCGGAGATGTCCCAGGTACTGGCGCGGGCCGCCACTGCCGTACGCAAGGGCGGAACCCTGCTGCTCGTCGGCCACGACGCGGCCAATCCCGAGCACGGTCACGGCGGCCCGCAGGATCCGCGCGTGCTCTACAGCGCCGGGCAGGTCGCCGATCTGTGGCGGCCGTACGCCGACATCCTGCGGGCCGAGACGGTCACCCGGCCGGTGACCGACGCCGAGGGCGGAAGCCGTACGGCCCTCGACGCGCTCGTCCACGCCGTACGGCGATGAGACCGTCCGACGAGGCCATATCGGGTCAGGACGGCGTGCCGGGCTTCGTCGCCAGGTACCAGTCGGTGAGCTTGACGCTGTCGTCGGCCAGCCGGGCCTCCAGTTCCGCCTGGGTGCGCGGGGCGCCCAGGACGACATCCTCGCCGAGATGCCAGTTGGCGGGGCAGGAGACGCCGTCGCGGTCGGAGGTCTGCAGGGCGTCCACGAGCCGCAGGATCTCGGGGATCATCCGCCCGACGTTCATCGGGTAGTACAGCACCGCCCGTACGGTCTGCTCCGGGTCGATGACGAAGACGGCGCGTACGGCGGCGGTGCCGGACGTGTTCGGGTGGAGCATGCCGTAGGCGTGCGAGACGCGCATGTCCAGGTCGGCGATGATCGGGAACGGGATCCGCACTCCCAGCTTCTCCTCGATAGCGCGGGTCCAGGCGAGGTGGCTGTGGACGGAGTCCACGGAGTTGCCGAGCAGGGCGGTGTTACGCGCGGCGAACTCGTCGGCGAGTTCGGTGAAGGCGACGAACTCGGTGGTGCACACCGGGGTGAAGTCGGCCGGGTGGCTGAAGAGCACCAGCCAGTGCCCGGCGTAGTCGGTCAGGCTGACCGGGCCGTGGGTGGACTCGGCCTCGAAGCCCGGCGCCCTGTCGCCGATGAGGGGCAGACGGGCGTACTCGGCGGGCTCGGCCAGTTGGTCAGAGACGGTCATCGGAGGATCCCTCCCGGACGATCACGGATTCGGATACTCCCCAGGGTATTTTCACGACCCCGGTCGGTGGAGGACCACACGGCCTGACATTCACCCCCATCGGCCCTTGCGTCTGCTGTCCGACAAGGCTTCCCCCGCATCGCACGGGAACACCCGGGCGGGGGCGGGGCGGAACAATTCGGCTTCGCACCGTGCTGTTCCTTATACCCCTCCGGGTATGCAAGTCGTAGTCGGCGCCCGGAGACCGCGACCGGACCCGGCGAAGGAGCGTGAGCCCGATGGCGACAGCAGGACATGACGGACCTGCCAGGACAACCGAGGACACCTGTCTTGTGACGACCTGCGGGCGCAGGATCGCGGTGCGGTGTCTGCGGCTCGCTCCCGCACACCGACCCATCACCCGGGTCACCCTGGACGTGGGCCAGGACCAGGGCGGCGAGCCGGGAGTGTGGGCGGCGCTGACCGCCGACGAGGCCCGCGACCTGGCCCGCCTGCTCCTCCTGCACGCCGGCCTGGCCGAGCGCGGCACCGATACCCTCGGGCCGCCGCCGAAAAGCGGCCCTTCCTTCTGACTTCGGCGACGGGCACGTCACTCCAGGATCCGCAGGTATTCGCGGTCGCCGAGGAGTTCCAGACGGCGCCAGAGCACCGGATTGTCCGACGACTGGCTGGCGTGACTGGCAATCGCGCGGCGCTGCCGCTGCCGTGACACCGGTTCGACGACTCGGCACTCGGTCGGGTCACGGCCCGCGAAGGACGTGCCGAACTCGGCGTTCAACCGGTCCGCCACCTCCTGGGGCAGCGTCCAGCCCAGCACCCCGACACCGGCCCGGCGGGCGGCCGACAGTGCAGCCTCGGTGGCTCGTCGGTGGTCCCGGTGTCCTGTGACGCCTCCCGTGTCGAACACGAGCAGGTGGCTGGGGCGCTCCTCGCCGATGAGGCGGGTGACGTGCGCGGTGAGCCGGTACGACGGGATGTCGCCCAGGCCGCCGTCCGGATGTCCGGCCAGTTCCACGCGCTGGACGCCCAGTTCCCGTGCGGCGCGGGCGAGTTCGCCCGCGCGGACGGTGTGCAGGTCGCCGGGCCTGCCGTGCAGGGTGGACGCCTCACCGTGGGTGAAGCAGAGGACCGTCGTGGGCACGCCGCCGTCGGACAGCAGGGCCAGCAGTGCACCCAGCCCGAACGACTCGTCGTCGGGATGGGCGACCACCGCCAGCACGCGCCGCACTCCGTCCGGCAGACCGCGCCCCGAGCCAGTAGCGGTCATCTCAGGTGTAGATGATCTGGCCGCCGGCCGCGTGCTCGTAGAACTCGCCGACCGTGATGATGTCCTGGACGTGTTCGACGAGGTCGTCCTTGTCGAGTTCGAAGAGGTCGACCGACGCCTTGCAGGCGTAGATGCAGGCGCCGGTGTCGGCGATCATCTCGATGAACTCGGGGATCGGCGGGATGTCGAGCTTGTCCATCTTGCGTTCCATGTACCGGGTGACCAGGTCGGGGACGCCGGGCATGCCGCCCAGGAGGGTGGGCAGGTGGAGGCCCGGGTTGCCGACGGTGGCCAGCTTGATGTGCTCCCAGCGCTTCTTCGTGATGGCGTCGAGGCCGAAGAAGGTGAAGAACAGGTCGGCCTCGATGCCTTCGGCGCGCGCGCCGTTGGCCAGGATCAGGGCCGGGTAGATCCCTTCCAGGGATCCCTTGGAGACGATGATCGAGACCTTCTCGACCGTGGCGGTGTCGGCCATGACGGCATGCTCCTCGATGACAGAGACGGTGGCGGAGGTGATGACGGAGGCGGTGACCGGGAGGTCAGATGCAGCCGCGCGGCTTGGGAATTCCGGCGATCTTCGCCGCGGTCTTGGCGGGCCCCTTCGGAAAGAGCTGGTAGAGCTCCTTGACGCTCACGCCGGACGTCTTACCGAGGACGCGGACCGTGGGGCCGGTGCCCTTGGCGGCGTATTCGGCGCGCATGAAGTGGATGACCGTCCAGTGCCGGTCGGTCAGCGCCTCGATGCCCGCCTCGTGGGCGATCTGCTCGGCCATGGGCTCGGTCCAGCGGTCGGGATCGGTGAAGAAGCCCTCGTCGTCGACGGGGACGGCTGTGGAGCCGTAGGTGGCGGTGGGCATGGCGGCGTTCTCCTTCGCTCAGACGGTTCAGGTGTGCAGACGTTCAGGCGTGGACGTGGTGCTTGCCGTGCTCGGGCATCGCCGAGTCGATGCCGGGCAGTTCCCGGCCGGGCAGGAGGCTGTGCCAGTACAGCCACTCGAACGCGAGCTTGCCGAGGTGGTTGGCGTGCGACTCCTTCAGCAACGGCAGGCCGAGAGCGGCCGGGAAGTGGCCGGGCAGCGGCTCGGTGTCGTAGTTGAAGTCGATCAGCAGGGCCTTGTGGAAGCCGGTTTCGACGAAGCAGTTGGTGTGTCCGTCGAAGGTTGCGTCCAGTGGCTGTCCGGCCAGGAAGCGGCCGATGTTGTGGGTGAGTGTCTCGCCCGCGAAGTGGGCCACCGAACCGGCCTTGGACGCCGGCAGTCCGGCCGCGTCGCCGATCGCGAACACCTCGGGATGCCGGGGGTGTTGGAGGGTGTGCTGGTCGACAGGGATGAAGCCCAGTTCGTCGCCGAGGCCCGGGGAGCGTTCGACGTACTCGGCGCCCCCGTGCAGCGGCACGACCACCGCCAGGTCGAAGGGCACCTCGCGTTCGTCGTACGACAGCAGCCGACCGCCCTCGCCGTCGACCTCGCCGAGGGTGAACTCGGTGACCAGTTCGATGCCCTTGGCCGCCAGCAGCCCGCCCAGCGCCTCGGCGGCGACGGGCTTGGTGAAGGCGCCGTCCAGCGGGGTGGCGTACGTCAGCTGGACCTTGTCGCGGATGCCGCGGCGCTGGAAGTACCAGTCGGCGAGGAAGGCGAACTCCAATGGTGCGACCGGGCACTTGATGGGCAGGTCGGCCACGTTCACCACGACGCGCCCGCCCTCGAAGTGCTCCAGGGCGTGGTGCAGGCCGACGGCGCCGGGCAGGTCGTAGAAGGTGAAGACCTTCTCGCCCCAGCCGGGACCGGTGAGCCCCTCGGTCTCCTCCGGCAGGAGGGTGGCGCCGGTGGCGACGACGAGGACGTCGTAGGTCATCCGTATGCCGCCGCTGAGGTGCACCGTCCGTGCGTCCAGGTCGACCCGCTCGATGCGTGCCTGTTTGTAGTCGACAGCGGCGTGCAGCTGCTGCGGGCGGGAGCGGACGAGGTGGTGCGGCTGGGCCGCCCCGAAGGGGACGAACAGCAGGCCAGGCTGGTAGACGTGGTCGTCGTCCTGGTCGACCACGGTGATCCGGCAGTCGTCCTCGTCGTACTTGCGGCGCAGCCGGTTGGCCGTCAGCGTGCCTCCGGTGCCGCCTCCGAGTATCACGATGTGTGTGCCCATGTCCCCACTGTCGTGGGGGAGATGAGGCCCGGGCATGGGCCACAGGTCCCCATCCGGTACCCACCCGGGTATGTCTTCGCCCCGCCCCCGCAGGCCCGGCGCGCCGCCCACCCTCCATGAACCACCTGAAAAAATACCTACCAGGGTATGTCTCGACGGCCGTCGGCGCGAGGGCCGAACGGCCCCTGGCGCACCCCGTCGGCCTCTCGATCAGTGGCACGGTTCGCGGTCGACTGGAACTGGCAGCAGTCGACGCCGACGAGAGAGGCCCGGTCATGACCGGCACCGCACCGCAGACCCTCCCCACGAACCAGCCGCAGGACGCGGACGTGCACCGCTTCGAGGTGACCCACGCCGAAGGCGACATCTACACCGTGGACATCCGCGGCCACCGTTTGCATGTCGACCAGCCCGTCGAGGCGGGCGGCACCGACATCGCACCCACCCCCACCGAGCTGTTCGCCGCCTCCCTGGCCACCTGCGTCGCCTTCTACGCGGGCCGTTTCCTGCACCGCCACGGCCTGGACCAGGCCGGACTGCGCGTCCGTACAGAATTCACCATGGCCACCGACCGGCCCGCCCGCGTGGCCTCCGTGCACGTCACGATCGTCCCGCCGCCCGGCCTGTCCGAGCAGCGCCGCGCGGCCCTGCTCGCCGTCGCCTCGCGCTGCACGGTCCACAACACACTGCAGCAGCCACCCGAGATCGGCATCGGGCTGGCACCATGAGCACGCACCTGGCGCCGCCCGCCTCTCCTCTTCTGGACCGCATCCGCCGCGGCCTCATCGGCGACGGCGAGGTACTGGAGGGCCCCTACGGCCCCCGGCGCCTCGTCTACGCCGACTACACCGCCTCCGGCCGCTCCCTGGACTTCGTCGAGGACTTCGTGCGCGAGCATGTGCTGCCCCTCTACGGCAACACGCACACGGAGAGCTCCAGCACCGGGCTGCAGACGACCCGGCTGCGCGAGGACGCCCGGCAGATCATCCGCGACGCGGTCGGCGGCACCGAGGACGACCTCGTCATCTTCTGCGGCTCGGGAGCGACCGCGGCGGTCAACAAACTGGTGGGCATCCTGGAGCTGCGCCGGCCCGACCCGCTGCCGCGGGCCGTACGCCCGGTCGTGTTCGTCGGCCCGTACGAGCACCACTCGAACGAACTGCCCTGGCGGGAGTCGGCCGCCGACGTCGTGGTCATCGGCGAGGACGCGGACGGTCACATCGATCTCGGCGAGCTGGAGGCGCAGTTGGTCCGCCACGCCGGCCGGCCGCTGCGCATCGGCAGCTTCTCCGCCGCCTCCAACGTCACCGGCATCCTCACCGACACCGACCGCATCGCCCGCCTGCTGCACGCACACGGCGCACTGTCCTTCTGGGACTACGCGGCCGCCGCCCCGTACGTCCCCGTCCGGGTCTCCGAGAGCGCCCCCGGCGCG
Organism: Streptomyces sp. NPDC001100; assembly: GCF_053598575.1. NCBI lineage: Bacteria > Bacillati > Actinomycetota > Actinomycetes > Kitasatosporales > Streptomycetaceae > Streptomyces > Streptomyces sp. NPDC001100. The sequence goes on from NZ_JBSFKO010000013.1 coordinate 25,948, forward strand.
GCCGACCACAAGGACGCGGTCTTCCTGTCCCCGCACAAGTTCGTCGGCGGCCCGCAGACCCCCGGCGTCCTCGTCGTCCGCCGCGAACTGGTCCGCAACCGAGTGCCCACCGCGCCGGGCGGCGGCACGGTCGCCTTCGTCGACCCGACCGGCCACCGCTATCTGGGCGACCCGGTCGCCCGCGAGGAGGGCGGCACCCCGGCGATCGTGGAGTCCATCCGCGCCGGGCTGGTCTTCGCCCTCAAGCAGGCCGTCGGCACCGACACCATCCAGGCCGCCGAGGAACGGCACTGGAAACGTGCACTCACCCGGTGGGACCGCAACCCCGGCATCGAGATCCTCGGCAACCACCACGCCCGCCGCCTGTCCATCATCTCGTTCCGCATCCGGCACGGCGGCCACGCCTACCTTCATCACAACTACGTCGTTGCCCTGCTCAACGACCTCTTCGGCATCCAGGCCCGCGGCGGCTGCTCCTGTGCCGGGCCCTATGGGCACCGCCTGCTCGCCATCGACGCCGCCACCTCCCATGCCCTGCTCGACGAGGTCGTCCACGGCTGCGACGGCATCAAACCCGGCTGGATCCGCCTGAACTTCAACTACTTCATCAGCGACACCGTCCGCGACTACCTCATCGACGCGGTCGAGCTGATCGCCGCGTACGGCCACCGGCTGCTTCCCGACTACCGCTTCGACCCGCACACCGGCCTGTGGCGCCACCGCACCGGCCCGGCCTCTCCTCCGCTGCGGCTGACCGACGTGCGCTTCGCCGCCGACGGACGGATCACCGCGTCGACGGTCCGCCACCACCGGCTGGGCGAGGAAGTGTTGTCGGGCCAGCTCGACCGTGCGCGCGAGGTGTTGACCTGCCGTGCGGATTCCCTCGACGACGGCCCCACCGGGCTGCCGGCCGACTTCGAGCGGATGCGCTGGTTCCCGCTGCCGCCCGTCTGCCTGGAACAAACCCGGACCGGCACCGGTTGAACCGAAGGGATGCAGATACCCCACCGGGTATATGAAAGGAGACCGGAAACCATGCCCACCGTGGAACTGACCAAGGACAACTTCGAGGAGACCGTCACCGGTTCGGAGATCGTGCTGATCGACTTCTGGGCCGCCTGGTGCGGACCGTGCCGCCGTTTCGCCCCCGTCTACGACAAGGCGGCTGAGCGGCATCCGGACATCGTCTTCGGCAAGGTCGACACCGAAGCACAGCCCGAACTCGCCGCGGGCTTCCGCATCTCCTCCATCCCCACCCTGATGGCCGTCCGCGACCGGACCGTCCTGTACGCCGAGCCGGGCGCCCTGCCGCCGCAGGCCCTGGAGGAACTCATCGGAAAGATCAGGGTCGTCGACATGGACGACGTACGACGGAAGACCGCCGCGGGCTCGACGGGAGCGAACTGACGCCCAGGGCGCCCATGGAGTCTTCACGGGCGCCCTGGAACACGGGTTCAGCGGCTGCGCAGAACGGCCAACGCGGCGTCGAGATCGGCCGCGCGCGGGCGGTTGTGCGGCAGCTTGCCGAGCACGGCCGCCATGCCACAGGTGTTCGTGAGGGCAGAGAAGACCAGACCGCCCGCGATACCGGCCGAGATCAGCAGGAGGGCCGGGTGCACGAGCAGGCCGAGGAGGAGGCCCAGGAGCACCACCGTGCCGGCGGTGAAGCGCACTTGACGTTCCATGCTCCAACCGGCCCGCGTGTCGCATGCGGCCGGGGTGTGCAGGTCGTGTCCCTCGGCAGCCCAGGCGCCGGTGCCGCCGGCGAGGGTGGCGGTCGGTATGCCCTGATCGGCCAGCAGCTGGCAGGCGTTCTCCGATCGGGCGCCGGAGGCGCAGACGACGAGGATGTCACCCTGCTCGGAAGCGTGGCGTATCTCCGGCAGGGCGCGGCGGACGTGGTCCAGGGGGATGTTCAGGGCGCCGGGCAGATGACCGGAGGCGTACTCGGCGGGCGTGCGCACGTCGATGACGGTGAGCTCGTGCAGTCGGGTGCGGGCCTGCTCGGCGGCGAGGATGACGGGGGCGGAAGAACTGGTCATGTCAGGTGTGATCCTTAATGGTCGACGCCGTCCCGAACCGGGACGTACAGTACCCCTAGGGGTATTTTCTTTGAGGAGTGGTCGTGGAGCTGGAGCTTGAGGGTGCGGACCTGAAGTCCGTGCTGAACCGCCTGCGCCGTGCGCAGGGTCAGATCTCCGGCGTGATCCGGATGATCGAGGAGGGACGCGACTGCGAGGACGTCGTCACGCAGCTCGCCGCCGCCTCCCGCGCACTGGACCGTGCCGGTTTCGCGATCATCGCGACCGGGATGCAGCAGTGCATGACCGACATCGAGTCCGGCCGTAAGAACGGCGAGGACGCCCAGCAGATGCGCGCCCGCCTGGAGAAGCTGTTCCTGTCCCTGGCGTGAGGGCTCCAGACGCGGCGGCCGTCACAGCACCGCGTCGATCAGCATGAAGACCGCCACCGCCAGCAGCACCAGCGCGAAGATCCGCTGAAGCGTATGTCCCGAGACCTTCACGGACAGCCGCTTGCCGTCCCATGCCCCGAGGATCGCCGACGCGACGAACGGCCCGACGACCGCCCAGTCCAGCCCCTCGACCGTACCGGCGCGCATCGCCAACGCGGCCAGGGAGTTGACGGTGATGACCAGCAGGCTGGTGCCCACCGCGTTCCGCATGCGCAGGCCCAGCACACTCACCAGCGCCGGTACGGCGAGGAAGCCGCCGCCGACACCGAGGACGCCGGTGACCGCACCGAGCCCGCCACCGGCTGCCGCTACCCGCACTGGCCGCACCGTCACGGTGCCCTCCGCGGTCGGCCGGGACCGCAGCATGCGCAGGGCGGCCGCTCCCGCGACCACGGCGAAGGCCGCTGTCAGCACTGCGGCCGGGATGCGTCCGGCGAGCGCGCCGCCCAGCATCGCCGGGCCGATCCCGGCCGCCGCGAACAGCAGCCCCGTACGCCAGCGGACGTTCCCGTCGCGAGCGTGCGCGACCATCGCGGTGACCGAGGTGAGCGTGACGATGACCAGGCTCGCGGTGGTGGCCGCGACCGAGGTGAAACCGAGCAGATAGATCAGGGCGGGCACGGCGAGGACACTGCCGCCGCCCCCGAGCGCGCCGAGCGCGAGACCGATGACCGCGCCGGCGGTCAGGGCGAGTATGAGAGTGCTCACGCGACGGTGCCGTTCCCGCCGCTCGCGTCCACCACCGGCAGCCCCTCCCCCGCCCAGTCGCGCATGCCGCCGATCACGTCCACGGCCTCCGCGCCGCGAGTGGCCAACAGTTCCGCGGCCTGCCGGGAGCGGTTGCCGGAGCGGCAGATCACGACCAGGGGCCGCGCCTGCGCGTGAGCCGGCAGCCCCGCCCCGGCAGCCAGCGCCGACAGCGGCAGACGCACAGCGCGGGGTGCGTGGCCCGCCTGCCACTCGTACGGCTCGCGCACATCGAGCAGTACGGCGTCACCGCCGCTACCGCTGCCGGCGGCGTTGCCGTGCCCGGTGCGTATGGCCGCCTCCTGCACGCTCACGCGGCCCGCGCCACCCCGCTCTCGTCGGAAGATGCTCATGTCGGTTTCTCGCTCCTGTTTCCATGTCGGCAGTGAAGATCGGTGGAACGCCTACGGCATCCGATGTCGTCAGGGCGTCCGTACGGTGAGTCCCGCCTTCGCCGCCGCGTCGAAGGAGTCGTCCACGGCGACGACCTCGCGACCGGCCGCGTCCAGCAGCGAGGCGGCGATCGCGGCGCGCATGCCGCCCGCGCAGTGCACCCACACCTCGCCGGCGGGGACTTCGCCGAGGCGGCGGTGCAGGGCGTGGACCGGGATGTGGACCGAGCCCTCGATGTACCCGGCCGCCCGCTCTGAGCCGCGTCGCACATCGAGGACGACGACACCCTCCACGGGACGCCGAACCGCGAGGTCGGCGAACGTCGCCCGCCGGAAGGAGGCCGGTGCCGCGCCCTCGGGCACCCAGTCGGCCGGTGCGCCGGTGGCCGCGGCGGCCGGGCGGTCGATGCCGACCCGGACCAGCTCGCGCTGGGCGGCGGCGAGTTGCGCGGGCGACTCGGCCAGCAGCGTCAGGGGCCTGCCCCACGGGATCAACCAGGCCAGATAGGTGGCGAGTTGCCCCTCGGCCTCGAAGTTGAACGAGCCGGACACGTGCCCTTCGGCGAAGGCGACACGGTTGCGCAGGTCCACCACCCACTCCCCCGCCGCCAGCCGGGCGGCTATCTCCTCGGCGTTCGCGACAGCGGGCGGGGTGAGGTCGACGGGCGCGGGTCCGGCGGCGTTGGCCGGGCCCATGTGTGTGTAGTAGGCGGGGATGTCGTCCAGACCGGCCAGCAGACCGGCGACAAAGTCGTCCACGTCCCGGGTCAGGGCCTCGTTGGACGCCTTCTCCTTGCCGATCGTCGTGGCACTGCCCTCCGCCTGCGAGGACGAGCAGAAGCTGCCGAAGCCGTGCGTGGGCAGCACCTCGGTCTCGTCCGGCAGTTCGGCGGCGAGACGGTGTGCGGAGGCGTGCTGGGCGCGGGCGAGCTGCTCGGTCAGCCGAGGCTCCACGAGATCCGGGCGGCCCACCGTGCCGATCAGCAGCGAACCGCCGGTGAACACCGCGACCGCCGTGCCGTTCCCCTCCAGCGCATAGGAGGTGTGGTGCGGGGTATGGCCGGGCGTCGCCACGGCGCGCAGGGTCAGCCCGGAATCGGCGTCGATCTCCGTGCGGTCGCCGTCCTGTACCGGTATCCGTGCGAAGGAGACCCTGGCCCCGGCAGGGACGAGGTAGGCGGCGCCCGTGATCCGGGCCAGTTCCAGGCCGCCGGTGACGTAGTCGTTGTGGACGTGGGTCTCGACGACGTGCGAGATCCGCACGCCCCGCCGCGCCGCCGCCGCGATCACCTGGTCGACGTCGCGGGGCGGGTCGACCGCCACCGCCGTCCGCTCACCGCCCGCGAGATAGCTGCGGTTGCCGAGCCCTGACACCTCGATCGTGTCGACGAAGAACACGCGGTACTCCCTTCCAACGAAGAATTACCCCTGGGGGTATGCTTACGACCGTAACACTAGTACCCCGGGGGGTATTTCCAAGGGCAGGGAAGTCCGGGAAACGCTTCACGAGTACCTCGCAGCCGGCCGGACACCCGTCCCACGCCACGCGAACCGACGAGAAAGGTCTTCGCCATGGCGGCCCTGACCAGCGCCGAACTCGACGCGAACGTACAGTTCGCCGACTTCGCCCGTCTGACGGCGACCGCGGCTCTCCGCCTCTACGGCGAGGGCGAGGAGCATCGCGCGGCGCTCGACGCCTGGTCCGCCGTCGGAGTCCTTCAGTAGGCGCGAGGGGATCACGGGAGTTGAGCTTTCTGCTGGTAGCGATCCGCGCACTGTCGAGCTGTTCTGATCGGCCCGCTCTTGCCAGGGTGAGAGGCATGGCTGCGGGTGTGGGTTTCAGTGGTGAGGTCGCCGAGTTCTACGCGAAGTACCGTCGTGGCTATCCGCCTGCGGTCATCGAGGCCCTGGGGGCAGCCTTCGCGCTCACCGCCGATGACATCGTGCTCGACCTCGGATGCGGCACAGGCCAGCTCGCTCTTCCACTCTCGTCCCAGGTCCGTTCCGTCATCGGGATGGACCCGGAACCGGACATGTTGCGGCTCGCCGCGGAAGCGGCCGCGGGGCAGCGCGTGCGCAATGCGACATGGGTGCTGGGCGCCGACAGCGACATCCCCGCGGTGGGGACACTGCTCGGGCCGGGATCCCTGGCGATGACGGTGATCGGGCAGGCCCTGCACTGGATGCGGCACGAGGAGCTCTTCCGTACCCTGGCGCCCTTGTTCCGCGCGGGCGGAGGTGTCGCCGTGGTGGCCAACGGCACACCGTTGTGGCAGCAGGACCGCGCCTGGTCACACGCCCTGCGGGCCTGTCTGGAGGACCACTTCGGCAGGAGGCTGGAGGCGACGTGCGGTACCGCCGCGCACGACCGGCGCCGCTACGCGGAAGCGCTCCGTGCCGCCGGGTTCACGGATGTGCGGGAAACGGCGATCGACTATACCGACGAGCTGAGCATCGACGAGATCATCGGCGGCGTCTACTCGGCGATCCCCGCGGACAAGCTCCCCGGGCAGGAGGATCGGCCCGCGTTCGCCGAGCGGATTCACCGGTCGCTCCCGTCCGGCCCGTATCGCGAAAGCGTCCAGGTCTCCGTGCTCGTGGGCCGGGTGGCGTGAGCAGTCCAGACAGGAGGCGCACATGGTTCCGTCGGCGAAAGTCTTCTTCACCGAAGTACGGACGGTCTATGCCCCCGTCGCGGCGGCCCTGGGGCTCACCGGCCCTGAGGAGAGCGAACTAGTGGTGCCAAGTGCATGCTACACAGGCCCTGTTGTCGGGTATCGGATCACTCTCGACCGCAGGGGAGGGACCATCGACGGCGAAGCCGAACTGCACAGGGACACGTACTACCTGTCGGTGGACATCGAAGAGCTGGCTATGACCATCGGAGTCGTTGAGAGGCGTGGCGGCATCTCCTTCAGCGCCAAGAACCAGAAGCAACTACGGAAGTCCCTCCAGGGGCACGGCGACTATGCCCAGCTCGTCGATCCGTTCCTCGCCGACCCCGATACCGCCGAGGAGTTGATGCGTCAGGCGGGAGCCCGCGAGTGGTCCAAGAGGTGATCCAGGCACCCTTGTTCACCCCTCCCAGGACCGAGCACCACCGAGCACCGCCGCGTCGATCCACTCGGCGCCCGGACGACTCACACCCCACTCCCGTGGTGTTCCATCCCACCCCCCACACCCACAACATCCGAGGTCAGCACGGTGCAGCGGCCCTCACCAGGGAGTTCACCGGAAGTCCTGCGCGGGCTCCGGCGCCCGCATAGCGTGCGATGACCAGGACCGTCTCCCGCGTTCCAGCGGTCGGCACCTGTTGGGGCCCACGACCCACTAGGAGATCTTGGAATGTCCGCCGACAGCTCCGAGTTACACCCGCTGCGCCACCGGCCCGCACGACACGCCTCCCCCATCCCGCCCTCACCGCCACCCGCCCCGCTCGGCAACAGCAACTGGCGGTCGGTACGGGCCCGTTCATGGACCGGACCCCACCGCGATCTACGACTCCTGCGCCGGGCCTGCCGCCGGCAGCGACGCGTCGCCGCGTTCGCCGCGCTCGGCTACTTCGCCGTCTTCCTCACCCTCACCGTCGCACTCCCCTCGGTGATGACGGCTCCCGCCCTCGGCGGCCTGCCCGCCGGCCTCTGCCTGGCACTGGTCCAACTCCCCGTCACCTGGCTGGCCGTGCTCTTCTACGAGTACACCGCGCGACGCCACGTCGACCCCCTCGCCCGCCGGGTGCGCCACCAGACGCCGCACCCCCGCGACGGGCAGGTCAGGCCGTGACCGACTTCAAGGGCGCCGCACAGTCCTGGTCACTCGTGGCGTTCTTCAGCGTCGTCACCCTCACCCTGCTGCTGTGCGTGGTCACCGGCCCCGACCGCGACGACCTCGACGAGTTCTACACCGGCTACCGGTTCCTCTCCCCGCTCCGCAACGGCCTGGCCATCGCCGGCGACTACATCTCCGCGGCCACCGTCCTGACCGTCGGCGGCATCATCGCGCTCTGCGGCTACGACGGTGTCGTCCTGGCCCTGAGCACCCTGCTCTCCCTGCTCCTACTGATGTTCCTGCTGGCCGAACCGCTGCACCACACCGGCAGGTTCACCATGGGCGACGTACTCGCCCGCCGGATGCCCGGCCGCGCGGTACGCATCACCGCGTGCGCCGTCACCCTCGCCGCGCTCGTACCCATGATGGTCGTCCAACTCGCGGGCGTGGGGCAGCTGTTGGCGTATGTCCTCGGCTTCTCCGACAGCACCATGCGCACCGGCTGCGTCGTCGGCGCCGGAGGGCTGATGATCACGTACGCGGCGCTCGGTGGCATGCGCGGCACGGCCCTGATCCAGATCCTGAAGACCGTGATCCTCCTCGGCTCGGGCCTGGTCGTCGCCGCACTCGTCCTGAACACCTTCGGCTGGAGCCCCCCGACCCTGTTCCGGACCGCCGCACACAACAGTGGGGCCGGCCACAACTACCTGCGCTACGGGCTCCAGTTCACCGGCGGAAAGCACCCCGCTCTCGACATGGTCAGCACGCAGTGCGCCATCGTGCTCGGCGGTGCGTCCCTCCCCCACGTCACCATGCGCATGTACACCGCCGGCAGCACCCGGCAGGTGCGCCGTGCGATGTCCTGGGCCGTGTCGGCGGTCGCGCTGTTCATCGCCGTCATGACCGTCGTCGCGGTCGGCGCCACCGCTCTCATCGGCGCGAAGACCATCACAGCCGCGGATCCGCGCGGCTCCACCGCCTATCTCCTCGGAGCGCGCGCCGCGTTCGGCACCGACCTCTCCCGTCCGGAGAGCCTGCTGTTCACCACCGTCACCACGGCCATCTTCCTGACCCTGCTGGCCTCCGTGGCCAGCATGACCCTGGCCTGCGCCAACTCCCTGGCCCACGACATCGCCGCCCGCCCCGACACACCGCCGCTGCGCGAAATGGCGCTGGCCCGCCTGTCCGCCCTGGCCGTGGGCATCCCCGTGATCGGCCTGGCCGTACTCGCCCAGCACCGCAGTCTCCAGCCGCTCGCCATCCTCTCCTTCTGCCTGGGCGCCTCGGCGATCGCCCCGGCGCTCCTCTACAGCCTCTTCTGGCGCCGCTACACCCGCGCCGGTCTGCTGGCCACACTCATCGGCGGCACCGTCAGCGTCCTCGTCCTCCTGCCCGGCACCAGCCTCGTCTCCGGCACCCCCCAATCGGCCTTCCCCGACGCCGACTTCAACTGGTTCCCCTTCACCACGACCGCCCTGGTCTCCGTCCCGGCCGGGTTCCTCTGCGGTCTCGTCGCCACCGTCCTGTCCCGCAGAAGGTCCGCCGCCCGCGCACGCAACCGCTACGAGTCCATCGAGCCCGTCCTGCTGGCCGGACCGGCGTACCCCAAGAACGGCTGACAACCCGCCTCCGAGGTCGGGTCCGGGGGCCGCAGCCCCCGGCACCCGCCGCTCAGCCGGCGGCGAACTGGCGCAACGCGTCCTGGGCACCGTTGAACCGGTCGTGGTCACCGACCGTCTGCCCGGACGACGTGTACTGCCACATCGTGTACGCCGACCAGCCCGCCGGAAGCGCCCCCACCGACGAGGCGTACCGGGCCACCCACAGGGGGTTCGTGGCACCGAATCCCCGGTAGCCGCCGGTGCAGCTGCTCCACCAGCTGGTGGACGTGTAGATCACGGCATTGCGACCGGTACGGGCCTTGTAGCGGCTCAGGAAATCGCCGATCCAGGTGACCATGCCGCTCGTGGACTTGCCGTAGCAGGAGTCGCCGTAGGGATTCCACTCGATGTCGAGTGCCCCCGGGAGCGTCCGGCCGTCGCCCGACCAGCCCCCGCCGTGGTCCACGAAGTAGTCGGCCTGCGCGGCTCCGCCGCCCCCGTCCGGTGTGGCGAAGTGGTAGGCCCCGCGGACCATGCCGACGTCGTACGCACCCTCGTACTGGTCCTCGAAGTACGGGTTCCGGTAGGACGTACCTTCCGTGGCCTTCGTATAGGCCCACCTGGTACCGGCGCTCCACAGATTGGGCCACGCCACATCACGCTGATAGCTGGAGACGTCCACACCCTCGGTCTGCCCGGCCCGTTCCTCCGGGGACACCGCGCCGGTCCTGCCGCTCGTCCCGTCGTGGGCCAGGACGCCGATGCCCATGTAGGCGCTGCCCCGCGCGGGTCCGGGTTCGGCCGTGGTCGGCGCGGGGGCCATACCGGTCACGGTGAGAAGAAGGCCGGACACCACCACGGCCACGCGCAGACGGGAAAGCCCGTCCCAGGTTGATATTCGTCGTCGCATACCGCCTATACGAACCGCAACCGTGCCGCATCGCACGTCATGTACCGCCAACCACGCCCACCCCCCGTGCCGCGGGGCGTCCGCGGGCCCCGACGGGTGACACCGCCGTCGAAGCCGCACGACGACGTGATCTCCTGGACCGAGGCCGACCCGGGAAGGTTCGCCCGCACATGACTGGAGTGGGGAAGAGCAGTGACGAACGAGCATGACCTGGACGCCGCGCTGCGCGTGGCCGTGGAGCTGGCCGAGTGGGCCTCTCAGACGATCCGCAGCGGGAACGCCGGAGCATCGGGCCCGGTCCGGCAGAAGGCGAGCCCGGCCGACATCGTGACGGACACGGACGAGGCGGTGGAGCGGCACGTACGGTCGGTGCTGCGGCGCGAGTTCCCCGGCTGGGGGATCGACGGCGAGGAGTACGGCGTCGAGGAGGGCGCCTCGGACGGCCCGCACTGGGTGATCGACCCGGTGGACGGAACCACCAACTACGCCCACGGGCTGGGCTGGTGCTCCTTCTCGCTGGGCCTCGCGCGGCCGGACGGCTCCCCGCTGCTGGGCCTGGTCGCGGACCCGTGGCGGGGCGAGGTGTTCACGGCCGTACGCGGCGGGGGCGCGCACCTGAACGGCGTCCCGATCCACGCGGCGGACCATACGACGCTGACCGGGCATGTGTTCATGACGGAGTGGGCCGCGCACGCGCACTGGCCGGGTCTGGACGCGCTGATGGCCCAACTGGCCGACCGGCACTGCACGGTACGTGTGATGGGCTCGACGGCACTGTCCCTGGTGCAGGTCGCGGCGGGCCGGGCTGCCGCCGCCGCGATCGGCGAGTTCCACCCGGTGGACGGTCTCCCGGCGCTTCTGATCGCGACGGAGGCGGGGGCGGTCGCGGTGCCCCAACTCCCCGCCTACGACACGCCGTTGTTGCTGGCCGCGCCCGGAGTCACGGCGGAGGCGCGGGAGTTGTGGCAGTCGACGGTCAGTCCCCCGGTCCCGCGACCGTGACGACGACCTTGCCCTGCGGGTGGCCGTTCTCCAAGTGGCGTACGGCGTCGGCGGCTTCGGCCAGCGGAAAGGTGCGGTCGACCACGGGAGTGAGCTCGCCCTTGTCGATGATCGCGTCGAGAGTCTGGAGATCCGCACGGCGTACGACCGCGAGCATGCCCCGGAGCTTGCGGCCCCCGAGCAGCGAACGCAGCCCCATCTCCAGGCGGATGCCCGCGTCGGCGAACCACTGGCTCCCGCCTTCGCCGCCGACGCGGACCAGGGTTCCGTGCGGAGTGAGGACGCTGCGCAGGAGCGAGACGCTGCGGTTGCCGGCGGCGTCGAGGACGACGTCGTACCGGCGCGGGTGGTCGGTGATCTCCTCGCGGGTGTAGTCGACGACGTCGACGGCGCCCAGGGAACGGACGAAGTCCGCCGCGTCCGTACCGCAGACGGCGGTCACCTCGGCGCCGTGGGCGGTGGCGAGCTGGACGGCGAAACTGCCCACTCCGCCCGAGGCGCCGATGACCAGGACCTGCTGGCCCGGCCGCAGACCGGCCTTGGTGTGCAGCGCCTGGAAGGCGGTGACACCGGAGCACGGGACGGCGGCGGCCTGCTCGAAGGTGATGCCGTCGGGTTTGCGTGCGATCCGGCCGGCCTTGGCGAGGGCGAACTCGGCGAAGGAGCCCCGGCATTCGCCGAGGACGGCGTCTCCCGGTGCGAGGTCGGTCACGCCGGGGCCGACCGCCTCGACCACCCCCGCGCCGTCCCAGCCCGGGACGGGGTTCTTCGGCCTGCGCAGCCCGAAGACGAGCCGAGCGGGATAGGGCAGGCCGGTCATCAGGTGCCACACGTCGGGCCCGGCACCGGCGGCCCGCACGCGGATCAGCACCTCGTCGGGGCCGGGCACCGGGCGGTCGATGTCCCGCAACTCCAGTACGTCCGCCGGGCCGTAGACATCCTGCACGATGGCTTTCAAGGTGGTTGCCTCCCGTTCGGATCGGGGCACCCACCCAGCATCCCGCGAGCCGTACGTCCCAGGCGGAGACGCCGTACTGAGTGAGCGAGGCCGCCACGCTCACCGCCAGCCCGGCGGACAGAGCCTGCCGTCGCACCGGTCCCGCTGCCTGCGTGGCTTCTCCTCCGCGCTCCCTCTCCCGCCCGTGCAGCAGCAGCACCGCTGTCACCGCCGGAATCAGGGTGAGACCCGCGAGGCCGAAGAACACCGCACGCCAGGACCACCACGCGGCCACGAGCCCGGCGAGCGGCGGACCGGCCAGTGACGGCACGATCCAGCAGGCGCTCATCAGGGCCAGGGCTCGGGCCCGCAGGTGATCCGGGTAGGCCTGTCCGATGGCCACGTTGATCGACACGGCCACCAGTCCGGCCGCGATGCCGTCCCAGGGCCAGCTGCCAGATGGTCGTACTCGTCGCGGAGACGAGCAGTGTGACGACGGTCAGGACCACCCCGGCCATCAGCGGCCGACGCGGCCCGGCACGGTCCGCCCAGCACCTCGCCGAGCAGGCCCGCGGCGACGAACGCCCCCGCCACCAGCGGATACAGCACCACCCCGTCGAGGTCCCCGGCGGCCACCGGCAGCAACGGCATCACCGCCGGCGCGGCGAACCCGCTCAGGAACATCACCGCCGCGAAGCTCGCGGTCGCGGCCAGATGCGTCCGGGAGAACAGCCCTGACGGAGACGGACGCGGAGGAACGGGCGCGACGGGTGCGGCACGGCGACGTCGGGTCACGGGCAGACAGGTATGCACCAACTCGGGCTATGGCCAACGTATTTGATCCCCGTGCTCCCGGGATCGGGCATCAGCCCGACGCGCTCGGCTTCGCCGCCGCGGTCAGGACGTACTGGAGGCGGCGGGCCGCGTTGAGATGGTCCGCGGTCCAGATGATGCGGACGGCGGTGGCCGTGGCGCGTCCGTCGTCGTCGCGCAGGTCGCGGCGCAGGGAGTCGACGAGACGCGCCTCTTCTTCGGTGTTGCGCGCCAACGGGTCCGGTACGGCGGTGTGTTGGCCGAGGCCTGCGGCCAGGTCGCGGTACCAGTCGGCGAGCCGGACGACGGTGTCGAGGAGGATCAGCCGGGCCTCGGAGCGGTCGGGCTGGATCTGTTCGTCGCCGCCGTTGCGCTGCCACAGTTCCAGCACCGCGTCCGCGGCCAGGCGCAGTCCCACGATCCCGGTGACCAGGGTGGTCATGTCGGAGAGCCGTACCGGCTTGGCTCCCCGTTCGGCGAGGTAGCTGCGGAAGGCGTCGTCGAGTCGGCGGGCCGCGGCGGCCGCCTGTCGGCCCGCCTCCAGCGGTGCGTCGGTCGGCAGGCAGCCGATGCTGCAACGGCTGGCCGCGTACTCCACCGCGTCCGCGAGATAGCGGGCACTGGCGTCGTACGCCGCGGACAGCGCCCGGTCCACGGCGGCCCCGGCACCTCGCGGCCAGAAGAACAGACCTACCAGCACACTCACCGCGCAGCCCAGGGCGATGTCCTGGATCCGCAGCAGCACGATGTGCCAGTCGGGGTCCTGGCCGACGTTGAACAGGATGACCAGGGCGACGGTGAAGGCCGCCTGTCCGGCCGCGAAGGAGATCGCGGCGGGGGCGATACCGGCGAAGAGCACGGCGACGGGGAGCAGGAACCAGAGCAGGGTGCCGTGGTGGCCGATGAGCTGGAGCAGCCCGACCCCCACGAGCGAGCCGACCAGGGTGCCGCCGAGGGCGCGCAGTGCGTTCTGCCCGGTGTTGAGCGCGTTGGAGCGCAGCACCGACAGGGTTCCGAGCAGGACCCAGAAGGAGTGCTGGACACCCGTCGCGTTCGCCAGGGCCACGGCGATGCCGAGACCGAGGGCGCCCCGGAGGCTGTTGTGCAGCCAGACCGAGCGCGGCTGCAGGTGGGCGGCGGCGCGCTCGACGGCCGACCCCAGCGGCTGGGCCAGGGCGCCGGGTTCCCCGCCGAGCAGCCGCTCCGGCCAGCTGCGCCGCTCGGCGGCCGCGGCGAGATCCACGTTGCCGGCGATCTGCAGGGTGGCGAAGCCCAACTCCTGGGCGCGGAAGGAGAGATCGAGGGTCTCGATGAAGGCGCGGACCTCCGACTCCGTGCGCGGCTTCGGCTGTTCCACGGGCAGCCGGTGGGTGGCGCCGTCCTCCATGCCGTCCATCGCCGCGCGCAGGTCGACGAGAGCGGCGCGGAGGGCGTCGGGCGATGCGCGCGGGGTGTCGAGGAGTACGGCGGCCTCGTCCAGGGCCGTGGCCGCCGCCCGCCGTACGGTGCGTGCGTCGGCGTCGCAGACCCGGCGTTCGTCCGACACGGGACCGCTGTCCTCCACGATGGCGCTGAGCCAGGTGAGTTCGTCGACCAGGCGGACCAGAGCGCGGGAGCCGACGGACAGACCTGTGGGCCGGTAGGGAGTGGCGTCGAAGGCGGCGCGCAGGTCCGCGGCCGCGGCGGTGGCGCGGTCGGCGGCGACCGCGCACTGGCGGACGGTCGGCGCCTGCGGCCCGCCGTCCAGCCAGGAGGCGTCGGTGCGCAGCTGGGCCGCCGCCGCACGGCAGACCCGGGCGGCGGGCGCGCTGAGCGGGTCCACGGTGGACCGGGGCCACAGCAGGGAGATCGCGAGCATGGCGGCGACCGCGGCGAGGCCCGCTCCCGTGAGCCGGTCGGGCAGCTGCGACAGCGGGGCCGGCGAGGTCACGGGGAGGATGAAGGCCAGCAGCAGCGCGGTCGTGGCACCCGCGAGGACGGAGCTGACGACGCCCGAGAAGAGCACCAGGAAGCCCACCACGACCATGGTGGCGACCGCCAGCCAGTTCGTGCGCGCCACCAGTGTGCCGAGGCAGATGAGCGCCGCCCAGCCGAGCGCGAGCCCCACGTGCGCCCGCAGGCGCTGCACCATCGGGCCGGTGAACTCCACCAGCAGGAGCATCGAGAACGACCCGAACGCCGCATAGGTCGCCATCGTCGAGGATTTCAGCAGTTGGCCGCACAGGGCGAACAACGCGGGCATCACCAGCGCGGTGCGTGCGGCCCTGCGCGTCGCCGCGAGCCCCGGATCATGGTCCCGCAACCACGCCGGAACCCGCCCGGGCAGGCCGCGCCGAGTTCTCTCCATACGCCGGCGCACCTCCAGCCCGCGCAGCACCCGTGTGCCCCGCCATACCCGAGTATCCGCCATGCCCGCCGATCGTCCATGCCGGGCCGGGCCAAGGCGCGGAAGGCCCCTCACCCGACGGTGGCTGCCGTCGCGCCCGCCTCGGTGAGGAGGGCGGCCGTCGCGGGATGAGGACCGTTGTTCGCCCACTCCAGCGGGCTCCGGCCGGTGCCGTGGTCTTCCCGTACGTTCGGATCGGCACCGTGAGCCAGCAGTTCGCGGACGGTGTCGGTGTGCCCCCAGCACGCGGCGGCGCACAAGGGCAGGCCCTGCGCGCCGATGCCGCTGCTCTCGGTGTCGGGGAAGGCGCCGGCCGACAGGAGCAGGCGGACGATCGCGGCCTGTCCGTTCACGGAAGCGGCGTAGAGCGGCGTGGTGCCCTCGCTGTCGGGCCGCCCGGGGTCGGCACCGGCGCGCAGCACCGCCCTCACCGCACCGGCATCACCCACCACCACCGCCCCGAAGAGCCGTCGGGAGAGCTTCTTCTGCTGCCGCTGCTTCATGGGCCGAGATTAGGGGCGGGTGCGTGGCCGGGCCGCCCATTTCCGCGCGCGGGCCATCGGGTGATGATGAGGAGCATGGCTTTGACGACGGCGTTCACAAAGCTCTTCGGAGTGCAACACCCCATCGCACTGGCGCCGATGGGCGGATCGGCCGGTGGTGCGCTGACCGCGGCCGTGTCCCGTGGGGGCGGGCTCGGCCTGCTGGGCAGTGGCAACGGCGAACGCGACTGGCTGGCACGGGAGTTGGCCATCGTCACCGAGAACACCACGAACCCGTGGGGTATCGGCTTCCTCACCTGGCAGACAGATGTCGCCGCGGTGGAGCACGCCCTGGAACACCGACCCCGGGCGGTCATGCTGTCGTTCGGGGATCCGAGCCCGTTCGCCGAATGAATTCGCCGTACGGGTACGCCACTTGTCCTTCAGGTCACCGATCTGGAGGAAGCGCGGCGGGCGGTGGACCTGGGCGCCGACGTGATCGTGGCGCAGGGGTCCGAGAGCGGTGGACACGGCGCCCGGCACGGTCGCTCCACGCTGCCGTTCGTGCCGGTCGTCGTCGACCTGGCCGCTCCGACACCGGTACTCGCCGCCGGTGGCATCGCCGACGGCCGTGGACTGGCCGCCGCTCTCGCCCTGGGAGCCGCAGGAGCACTCGTCGGCACCCGCTTCCAGGCGACCGCCGAAGCGCTGGTCCCTGCCTCGACCAAGACGGCCATCGTCGAGGGCCACGGCGCGGACACCGAGCGCAACAGGATCCTCGACATCGCCCGGGGCTCCAACTGGCCCTCGAAGTACACCGCCCGCACGCTCGGCCACCCGTTCCTCGACCAGTGGCGCGACCGGGAGGCGGAACTCACCACCGACCCGCACGCCCGGCACGCCTACCAAGTCGCCCTGTCCCGGGGCGACATACCGGCCCTGCCCGTGTGGGCCGGCGAAGCCGTCGACCTCATCAACGACCTGCCGTCGGCCGCCGACCTCGTCGACTCCCTTGCCACACAGGCCGAGGTGGCACTCGCCCGGGCCGGAAAAGGAACCTGATTCCACCTGACGTCACGTCAGGGCAGCCTTGCGGGCGAGGAGCTGGATCCCCGTCGACTCGTGGCCGTTCATCGTGGACACCGTCACCTTCCGGCTGTCGATGCCTTCGAAGTCGGCGAGGAGCGTGGTGAGCCACTCACGGGAGTGATGGCGGCACACCGCGCCGTCGCCGGTCCGGAACACGCCGTAACTGGCGTCACCGTGGCCGCCGTTGAGGGTGGCGTAGCCGTCGTAGCGGCTGCGGTTGCGCTCGTCGTCCTGCAGCAGGAGGTCGCTGACGTAGAGGACTCCGCCGGGCTTGAGGACGCGGTTCAGCTCGGCGATCAGTCGTTGCTGGGCCTCGTCGCCGGGTACACAGGTCAGTACGGCGAAGAGCAGGACCACGTCGAAGACGGCGTCCGGGGAGGGCATGGACGGGGGTGTGTCCAGGGTGGTGAAGTGCAGGGTGGGGTGCAGGTGTTGGGCGCGTTCGATCATCGCCGGTGAGATGTCGGCGCCTGTCAGCCCGCGGAAGCCGTGCTGTTCGAGTTCGTCCAGCGTGCGGCCGTAGCCGCATCCGTAGTCGAGAATCGCGGCCTGCCTGCCGATCCCCGCCAGCCACGGCAGATGGAGCGGGTGGGTGAAGGTCTTCGTGGCCGCGGCGGCGTCCCAGTAGGAGATCTGGGTGTCGAGACGGTCGGACACGGTGGATCCCTCTCTGCGGAACGGCAGGGACACCAGGGTGGCCTAGAGTCACCGAATGCGACAAAGGACAGGCGTGGCGGCGGCTGCCGTGGTGGTCCTTGCCTGGGGCGAGTGGCTGAACCGGCGCTGGTCCCGAGCTCTCGTGGGAGACAACGAGGGTGAGACCGAGGCCGTGGTCGTGCTGGGATACCGGAACCCTCAGGCGACGGCGAATCTCATCAACCGTTGGCGGGTCCGGGCCGGAATTCGCTCCATCACCGATGACAGCACGCACGACACTCGCGTGATCTTCAGCGGCGGCACGACGACCAGTGGTGGTGCCTCCGAGGCCCGGGTGATGGCCGACTACGCGCGATCGGTGCTCAAATTCACCGGCACAGTACTCCTCGAAGAGGAAAGCACCACGACATGGGAGAATGTCACCAACGTGATCCCGCTCCTGGAGAACGCCGACCGCATCAAGATCGTCTCCCAGCCGGCCCACGCCCTCAAGGCCCGCGAGTACCTGGGGCGGCAGCGCCCCGATCTCGCGGAGAGGCTCGTGCGCGCGGACGACTACCGCCTAGGCGAGTGGCTGATCGTCAAACCGCTGCTGGCTCTGTACGGGCTTTGGAGGCTCCGTCGTCTCAGAGCCGATGAACGCCGTGGACGGCTGCACTGACGCCCCGCCTTCCGCGAACCCGCCGATGACCGGGTGCCGCACCAGGCTTGCAGAGATGACGCGACGACTTGCCGAGGTAGCCAGGAGGGTCGGGGTCAGCGAGGCCACCGTCAGCCGGGTGCTCAACGGCAGGCCCGGTGTGTCGGAGTCGAGGGGGACGAAGATGTAGTCGCCGGGGGACGTGTGCAGGCGGATCTCATCCGGCTGCGGGCCCGCGTCGTCGAGGAACCTTCGACGCCGGGACCGGGCGGGACGTTGGCCGGAAACGGTCTGAACCGACGGGTACGGCGGAAACCTCGGACAGGTTTCCGCCGTACCCGTTCTGGTGGCACGTTCGGCTAGCGGCGGTCCGCGAGCCGGCGGACCGCCGAGACCAGCGTGTCCACCTCGGCGTGCGTGTTGTAGAAGGCGAACGACGGCCGGACGGTGGCCTCCAGGCCGTACCGGCGCAGGATCGGCTGCGCGCAGTGGTGGCCTGAACGGACCGCGATTCCTTCCTCGTTGAGCGCGGTGCCCACCTCGGCCGGCTCGTAGCCGTCCAGGACGAACGACACGATGCTCGCCTTGTTCGGGGCCGTACCGACCAACCGCAGCCCGGGCACGCACCGCAGGCCTTCGGTGGCGTGCTCGACCAGGGTGTGTTCGTAGGCGGCGATGTTCGGCAGGCCGATGCGCTCGACGTAGTCGATGGCGGCGGCCAGCCCCACCGCGTCGGCGATGTTGCCGGTGCCGGCCTCGAAACGGCCCGGCGGCGGCTGGAAGGTGGACTTCTCGAAGGTGACGTCGGTGATCATGTTGCCGCCGCCCTCCCACGGAGGCATGTCCTCCAGGACCTCCCGTTTGCCGTAGAGCACCCCGATGCCGGTCGGTCCGAACAGCTTGTGCCCGGAGAAGACCAGGAAGTCCGCGTCCAACTCCCTTACGTCGATCGGGAGATGCGGGACCGACTGCGCCGCGTCGACCAGAACGCGTGCCCCGGCCCGGTGCCCGATCTCGATGATCTGCTCGACCGGTACGACGGTGCCGAGCGCGTTGGACATCTGGGTGACCGCGACGAGCTTGGTGCGGTCCGACAGGAGGGCGGTGTACTGGTCGAGCAGCAGCTGGCCGCTGTCGTCGACCGGGATCACCTTGATCACCGCACCGGTCTGCTCCGCCAGCATCTGCCAGGGCACGATGTTGGCGTGGTGCTCCAGGTGGGAGAGCACGATCTCGTCACCCGCGCGGATGTGCGCCGGGCCCCATGCCTTGGCGACCAGGTTGATCGCCTCGGTGGTGCCCCGGACGAACACGATCTCCTCGGCGGAACCGGCCCCGATGAACCGGGCGACGGTCTTCCTGGCGCCCTCGTAGGCATCCGTGGCCCGGGCTGCCAGTTCGTGTGCCGCGCGGTGGATGTTGGAGTTCTCCCGCGAGTAGAACTCCACCAGCCGGTCGATCACCGCCTGCGGCTTCTGCGTGGTGGCGGCGTTGTCCAGCCAGATCAGCGGACGGCCGTTCACCAGCTCGGACAGGATCGGGA
Source organism: Streptomyces sp. NPDC001100 (assembly GCF_053598575.1). Lineage (NCBI taxonomy): Bacteria > Bacillati > Actinomycetota > Actinomycetes > Kitasatosporales > Streptomycetaceae > Streptomyces > Streptomyces sp. NPDC001100. Next base: position 45,388 of record NZ_JBSFKO010000013.1, read on the forward strand.
AGTCCCGGCGCACCGCCTGCACGTCGAAGGCCGGGTGCGGGTCGAGCGGCAGGTTCGACGGCGCGGCGGATACGTCGGGTTCCTGGACGAAGTAGTACGGCGCGGTCGTCGCCGTCGGTGCCGTCATCGCGGGCAGCGGCGGCAGTCCGAGGTGCCCGAAGCCGGGAAGTTCCGGTGCCCGGGCGGGGTACCCGGCGGCCTCGGTGAGGAAGTAGTACGGCCCGGGGTCCGGGAGGTGGGCCGGTGCGGCCGGTGAGGGGACGGGCGGTGGTCCCGGGGCTACGGGCGAGGCCGATGCCTCCGGGGTGGCGCTGCCGGGCGCGCCCACCGCGTAGGGGCTCGCCATGAACGTGGCGGGGGCGCTGGTCGGTGGCGGCCCGGACGGCGGGCTCATTCCGGCGGTCGGTGCCGGGGGCGGCGGGTCCATGGAGGGGATGCCGGTGGGCATCGGAGGAAACGGGTTCGCGGCCGGCGTCCCGGTGAACACCGTGGGCGCGGATCCCGCAGCAGGCAGGCCAGTTGGCACCCCAGCTGCGAAATCCGCCGTCTGCGGACCGGCCGGCTGGGCTGGGAACGGGCCTGGGCCCGGGGCCGGCGGACCGGTGGGCACAGCGGGGGCGGACTGCGCGGCCGACGGCCCCGCAGGCGCCGTAGGAGAGGAGTCCGCGCGCGGCAGGCCGGTGGGCGTCGGCCATTCCGGCCGGCCGTCGGAGGCCGGAGTCGGCGCCTCCGTGTCCGACTCGGTGTCCGCCGACTGCCCGGGGAGTGCTCGGAAGAACTCCCCGGCCATCCGGCTCAGCGTCTCCTCGTCCGGCAGCCACGCCGGGGCGGCTTCGTTACCGGTGGTTGGGGGCGTGGTCATGGCTACCGGTAACTCGGGGCGTAGTCATGGAACTTGTCCACCTCGACGTCGTCGAGCACGGCAAGCGCGTCGTCGGTGAGGACTGCGAGCGAGCAGTACAGGGAGATGAGGTAGGAGGCGATGGCGCTGCGGTCGATCTGCATGAAGCGCACCGACAGGCCCATTCCCTGTTCGCCGGAGAGCCCGGGCTGGAACAGTCCGACCACGCCCTGGCGCGACTCACCGGTGCGGAGAAGGATGAACTTCGTCCTGCCGTTCTCCAGCGGGACCTTGTCCGACGGGATGATCGGCAGGCCGCGCCAGGTGATGAACTGCGAGCCGAACATGCTGACCGTGGCCGGCGGTACGCCTCGCCGGGTGCACTCCCTGCCGAACGCGGCGATCCCCTCGGGGTGGGTGAGGAAGAAAGCGGGCTGCTTCCAGACCTTCGTGATGAGGGCGTCGAGGTCGTCCGGGGTCGGCGGGCCCGCCATCGTGGAGATCCGCTGGCTGTCCACCACGCTGGCCAGCATCCCGTACTCCGGGCTGTTGATCAGCTCGCCCTCCTGGTGTTCTTTCACCGCCTCGATGGTCAGCCGCAGTTGCTGCGCGGTCTGGTTGTGCGGGCTGGAGTACAGGTCGGAGATGCGGGTGTGGAGGTCCAGGACCGTCTGGACGGCCTTGAGCCGGTACTCGCGGGGCTCGCGTTCGTAGTCGACGAAGGTGTCCGGCAGCGGCGACTCGTCGTAGTTGTCGCACTCGATGCGCACCGACTCGGGGTGGACGACCTTGTTCACCCGGTAGATGCCGGCCTCGACCGGGACCCAGGACATCAGATGCACCAGCCAGCGAGGCGTGATGGAGGCCATCTGGGGAACGGTCTTGGTGGCGTTCGCGAGAGTCCGCGCCGCGCTGTCGCTCACCGACATCGATCGCGACGGTGGATTCACAGCCGTGGTCATGCGCCATCTCCTTTCGGCGCCCGGGATCCGGGCAGGCGTGAGGGGTGAGATCGCCGACAGGACAGATGCGGCCGAGATCTCTCGCACCCACTATCGATTCACCGTCGCAGTGAGCCCGGTAATGGTCCAATGCGTGTTTTCGAGGCTTTCATCGACGCGGTCTATGATTCACAAATGATCGACTTGAGTCGGTTGCGCGTCCTGGTCGCCGTCGCCCGCGAGGGTTCCGTCACGGCGGCCGCCGAGGCACTGCACTACGCCCAGCCGTCGGTGAGTCATCAACTCGCCAAGCTGGAGGCCGAGGTCGGGGTTCCGCTGCTGCAGCGGATGGGGCGCGGTATCCGGCTCACCGAGGCCGGCCGGCTGCTGGTGGACCGGGCCGAGTCGATCCTCGCGCAGGTCGAGTCCGTGCACGCCGAACTGGACGAGCTGGCCGGGCTGCGCACCGGCCGGGTCCGGCTGGCCGCGTTTCCCTCGGCACTGGCGACCCTGGTGCCGCTCGCCGCCGCCCGTGTGTCCGCCGAGCATCCCGCGATCGAACTGACCCTGCGGGAGGCCGAGCCGCCCGACGCGCTCAACGCCCTGCGCAACAACGACGTGGACGTGGCGCTGATCTTCGAGCACGGCGATCCGCCCCAGCGCGACCGCCGCGACACCACGATGACACCGCTGCTCGACGAGCCGTTGTACGTGGTCACCCCGGCGGACCGCTCTTGGGACGGGCCCCGGGCGGAGCTGGCCACCTATGCCGACGCGCGCTGGATCGCCGGGTGCGAACGCTGCCGCGAGCATCTCGTCGCCGCCTGCGGGCGGGCCGGGTTCGAGCCGGTGGTCGAGTTCGAGACCGACGACTACGTCGCCGTACAGGCGCTCGTCGCGGCCGGACTCGGCGTGAGCCTGCTGCCGGGACTCACCCTCCTCGCCAACCGGCACCCCGGGGTCAGCCTCCACCGCATCCCCGGCATGCGCCGCCAGGTCGTGGCCGCCGTCCACGGCAAGCCGCCCGCGTCCCAGCCCGCCCAGGTACTCCTCGACGCCCTCGCCGTGACCGTCACCGAACCGGAATGGCCATCCTGACCGGTTCAGTTCTTCCCGGGACCAGTGGTGATCCAGTCGGTCACCTGCCGTACGTACTCCCGGTATCCGGACCGCGCGGCAGCCACGATCGCGGGGACCTTCTCGGGTTCGGTGTCCAGACACAGCTGTACGAGGACGTGGTGCGGGCCGTCCGCCGGGGCGAGCGCGTCGGCCAGTTCGGCGTCGATCATTCCGGCCCGCTCGGCCGCGCCGAACGAGTCGGCCGGTGTTCCCGGTTGTCGACCCGGTAGCGCGGCCCGGTTGATGGCGGCGGCCAGGTCGTACAACAGGGCGAGGATGCGCTCGATGACGAGCCCTGCTCCCGGATCGGCGGCCAGGCGGGCGCTGTCCAGCGCGCCGAGCGAGTCGGGCCTCCCCCACCCGCAGGCACGACCCGACCCAGGCGTCCTCCGGGAATCCGGGTCCCCCTGCGGTGTCCACCACCAGGTTCGGCCGGAAGCGGCGGGCGTCGAAGTCCCCCGCGGGGTGGACGGCACGCATCCGGTCCAGGGCCGCGGTGGTGACGAGATGGACCCGGCCGAAGTCGAAGAACGTCCCCGGGGCGGACACCGCCCGTCGTGATGCTCTCCCCAGTGACGTCGACGGTCGCCGACTGCCTGACGGAGTCCGGAACCCCGCCCTCGTACGCGGGCACAGCGCGCTCCAGCCTGCCGTCCTCCGGTACGACCGCCGACAGGAAGACCTGGCGGCCCAGCATTTTGGACAACTCCCCTTCCAGGTCCGGGTCTTCCACCGGGAGAGCGGTGCCGTCGGGCAGTACGACCCGCACCACTCCGGAGTCGTCGAGACGACCGCGGCAGCGCAGCAACTCGCCCCACTTGCGCGGGTGTTTGGCGCTGCCCACCGCGCCCGTCCCGTCGAGGACGGCGTAGACCCGGTCCCCGGAGAGTCCGCGCTCCGTGACCGCTGCGGCGATCACGGCCTCGCCCGCCATCGACTTCACCGGATAGCGGTACAGCGCCGCGACAGTCCCCATGGAGCAATCCCCGTCAGAGAGTGAGCAGTTCCTCGTAGAAACCGCCGAACTGCCTTTCCTCGTCGATGAGATGGATCTCCAGGATCCAGTGGCAGGCGCGGCCGGCCTTGTCTGTGCGGCGCATGGGTGTGACGTTCTCCGGAGTCACGTACGACTCGACGTGCGCGCCCTCGATCGTCTCGTGCGGGAACTCGCCGACCAGGTGTCCGGCGTGCCAGCCGCCCAGCTCCCAGCCCGCCTTCTCGGCGAGGCGGACGACCTCGGCGTAGAGGTGCTCGCCGGTGATGTCCGGGGTGTTCTCGAAGAAATTCCGGCCGGCCGCGAACACCTTGGGCAGGTCGTCGCGCAGCCGGTGCTTGACCGGGTCGTCGCCGAGGACGAAGGTGCGGCCGAAGTCGGCCTCGTACTCCTCGAAGATCGGCCCGAAGTCGGCGAACACGATGTCGTCCGCGCCGATCACCCGGTCCGGCGGGTTCTCCTTGTACGGCTTGAGGGTGTTCGGTCCCGAGCGCACGATCCGCTTGTGCCAGTGCCGGGTGGTGCCGAACATCTCGTTGGCGAGGTCGCGGATCCGGTCGCTGACCGCGCGCTCCCCCGCGCCGGGCGCGACGAGCCCGCGCTCCTCGATCTCCGCGAAGAGCACCGCGGCCTTGGCCTGGGCATCGAGCAGGCGTGCGGCCCGCGTGGGTTCGTCGTCAGCCATGGGCCGAACCTAGCCAGCCCGATCATCGTCGGCAACGGGATTCCGCATGCCGGGCTCGTCCCACCCTGTGGCACGGGACGGCGTGTTCATCCTGTGACGCGGGAGGCGCGGGCCAGGAAGTGGTGCGGGGCTTCCTCGTAGCGGGACAGCTTCCAGCCCACCGTGCGCAGGGCGGGGCGCAGCTGGTGCTCCGCGAGGGGGTCGTCCGGGTCGAGGGGCGGCCGTGGCGGGCGGCGCGTTCGGCGCGGCCGGAGGGGTGGTAGAGCAGCAGGGTGCCGTCGGGTGCGATGCCCCGGGCCCATTCGCGCAGGGCGGTCGCGGGGTCGGGTACGTGATTGATCAGGCCCGCGCTGAAGACGGCGTCCAGCGCGGCGGTCGGCAGGGGCAGTCGGCAAGCGTCGGCCAGCAGCAGGTGCCCGTCCTTGTCGCGGCCCTCCCGCAGGGCCGCGCCGAGCATCGCGGGCGTGAGGTCGATGCGGAGGACGAGGCCCGCGTCGCCGACGTGTGCGCGCAGCGCGGGCAGCGCGCGGCCGGTGCCGCAGCCGAGGTCCAGGACGCGGGCGCCGGGGCGCAGTTCCATCCGCTCGACGGCTTCCGCGTACCGGGGGCCGTCGCCCGCGAATCGTTCCTCCCAGGTGGCCGCCCGCCGGGTGAAGAAGGCGCGAGTCGCGGTCCGCTCGGCGCGCGCCGCGACGAAGGCGACGAAGCGCTCGAACACACCGTCGCGGTGCCGGGCCAGTGCGGCCAGTTCGGCGGGCGCGGACTCCACCAGGCCGGGGGCGGTGGCGGCTTCGTCCGGGAAGGCGCCGGCCGCCGTCTCGTCCACCTCCAGGTGGAACTGCGTTCCCCACGCCGAGCCACCGATCCGGAACGCCTGCACCGGGTACCGCTCGCAGGAGGCGAGCACGGTCGCCCCGGCCGGCAGGTCCGTCGTGTCGCCGTGCCAGTGCGGCACCCGCAGCCGCAGCCGCTCGGGAATCCCCGCGAAGAGGGCGTCGTTGCGCGCGGCCTCCGTCATCCGTACGCCGGCCCAGCCGATCTGCGCGCCGTCGCCGGGCCGTCCGGCACCGCCCGCCGCGACGGCCAACAACTGCGCGCCGAGGCACACACCCAGTACGGGGATCTCCGCGTCCAACGCGGCGCGCAGCAGCGCCAGTTCGGCGTCCCGGCCGGGGAAGTCCTCGTAGGCGGCCATCGCCCCGCCCATCACCACCAGGCCCACCAGATCGTCGGCCGTGTCCAGCACCGGGTCGCCCGCCCAGGTCCGGCAGGCCCGGGTCGGCAGTCCGGCCGCGTCCAACGCCGCACCGATGGCGTAGGGGCCTTCGTGCGGTGCGTGTTCCGCAATCTGGATCACGGGCGACCACCTCCGGCGCGACCGTACCCGGCCGACGGCCGAGACCAAACGCGGATACGAGATGTAGAGCCCGTCCTGCCTCGCAATTGCCAGGACATTCCGCCCATTGCCCAGCCGCGGGCGAAAACCCGCGCCGGGGCGACGGAATTCCGGTGGCCACCCTCCCCGTTCGCGGGTTGCTCCGATTTGCCAGGACCGGAAAACTCCCAGGTGGCGGATGCGACGAGGTCTGCGACGGGCACGTCCGGAGCGGCTAGCTTATGGACGCACAGTCGGCGACAAATCAGGCAATCCATAACTTTTCTCTGTGAGGCGTTCCGTCATGACCTTGAGCATCCGCAACCAGATTCCCGGCACCGTCACGGCCGTCACGCCGGGCGCGGTGATGGCGACCGTGAAGGTGCGCCTCGACGGCGGCCAGGACCTCACGGCGGCGATCACGCTGGAGGCCGTGAAGGACCTGGGGCTCGCCGAGGGTACGGCCGTACGCGCCATGATGAAGTCCACCGAGGTCGCGCTCGCCACCGGCCGGGTGGCGGGGCTGTCCATCCGCAACCAGCTGCCCGGCACGGTCAGCGAGGTCGCCACCGGCGGGGCGATGGCCGTCGTCAAGATCACGGTCGACGGGGGCGAGCTGACCGCGGCGATCACCAAGGACGCGGTCGGCGACCTGGGTCTGACGGCCGGTTCACCGGTCGTCGCGCTGATCAAGTCGACCGAGGTGTCCCTGGCGACCGTCTGACCTGCTCGGGACGTGCCGGCCCGGCGTCGATCCCAGCTCGCACCTCGCAGAGTGGCGAAGCGTGCAGGCGCACCCCGACCCGGACTCGGTCGCGTCGGACGGGAGCGCCTACGCTGCTCTGGAGAGGCAGCCGCAACCAGGTCACCGGCGAGGAAGGTACGTCCCGCGTGGCAAGCGACCGACAGGACACGGCCGAGGCGGCCGCCGACCCTGCCCGCCGCATCCCGCCCGGCCAGCGCCATGTGCACGGCTGGCCGGTCTCGCACTACGGGCCCGTCCCCCGCTTCCGCCCAGACCGCTGGAACCTGCGGGTCCACGGCGCCACCGCCGACGGCGCCGAGCACAGCTGGACCTTCGGCGAACTGGCGCCCCTGCCGCATGTCACGGTCGTCGCCGATCTGCACTGCGCGTCCGGCCCGACCTCCACCGACCACGAGTGGTACGGCATCCCCGCCACCGCCCTCCTGGACCTGGTCCCGCCCGCGCCGGAGGTCGCGCACGTCATGGCCTGGGCGGAGTACGGCTATTCGGCCAACCTCCGGCTGGCCGACTTCACGGCATCGCAGACCCTGCTGGCCACCCACCACAACGGCGAGCCCCTCACCGCCGAACACGGCTTCCCGCTGCGCCTGGTCGTACCGCACCTGTACGGCTACAAGAGCCCCAAGTGGCTGCGTGCCGTCGAGTACCTCACCGAGGACCGCCGCGGTTTCTGGGAGGAACGCGGCTACCACAACATCGCCGACCCGTGGAAAGAGCAGCGCTACTCCTACCAGGAGCAGGACGGGGACGGCTCGGGCCCGAACAACTGAGGGTCCGAGGTCTCCGCCCGGGATCCAAAACCCGCCCTGCTGCCCGACGATCACGGCACGTACGCTCGTTCCCATGGTTGCGCATCGCATGGTTGACGTGAACGGCATTCGGCTGCACATCGCCGAGCAGGGCGAGGGCCCCCTGGTGGTGCTCCTGCACGGCTTCCCCGAGTCGTGGCACTCCTGGCACCGCCAGTTCGGCCCCCTGGTCGACGCGGGCTTCCGCGTGGTCGCCCCCGACCAGCGTGGATACGGCAGCAGTGACCATCCCGACGACGTCGACGCGTACACCATCCTCCACCTGGTCGGCGATGTCGTCGGCCTGATCAAGGAGTTGGGCGAGGAGAAGGCGTATGTCGTCGGCCACGACTGGGGCGCGCCGGTCGCCTGGCACACCGCGCTGCTGCGGCCGGACATGGTGCTCGGAGTGGCCGGTCTGAGCGTGCCGCCGCCGTTCCGGGGGCCGCACCGTCCGTTGGCCATGATGCGGGAACTGTTCGGGGGGCGGTTCTACTGGAACTACTTCGAGCGTCCCGGTGTCGCCGACGCGGAGTTCGCCAGGGACACCCGTGCCACGCTCCGCAAGTTCCTCTACTACGCGTCCGCTTCGGCGTCCCCCTCCGGTGAGATCGCGCAGCCGATGGTCGACCCCGAGCGAGGCTGGCTCGCGGACATGGAGGACCCCGAGGTGCTGCCGGAGTGGCTCACCGAGGACGATCTGGACGCGCTCGCCGAGAGTTTCTCCGGGGGCTTCACCGGCGCCCTGAACTGGTATCGCAACCTCGACCGCAACTGGGAACTGACCGCGCCGTGGGACAACGCCGTGGTCACCCGGCCCTCCCTGTACATCTACGGCGACCGCGACCTCGTCCCCGCGTTCCCCGGTGCCCGCGACCTCATCGAGCAGCTGCCCGACTTCATGCCGAACCTGCATCGCAAGCCCGTCGAACTGGCCGACTGCGGGCACTGGACCCAGCAGGAACGGCCCGACGAGGTGAACGCGGCACTCATCGACTTCCTCAGGGCCTGAGGCCATGGAGTTTCTCTGCTACCACCGCGACCGGCCCAACTCCCTTGCCCTGCGCCACGAGTTGCTGCAGGAGCACTGGTCCTACATGGACGGGTACGCGAAGGAGATGATCGCCCGGGGCCCCACCCTGAGCGACGACGGCGACACCCCCACCGGCAGCGTCCACATCCTCCGCCTGCCCGATCCGGCCGCCGCCCGCGCGTTCGCCTTCGACGAGCCGAACTACCAGGCAGGCGTCTACCGGGACGTACTGCTGCGCCGGTGGCGCAACACGCTGGGGCGCACCATGTGGGACTTTCCCGGAGGCAGGACCGGGGGCAACCGGTACCTGGTGATCGGCCTCGGCACCGGGCCGCAGTCCGTGGCAGACCTCGCCGTACCGCCGCGCCGGGACGAACTCATCGCGTACGGACCACTGTTGTCCGACGACGGCGCCAACTGGCTGGGCACGGCGGCGTTGCTGCGCGCGCCGGACCCGGCGAGTGCACGTGCGGTCCTGACCGAGGAGCGGTACGCGGACATCGAGGTGCACAACTGGCAGTTCGGCGGCCGACCGTCCTGACGGCACGTCAGGGTCGGCCATTGCACGGCGCCTTGGCCGACACCGTGCCCCCGCGCGAACCAGCCGCCAAGGGCCGGGAAGCCGTTCACCCTCATCCTCAAGCCTGCTGGGAGGCACTGCCTCCCAGCAGAGAGGAAGCCGGTCGTGGCACCAGCACGGGTGACGGACGCACTCTGGCTGTCCGATGAACCACAACCGCACCGCCTCAGGCCCGCTCACCGTCACCGTCCTCGTCTTCCCCGGCGTACGGCTGCTCGACGTGACCGGCCCGATCGAGGTGTTCGCGTCGGCCAACGCATTCGGCGGGCGTTACCGGGTTCGCATCGCCTCGGCGGACGGGGCGCCGGTGATCACCTCCGCCGGGACCCGTATCAGCGCCGACCTCGCCGTCGACGACGTGCACGAGCCGTACGACGTGTTGGTGGTGCCGGGCAGTCCGGAATGGGAGACCTTGATCAAGGACGACGCGCTCCTGGATGTGGTCCGGCGACTGCACGGCACAGCCCGTCGTACGGCGTCGGTGTGCACCGGCGCGTTCCTGCTGGCCGCGGCCGGACTGCTGCGGGGGCGCCGCGCCGTGACGCACTGGCGGCAGTCCCGGCAACTGGCCGTGCGTTTCCCGTCCGTGCGGGTCGAACCGGACGCCATCTTCGTCAGGGACGGGCCGATGATGACCTCGGCGGGCGTCAGTGCCGGTATCGATCTGTCCTTGGCGCTCGTCGAGGAGCACCACGGTGCCCAGGTCGCCCGGGCGGTCGCCAAGGACATGGTCGTCTTCATGCAACGGCCGGGCGGACAGTCCCAGTTCAGCGTCCGCTCCCAGCTCCCGCACTCCCGGCATGCGGTGCTCCGCCGGGCCCTGGACGAGGTCGCCGCGAACCCCGGCGCCGACCACACGCTGACCGCCATGTCACGCCGGGCGGGCGTCAGCGTCCGGCACATCAGCCGGCTCTTCGACGAAGAGTTGGGGACAACCTCGGCCCGGTATGTGGAACAGGTCCGGCTGGAGGCCGCCCAGGTGTTGCTGGAGACGGGTGACGATTCACTGCCGGTGGTGGCGCGCCGCGCCGGGTTCGGTTCGGCCGAGTCGCTCCGCAGGGCGTTGGTACGGCACTTGGGCGTGACACCGGGGGCGTTCCGGACGAGCTTCCGGACGACCGGCGCGGGCACGACCGACTCGACCTCCGCAAGCCGGAAGTCGTCGTCATTGATGGAGTACGCGGGTTCCCGCGGCCGTTGATATCGAGCGGCCGCCGAGCCCGGTGCCGTAGCTGAAGCCCGTGGTGGTGTGGCAGCGGGTCCGGCATCATCCCTGTGTGACTGTGATGCGACCCGTACTGGAGATCTTCGCTGCCGACGACTTCCCGCCGGAGGAGGACCACGGACCGTGCCCGACCGACCCGCTCGGCGCGTTCCTGAACGGGCCGCTGACCATGCCCGACCTGTTCGCCCCCGGCAGGTCCCGGGCGACCGACACAGCCACCGACACCGTCTTCGTCGAGGCGGGCAGCTGCAACGGCCCGGAGACCTGGCGGGACCGGCGGGAGGTGCTGGACGGCACCGGCTGCTCCTCCCTCTGTCACGCCCCTTCCCCGGCGGCCGAACGTGTCGGCGACGCCGTGCGGCTGACCCTCGACGCCCAGGCGGAGGACGGCGGCCCGGTGATCGAACTGCCGCTGGACCAGCTGCGCGTGCTCGTCACCGGCACCCAGGCGGACTTGCGGGACTTCCTCCGCCTCGCCGGAACCCGGGCCGGACCCCACCTGCCGACACACGCCGCCGCCGTCACGGCCGCCTTGACGCGGGCAATGGACCCAGAGCTCACAAAGTGACCAGCTTTCTGACCCACCGGGCGCGCGTGCACGACGCCCGACTCCCCCTTCACCGGCGGCACAGCGCGCTGCGCACCTGCCTCACCGTTTTTGCTCCATACGGCCTCCGGGCGACACACCACCACCTCACGCTCAGCGCCGGGATCCCCCGACGGCTGGAGGCGGACCCGGACGCGCCGGCGCGGGCGGTGGAGGAACTGCACGAGGCGCGGGTGCTGTGGCTCGTGCGGGCAGAGGAGTACGCGGTGCGGCGTCGGGCGGAGAAGCAGGCCGGACGGCGGGCTGTGCCGAACCCTCGGCCGTGGTGGCTGCGGAGCTGGTGGGAGAGCCCGGACCGTGCCTGGTTCGAAGACCCGTTTCGACACCCGTCGCTGCGGCTGTCCGAGTACGTCCGGCGGCAGAACGCGCTTCTGGACGGTGTCGATCTGCCCGGCTGCCCGGCTTGCGGGGACGAGGGACCGCTGGAGCCGAGCTCGACCGGGCACGGCTGGGTCGAACTGTGCCGTGGGTGTGCGTGGGTGCCGTCGCCGTGTCCGTGCGGTCAGCGCCACCGGCTCGTGCCGGAGCTCCCGTTCGGCTGGAAGGAGATCTGGCAGCGGGCGCACATGAGCGATGACGGCACGCCGAACCCACACCGGCCCGCGAGATAGCCACTCGGACGCGGCACGGCGAACGCTCGGGAAGCCGAAGCCCCTAAGCCACGGCGAGGCTGGACCGGCCCGCGCGAGCCGCGGACCCGTACATCGGTTTCTGCCACCGCGCGTGCCGCAGGACGGCCGAGGCACTGGGAGCCGACCGGCTGCTGATCCTCTCCTCGCGCCACGGGCTGCTCGGACTCGACGACGGCCTCGTCCGCTCCGTCCACCCAAGGGCCTTGTCAGCTCGGGGAGTTGATCGGTTTCCGTCGCATCGAAAGGGCGGTCGGGGTGGCGACATGGCCCAGAGACCGGCCGGCCACGACGATCCAGGCCAGGACGAGCAGCACGTAGAACACGACGGCGGCCCAGGCGAACAGGACCGAGCCGGTCCGCGCCGCGAGCGTGCTGGTCGCGGTGACGAGCGCGCCGACCGGGAAGATGAACGACCACCAGGTGGGCGCGAACGGCAGCCCGGTCCGGATCGTCCGTGCGGTGAGCCCGGTGGCGAGCGCCAGCCACAGCAGGGCGAAGCCCCACACCACGACTCCGCCCAGCAGCGCGAGGACCTCGGCGCCCCGGGCGTAGAGCCCAGGCAGGGCGCTCGGTGCCGCCACGGCCAGCGCGCCGAGTGCCGTCACCGCTTGCCCCAGGGCCCCCAGGCCGATCCACACCGTGGGCACGATCGCGCCGGTGGGGACGTCGTGGTGCACGAGGCGGCCGTAGATCATCGCGAGGACCAGAAGCGCGGCGACTAGGCCGAGTCCGAGCATCGCGTAGCAGCCCAGGAGAAGGGCGAGGCGGAGTTGGCCGGCCGGTGCGTGGGGGACGAGCAGGGCGCCCGTCGCGGCGGAGACCATGGGCGGTACCACCGGCATCAGCCAGCCGCCGAACGCCGCGTCCGGCGCGAAGCGGTGCCGGGTGACCATCAGACAGGGCACCGTGCAGGCGGCGGCGAGGCCGAGTGCGGTGCCGAGCGACCACAGCACCCAGTCCACGTCCAGCGCCGCGTGGAGGCCGATCGCCCGCCGGCCGAGCAGCAACGCCCCGGCACCCACCGTGAGCAGTGCCATCGGCGGCGCGCCCAAGAACTGCGCCAGGACCGGATCAGCCGCGTGCGACCGCAGGGCCCGCTGCCGCAGATACCTGGCGGTCAACAGGACCAGCAGCAGTACGGCACCCAGCCACACCACCGTGGCGGCGGTCCGCAGCCCGGGGAAGCCACGCGGCAGGGTGACCGCCGCGTCGGCGACGATGCCGGTGCCCATCACGGCCGCGAACCAACTGGGACTGAGCGGCGGACGCGTGGCCCTGGGGGCCGTGGGCGACAGGGAACGGGTGGGTGAGGAGGGGAACATGACCCGAACGTAGGCCGGGGGTGGGGCAGCGCCGCAGGCAATGTCCTGATGCAAGGGCGTCGTGGCAGATATCGAGCGCGTTCGTGTCAGTGGTGCAGCGGGAGCCGCAGTGTGAAACGAGTGCTGCCGTCCGGCGGGGCGAGCGTGAGGGTTCCGTTGTGGAGGGTGGCGACGTCGTGGGCGATGGCCAGGCCGAGTCCGAAGCCGCCGGTGTCGCGGGCGCGGGCGTCGTCGAGGCGGGTGAAGCGCTCGAAGATGCGGGCGCGGTCCGGGGCCGGGATGCCGGGCCCGTCGTCCTCGACATCGAGGACGGCTTCACGGCACCCGGCGTCCTGGCTCAGACGGACGGTGACGGTGCTGCTCGCGTGCCGTTCCGCGTTGTCCAGGAGGTTGGCCAGCACACGGGCGATCAGGGCGTGCCGGCCCGGCACGAGTAGTGGGCCGGCGTCCGTCACGACGTGCAGGGTCGGGCGGGTCGGCGGGCGGCGGGCGATCTCCTCCCGGACGAGGTCGGTGAGATCGACGGGTGCGCCGGGCCAGGCGCGGCCTTCGGCGTGTTCGGCGTCGAGGCGGGCCAGCAGGAGGAGGTTCTCCGTCAGGGTCTGCAGCCGGATGGTGTCGTCGTGCGCGGCGCCGACGACCTGCGGCCAGTCCGCGGACTCGGGTCTGTTGAGGGCGAGTTCGAGTTCCGTGCGCAGGCAGGCGAGCGGGGTGCGCAGTTCGTGGGAGGCGTCCGCGGTGAACCGGCGCTGGCGGTCGACCGCGGTCTGCAACTGGTCCAGCGTGGCGTTCATGGTGACGGCCAGCCGGGCGATCTCGTTGCCGGTACGCGGGACGGGGACGCGCCGGTCGAGGTGGCGTGCGCTGAACTCGGCGAAGTCGGCGCGGATGGCCTCGACGGGGCGCAGCACCCGGCCCGCCGCGAACCACGTGGCGCCCGCCACCAGCAGCGTGATCCCCGCGACGCCGCCGAGAAGGGCCCGGACGACGGCGTTCAGGCGAGCCTGTTCGGCCTCAAGAGACTGAGTGAGGACGACGCTGTTGGGGGACAGGCCCATGGCCATGGACGACCGGTCGACGATGACGCGGATCGGTACGGGCGCGCCGGCCGGGTCGGCCCACGGAAGCAGTGACAGCTTTCCCTTGCTCTGCCCCGCCTGCCGCGTGGGTCGGCACAGACTGATGTGGGTGTTCCTGAAGCGTTGGATCCGCTGGAAGGACCGGGTGCAGTCGGGCGGGTCCATGACGGTGTTCAGCAGCGTGTAGGCGTCCAGCTCGGCGGCGGATGTACGGCGGGCGGCGCTCTGCAGCAGGGACGTGCGCTCCGTGAAAGCGATGGGCACCACGGCTGCGCTCAGCGGGACCAGGGTGATGACGGCCGCCAGAAGGGCCAGTCTCAGCCGGATGGTGGCGGGCCGTAGGCGGCGGAGCAGCCGCGGCAGGTGACGGGCGCGGTTCCAGGTCACGGCCGGCTCCCTTCCGGCGCGTCGAGCCGGTAGCCGGCCCCGCGGACAGTGCGGATGGTGTGCCGCCGGAAGGGCGTGTCGATCTTGCGGCGCAGTGCGCTGACGTAGACCTCGACGATGTTGACGTCGCCGTCGAAGCGGTCGTCCCAGACGTGTTCGAGGACCTCGCCCTTGGACACGGTCTCCCCGCCGCGGCGGGCCAGGTATTCCAGGACGGCGAACTCACGTGCCGTCAGTACGACGTCCGTGCCGCCGCGTCGGCAGCGGCGGGCGGCCGGATCGATCTCCAGGTCGCCGATCCGCAGCACGGCCGGCCGTTCCGGTCGGCCCCGGCGGATCAGGGCGCGCAGCCGGGCGGCCAGCGCGACGAAGGAGAACGGCTTGGTGACGTAGTCGTCGGCGCCGAGGTCGAGCCCCTCGGCCTGGTCGTACTCGCCGTCCAGGGCGGTGAGCATCAGCACCGGCACCCACATCCCCGCGCGGCGCAGACGCTCGCACACGCCGAAGCCGTTCAGCTTCGGCAGCATCACATCGAGTACCAGTGCGTCGTACGCGTTCTCCCGCGCCATCTCCAGGCCACGCAGCCCGTCGTACGCGACGTCGACCGCGTACCCCTCGCCCACAAGTCCACGGTGGAGCAGCGCCGCCAGGCGCAGGTCGTCCTCGACCACGAGTATCCGCATGCCCATCAGAATGGCCCCTCCGCCCTGTGGGCAACCTGAAGGCGGCCCGCTCAAGGTGCGCAGGTGGATGAGCGGGTTCGGATGCCGGGGCAACGCCTCCGACGGCGTTCGTCCCGCGTGAACCGACGTGCTCCGGGTAGGAAACCGGGTCGGACGCGGCCGGACGGTCGCTCCCTGTGTGAACGAAGGGACGGTTGGGACATGACGTTGGAGCAGGCTGCCCAGGACGTGGTGGAAGCGGTCGTCGTGGACGACGCACGCCTGCTGCTGGTGAACGTGCAGGGCGGCTGGAGCCTCCCGTCCGGTGTCCCCGAGGAGGCCGAGACCGCACAGGCCACCGCTGCGCGCGTGGTGTACGAACTCACGGGTTACCTCGTGGACGGCTCAAGCCTTCTGGAACCCCGGACGGAGGGCGGATCGGCCGTGGTGTGTCACCTGTTGAGCGACGACCCGTCCGGGGAGGCTCAGCTCACGGCCGGGCAGCTCCGCTGGGCACCGTTCGCCGAGGCCGTCGCCGGCGGGCTGCCCGCACCCGTGCGCACCTACCTGGAGGGTCATACGCCCGTGTAGGAACCCCCGCCAGCACGCCACAATCGAGGCGGCGGCCGAGCAGGCCGGCGTCAGCCTGCAGGAGTACATCCTCTCGGCCGCCTACGCGCGGGCGACGGCCGTAGAAGAGCGGTTCCTCGCGGGATTCGAGGAGTCCAGGGCGCGCAGCGGCACGGCGTTCGCGGCCGAGCCGGGGACTGCGGATTTCAGTGCGGAGCAGCGGGCGGCCGAGGCGGAGGCACTGCGCGAACCAGAGCGCGGGGAGCAGGGGCACGCCGCGTGACCCAGCACGAACCGCCGCACCCGCTGGACGTCACGCTCCTGCTGCACGCCGCCGGGCTGCTCGACCGTGATCCCCAGGTCGACGACTACGGCCCGCTCCACGCCGCCGCCCCGCGCGTCGACGCCCTCTCGATGGAGCGCGACATCTACGGCTCCCTGCACCTCAAGGCGGCGCTGCTCCAGAACCTCGCCAAGTTGCCCTGCCTGGAACACTCCCACGAGGCCTTCGGCACGCCACCGAGGCCTGCCCGATCCTCAACGAGCGCCGCCTCGACTACCCGCCCAAGGCGGCCGTGGCGCTCGTCCGCGACGTGCCTTCCGGGGAACTGGGCGTGCCCAGGATCGCGCGCCGGCCGCGCGAGTGGACCAGCGCCTGAGCCTCCCGGACGGGCTTCAGGACGTCGCCTTCCGGATGCGCGCGAGCAGGGTACGCAGTTGTTCGCGGTCGTCGGCGTCCAGTTCGGCCGTCGCCTCCGCGAGCGCGAGGCCGTCGACCTCCTCGGCCTCACGATGGCACTCCCGGCCCTTGTCGGTGAGGCGGAGAAGGAACGCGCGCCGGTCGTGCGGATGGCGTACACGCTCCACCAGCCCGTCGCGCTCCAGGCTGTCGACAATGCTGGTAGTGGTGCGGGCCGAGACACCGGTCATCTCGCTCAAGTCCCGCATGCGCAGCGGCTGTTCGGCGTGGGCGAGCATTCGCAGGGCGCGCAGCCGGGCGACCGAGGCGCCGTTGGCGCGCAGCCGGGTCTCCACGAACTGCCGTAGCCGGTGGGTCGTCTCGTAGAGCTCGTCGATCAGGATGTCGCTGCTGCCGTGCACTGCCATGACGTTCCCCGTTCCCCGTTCCCCGTTTTCGCGATGAGGACCGATTCTACGTTCCTCGACCGCGACCTATGAGCACTCACATAGTGAGTATGCTCAGCATGTGCTGCTGTTCCGACGCCGTCCCGTCTCCCCCGTTTCCCCCGTCCCCCTCGCCTCCCGAATACGCCTCGGCCCGCGCCCGGGCCAGCGTCTGGTCGTGCCGGTCATGTGTGTCTGCGTGACGTTCATCGCGATCGTCGACGGAGCGATCACGACCGTGGCGCTGCCCTCCATCGCCCGCACGTTCCAGCTGACCACGGCCGCCCTGGACGGTGTGGTCGTGGTCTACCCGGTCTGTCTGGCCATGGCCATCCCCGCCTCGGCCTGGCTGGTGGAGCGGTTCGGCGCCAAGCGCGTGCTGCTCACCGCTCTCGGCGCCTTCCTCGGCTCGTCACTGCTGTGCGGCGCTGCGGCCGACCTCGCCCAACTCGTCGCCTTCCGCGCAGTGCAGGGGCTCTCCGCCGGACTGCTCTTCCCCGCCGCGTCCTCGCTGCTCTACAGCACCTTCAACTCGTGGGAACAGGTGCGGATCTCGCGGTACATGATCGTCCCGCAGCAGATGGCCCCGGCCGTCGCGCCGATCCTCGGCGGCCTGTTGGTGGACCACCTGTCCTGGCGCTGGGTGTTCTACGTCAACCTGCCGCTGGGTGTGCCCGCCGTGGTGTTCGGAGCGGTCTTCCTGGCCGAGCACCGCGGTCACCGGCCAGGCCGTTTCGACCTCACCGGGCTGCTGCTGAGCGCGGCGGCCCTGGGTTCCGTGATGTTCGGGGTCTGCGAGGGCCCCAACCGGGGCTGGTCCTCCCCCGCCGTCGTCACCGCCCTCATGCTCGGCGCGGTCCTGCTCACCGCCGCCGTCCTCTTCGAACTCCGCACCGCCGAACCGCTGTTGAGGCTCCGGCTCTTCGCGGACCGGCTCTTCCGTGACACCAACCTGATCAATCTGGTGGGCCTGGTGCCGATCCTGGGCGCCATGTACCTCGGCCCGCTCTTCCTCCAGCAGGGGCAGGGCCGTTCGGCACTGGAGTCCGGCACCAGCACCTTCCCCGAAGCCTTCGGTGTGCTGCTGACCGTCCAGGTCGTCGGCGTCCTGTACTCCAGAGTCGGCCCCCGGATCATCATCGGCGCCGGCCTGGCCATGGTGAGCGGGGTCCTGCTGCTCTTCGCCACCTGCGACCAGGACACCGGTCTGTGGACCTTCCGTACGTACATGTTCCTGCTCGGCGTCGGCATGGGCGGCGTCTTCATGCCGACCACGGTGGCCTCGCTGGCGACCGTCTCCCGCAGGGACCTGGCGCAGGCGTCGACTCTCAACACGGTCGTACGGCAGACCGGCGGCGCCTTCGCCCCGGCGGCGGTGACCACGGCCCTGGTGCTGAGTACGCCCGCCTCGGCCGCGGCGGATCCGCCCATCACCGCCTACCAGCACGCCTATCTCGCCCTGGCCGCCCTCGCCGCGGCGACCTCCCTCTTCGCCTTCACCATCCCCGACGGCCCGGCCCGCGCCGCCGCCCGCGGGACCACCGCGTCGGGCGGGACCGGTTCGCCGCGACGCCGGCATGAGGAGGCGCACTAACCGCCGGCGCCCTCAGGGACTCACTGGTGAAACCGACCAGGAATCACGGGAGTTGAGTACGGCGGTCGTAATACCCGGCCAGCTGTCCGTAGCCCTTGGAGACTGCCGTCACGCGCTCCTCGGGCACCGGGCCGCCGGCCTCCTCGACCAGGACAATGATCTTCTCCGGGCCCAACTCGCGGTTGGCCGGCATCAGCTGGTTCAGGGGTTCGCGGCGCACGCCCTCGTACCGGGCCAACGCCCGTACCGGATCGTCGTGGTGGGCGAGGGCCCAGGCCAGGACCGGAACATCGACGATGGACTGGGAGCCGCCGTCCATGCCCACGGGATACATGCGGTGGACGGCGTCCCCGACCAGCGTCACCCGGCCCAAGCTCCAGCGCGGCAGCGGGTCGCGGTCCACCATCGGGTACTCGTGGATGCCGGTGGAGTCGCGGATCACGGCGACGACGGCAGCCTCGTCGGCCAGGTCCGCACCGGAGAACCCCGGCGTGCCGCGTGCCACCTTCTCCAGGTCGACGTCCTTGCCGAGGCATTTGTCCTGCCAGTGCACCGCCAAGATCGCGGCGCGCTCGGCGAAGGCGGTGGTGTCGGGGCTGCGTGGTTACGCGCCGGCCGGGATGCCGTCGCGGCGGCGACTGCCTCTCGGCGGGGCCCGGTTGGCGAGCTCGGTGGTGAGGACGGGGTGGGTCCGCCGTACGGATTCCGCGGCGCGGATGAGGCCGGCGAGCTGGTGTAGGTCCGCCGTGCGGGTCAGGGTGGTGCAGAGTTCCGCGCCTTCGTGGCGGGCGTGTCCGCGCAGTTCTGTCGCCGGGTTCGTCCGCCGTGTCCAGATGGGGGGGAGCGCCTGTGGGAGTGCGGGCCCGTGAGGCGGAAGACACGTCCAGGTCCGTCGTGCGAGAACGGGCCCATCGGATACGTGTCGCGCGCGAACTTCTGGTGAGGGCTCGGGAGAGTCCGTACGGCCGCCTCACGGGTGCACTGTCGAGCATGTACCCCGGGAGCGGGCTCCGGCAGGGACCGGATGGCCCGTTCCGGAGGCCGAACGACCCCTGACAGAAAGACTCCTCACCGGTTTCGCCGGGCAGCCTGCAGGACAGTCGTGGTGGGTGACCGTGAAGGGAAGGGCTCCTACCAGGGGGCCGGTCGGTCCCTGGAAGGCGTCTTTCGGCCCCTGCTCCGGCAACCGCTTGCGGTGTGAGGGTGGGGAAGAAGCCACTCACGCGCCGGTTTGGGGACCGGCGTCGGCCGCCCGTGGCGGCACCTCGGGAGGGGGTGGGCCGGGTTGTCCCGGCTCACCCCTGCCGGGCCGACAGGGGCGACGGCCGGATGTGCACAGCCGACACCGACGGGCTCACGCGTCCGGGACCAGCACCACGGGACCTGCCGCGTCGCGTACGGCGGCGTGTGCGACCGCGCCCAGCCGAGGTCCGGTGGCGACGGTCCGCAGGCCGTGGCCGAGCACGGTGAGACACGACTGCCGGGCTGCGGCGACCACGGCGCCGGCGGGGACGTCCTCCACACAGACCTCCTCCACCCGCACGTCCGGGAACTTCTGCCTCCACGGCAGCAGGGCCCGGGTCAGCAGGTTCTCGGCCCGCCGAGCACGGGGCGAACGGCTGTGACGCCCTGGCATGACCGGGTAGGCGGGGAGGAGGCCGGGCGGCAGCCAGGCATACAGGGCGCGCACGGGGACGTCGCGCAGGGCCGCTTCCTCGAAGGCGAGGGAGATGACGCTGTCCCGCGGGTGGTGACCGGCGTCGAGCGCGAGCAGGACGGGGCCGTCCGGTGACTCGGGTGCCGGGCCGGCGGGGCGTACGAGGATGACCGGGAAGTCGGCCAGAGCGGCGGTCCTGGCACTGGTGGACCCCAGGAGGAGGCTGGACGTGGTGCCCAGGCCGTGAGCGCCGAGGGCGAGGAGTTCCGCTTCGGCGCCGGCGGTCAGCAGGGCCTCGTGGGGCGGTGCGTTGAGGAGTTCGGTGTCGATGTCGAGCACCGGATGGTGATTGCGCAGCCGGTCGACCGCCAGGTCGAGGGAGCGAGTGGCCCAACGCCGGCGCGCGGACGCCTCGGGTGCGTCGGGTGCCGTACCCGCGGACGCGGGCCAGGCGGCGACCAGGTGCAGTGGGCTGTTGCGGAGTTCGGCTTCACGGGCTGCCCAGGCTGCGGCGGCGAGGCTGGCGGCGCTGCCGTCGATTCCGGCGGTGACGGGTCGGCTCATGATCGCGCATCTCCGATCGGTGGTGCGGACGGAGTTCCCGGAGGGGAGCCGTGGGCTCGATCCCCACCTGTGAGGGAGGGGGGGCTGCTTCCACCTTTGCGGGAGCGCGGTGCTGGGCAGCAGGGCTTCCCGGCTCTCCCGGTAGGGCCGAACGGCCCCACTGCGCACGGCATGTCGGGGGAGTCCCGGTGCGGACCGAACCGGCGTGACCGAGGCCGGGGCGTTCCGCTGCTCGGGCGTCCGGCTGGGCGTTTGCCGCTTGTCAGCCGAACTCGACCGTGACCTCGGGCGAAACGTGCGGGGTGTTGTGGACGGCGCAGCGGCCGACCACCGCGCACAGGGTCTCGCGCAGGACCGGGTTGAGCGGGGCAGGCAGCAGGAGGCGTATGCGGACGGAGGAGAGGCGAGGTGCCGCGTCCTGCGCCGTCGCGAACTCTGCCTTGACGCGTAGGTGGTCGTACGGCAGGTGGAGGAGCCGAAGGAACCGGACCGCGTCACACGCGACGCAGGAGGCGAGGGAGGTGACGAACAGTT
Organism: Streptomyces sp. NPDC001100; assembly: GCF_053598575.1. NCBI lineage: Bacteria > Bacillati > Actinomycetota > Actinomycetes > Kitasatosporales > Streptomycetaceae > Streptomyces > Streptomyces sp. NPDC001100. Next base: position 66,468 of record NZ_JBSFKO010000013.1, read on the forward strand.
CCACCACTGTGGGGCCGTCGTTGTTCCCACCTGCCTCGACCGGCTCGTCGAGGGTGAGTTCGTGCCCGCGTACCAGGGCCGCGAACGCGTGGTCTGCGACGTGCGCGACCTCGATCCGCCCGGGTGGCGCCGCAGTGGCGTGGACGGTGTGCGGGACGTGGGAGTCGCGGGTCGGTGAGATGGTGGTCATCTCGTATCTCCTTCGCCAGGGCTGCCCCGTGCCCGGCGCACGCCGGGATCAGGGGGAATCAGGTCCGGGGCCGGGTGGCCGGGGTGAGCCAGGACAGGGCGCGGCTGATGTCGGCCAGGGTGACGATGCCGACGAGATGTCCGTCGTCGAGGACCAGGGCCCTGCGGTCCCTGCTTGCCTCCAGGCGGGGCAGCAGGTCCACGACCAGGTCGTCCGGTCCGGCCGTGGTCACGTCGGACAGGGCGCGCATCACGTCACCGATCAGCGTGGTCGAACGGGCCTGGAACGGCACCCGGTTGACTAGCGCGACCGTTACCAGGCCGACCGTCGAGCCGTCCGGGGCGAGGACGGGGAAGGCGGAGTGCCGGTAGCGGCCGAAGGGGCCCTCGGCCAGGAACCCGGCGACGGACACCGTGGCCGGGACAGTGACCGGGTCGTGGGTCATCACACGGCTCACGGACATCTCGTCCAGGACGCCGCGCAGTTGGGCCTGCCGTTCCTCGGCGGTCGCGGTGGCGATCAGGAACCAGCCGATCAACGCGGGCCACAGTCCGGACAGATCACCTCCGAAGAGCAGCGCCGCGAAACCGGTGAGGATCATGAACCAGCCCAGCACCCGGCCCGCCGCGGCAGCACCGCGGGTGGCGCGGACCGGGTCCCCGGTGCGGTGCCACAGGAACGCGCGCAGCAGCCGGCCTCCGTCCAGCGGGGCGGCGGGCAGGGCGTTGAAGACGGCCAGCACGATGTTGATCGCGGCCAGCCATGCCACCGCCTCGACCACCAGTTCTGATGTGTGCAGGGCCTCCAGCCACAACGCCACCCCGGTGAACAGCCCGCCGACCACAGCGCTGGTCAGCGGCCCGACCGCGGCGATGCGCAGCTCCGCGCCGGGCGTGGGTGCCTCGCCGCGCAGCCGTGCGACGCCGCCGAGCATCCACAGGGTGATGCCGTCGACCTGGACGCCGTTGCGGCGGGCCCCTATTGCGTGCGCGAGTTCGTGGGCCAGCAGCGAGGCCAGGAACACCACCGCGGCCAGCAGGCCGAGGGACCAGTACACCCAGGCAGGACGTCCGGGATGGGCGTCGGGGAAACGGCCGGCCGCGAGTGTGACGGTCACCAGCATGACGATGACGAGCACACTCCAGTGCAGGCCGATGCGGACTCCGGCGATCCGCCCCAGGGAAAAGGTCTCCTTCATCGGTGGTTCCGCCTCTCCACGCCCGGTCCCGGAAGCCCGGGTCCCCCGCCGTCGGCCGCGAGGCCGAGCGCCTCGCCTCGCATGGCCGGGCGGGACGAACGCGATCCGCTCACTCCGGCGTGTCCAGCCACTGGGCGGCCAGCTCCCTCAGCCGCTCCTCCTTGGCCCGCAGTCGCCGGCCCTCCGTCTGCCAGGCGCGACGAGCCTGGAGACGCCGGCGCGGCGGCTCACGCCTGCGCCAGTCCTCCAGCGCGACGGCGGTGCAGGTGTCCTCGACGACCAGCACCATCACGCTGGGAAGCCGGAGCGCTGCCTCCACTCCGACGATGCGCTGCGCGCACCGCAGGGCCAGAACGGCCGTCGGGCGCCTGCGCGACCGGCGCCAGGGGATCGTGCTCATGGTGACCTCCTCCAGACGTCCTCCCCGCGGTGCCCGTGTGGTGCGTCGTGCTGTCGTACGGCCGGGCGTGTCGTCACTCTGCCCGCCGGGCGCAGGCTTCGGCAGAGGCCGACCGGGCCGTCACCCGGCCGACCGGCCCATCATCGGGTGCGATCACGGGTCGGTCCGGATGTCCGAGATACGCCGTGTGGCAAGGTCGGATTGGATCATCAGGCGGGTGTGGTGAACCTTGTGGGCGGAGTCCTGCCAGGTGAGTGTGGCCCGGGTCCAGCAGTGCCCCATACCGCTGTCGTTGTAGACGACCTTCCACCCGGTCGGAACGCTCGTGCCGCGCAGCACGCCGTCCATGTGATGGACCGCCTCCCAGCGGGCGAGACCGCGACGCAGATCGGCGGTCAGATAGTGGCTGCGGAGGGCGTTGGTCAGGCGTCCGTGGCCGGAGTCGTTGAGGGCGTCGGTGTAGGCACCGTAGAAGTCGGCGACGTGGTCGACGGTGGACTGCGGGCTGCCGCTGCGGCTCAGATCGGCAGAGGTGGGTGTAGTGACCGTGGTGGCTGCCGGGGTGTCCGCCCTGACACCGATAAGGGTCGCCGGTGCGATCAGTCCGACCGCCAGCACCGCGGCGCCCAGGAAGACATGGTGAAACGCACGGGATGTGGGCATGGCCCTCTCCTCTCCTCTTCTCGTCCGTGCGGGGGCCAGAGGCATTCATTCCTCATCTTCAATACACCCCTTCGGCGCGAGGGAGGCCGGGGGCCAAGTGGCCCTGCGAAGAGGGCCGTTCGGCATCCCCTGTGGGCCGTCTTCGAGGCGCCCGGCCGTGGCCCGGGGCTTCGGTGGTCGTCATACCGGGCGACGTGGCGGTACGTGCGTCCCTGGACGGGCGACATGAGCCGTGAGGAGGTCCGGGCCAGTTCGGCGACGATGTCGAGGGCGTCGGGCTCAGCGAAGGCGTGTGGCACCCGGGACGACGGCGAGTCCGTGTTCGCAGTGCGTCCGGTCGGCGGCGAGACGGCTGCGACTGAGGCCCTGGGAGTCCCGGCTGCCCACGATGAACAGGGTTGGCGCCTCCACTCGCGCCAGGACGGCGGGGGTGGCCGGTTCGGGGCGCCCGCCTCGGGAGACGATCGCGCGGATGTCGACGCCGTGGGCCCGGTGGCCGGGTCGGTCCGCAGGTACCGGATGGCGCGCGGATTTTCCCGTGCTGATCACTCTCACCCGGCCCGTTCACGCGTGACGGCTCGCGGAGCAGCGCGTTCCGGCCCTCCGCGGATCACGCGGACGGGGGAGGTTGCCTCCAGCGGATTTCGGTCCTGAGCCGCGGGTGACCGTCTGGCGTGCGGTGGAGTCGCATGCCGCCGGAGGGGCCGCCCGGGTTCCCGGGGGACCGGCTCCGTCGTCGTGTGCAACCGGCTGCCAGGCCGGCGAGGCGGCGGGTACGAGCGGAGGGGATGTCCCCGCAATCGCTCCTCACGCAGTTCACCGACCGCCCACAGGCCGTCGAACGCATCCAACAGGTCGGGGACGACCTCGACGAAGCCATCGAGATCATCCGCTCCACGATCTACGCCCTCGGGCGGCGCGGGGCCGCCGGCGATACCGGCCTCCGGGCCCGGCCGGCGGCCGAGACCGGTCGCGCCTCCGCCATCCTGGGCTTCAGCCCCGCGCCACGGATGACCGGTCTGCTGCACACCCTGGTCGCCGACAGGATCGCCGACCGGTTGCTCGCCGTGCTCCGTGAGGCCCTCGCCAACGTCGCCCGGCAAGCCCACGCCACCGCCATGGAGATCAGCACCGAGGCCTCCGCCACACACCTGACGCTGCAGGCTACCGACAACGGCCGCGGCACCGACCCCACCCGCACTCGCTACGGCGGACCGGCCACCCTCCACACCTCTGCCAACGAACTCGACGGCACCCTCACCCTCGCGCCCCGCCATCCCACCGGCACCACCCTTGAGCGGACCGTCCCCCTTCCCGCCGGCCACGGCTGAACCTTCTGGCAAACGTCCCTGTGCCGGGGACCGTTCGGCCCAAGCGGCAGGCACACGCGGCACACGATGCTGGACACAGGGCGGCCTTGCGGCCCGCGCCGAGCCCAGGTGACACGCGGTGTGCCGGTGCCTCGTAGCTTGCGCACCGCCGCACGATCCGCCCGTCCCCGGGACCTCGCGACAACGACGTGGTCCTCATTCTGAGGAGCAGCTCATGGGAGTCCTGGTCTTCCTTCTGGTCGTCGTCGCAGTGCTTGCCGTCCTGGCACTCGCGATGGCCGTGAAAATCGTCAAGCAGTACGAGAACGGTGTGCTGTTCCGCTTCGGCCGCCTGGTCGGAACCCGCGATCCGGGGCTGCGGATCATCATCCCGTTCGTCGACGTCCTGCACCGGGTGTCCCTGCGGATCGTGACCATGCCCATCCAGTCCCAGGGCATCATCACCCGGGACAACGTGAGTGTGGACGTGTCCGCGGTCGCCTACTTCCGGGTGGTCGACGCAGTAAAGTCGGTCATCGCTGTCGAGAACGTCCACGCGGCGATCAACCAGATCGCCCAGACCACCCTGCGGAAGGTCGTCGGACAGCACACACTCGACGAGACCCTCTCCGAGACCGACCGCATCAACCTCGACATTCGTGAGATCCTCGACGTCGCGACCGTGGAATGGGGCGTCCAGGTCACTCTCGTCGAGCTGAAGGACATCCAGCTCCCCGACACCATGAAGCGCGCCATGGCCCGCCAGGCCGAGGCCGAGCGGGAGAAGCGAGCGAAGATCATCAACGCGGAGGGCGAGTCCCTGGCCGCCGCCGCACTCGGGGACGCCTCCGACACGATGATGGCCCACCCCCTCGCCCTCCAACTCCGCAATCTCCAGAGCCTGGTGGAGATCGGCGTCGACAAGAACACCACCGTCGTCTTCCCCGCCCCCCTTATGAGCACCATCGGCGAACTCGGCTCCTTCCTCGCCCGGGAAACGGCGGCCGCCGCCTCCCCGGCGCCGGCCGCCGACCTCGTCAAGCCTGACCTCCGTCCGCTGACGACCGGGGTGCAGGAGAGCCTCTGAGAGCACACGCCGAGCCGGCCCGATCCGTACGGTAGTCGGCACGGCTGTGGCAGGGAGAGCGGACTTCCAGGAGGTGTACCGGGCGCGTCGGCGGGGAGTTCGTGAACGCCGGCACTGCCGTCGGACCATGGGGTCCGGTTCCCGCGTCTCCGGCGGACTGCTGTGCAGGCCCGAATCCGGGGACTATTGTGGGCGGTGCCGCCCTGGTCCCCGGCCGCGCCGCTTTCACCGCGATGTCGCACCCGATCGCTCCGCTCACCTGTCGCAGAGTCGGTGTCTCGATTCCTCCACACGGTGCACCTGGGTGATTCGATGCGTCCAGCGGGGATCTCCTCCCGCCCCGCCCTTCTTCGGCAGGCCATCGAAGCCCTGGCGGTGCTGATGGACGTACTGCTCCTCCCCGCAGTGTCCCGGTTCGCGTTGCTCGGCACGATGATCGGGCTGTCCTCGTGGGACTACTCCCTGATCGCACCACGGCAGCTCGAAGAACACGCTGCAGCGGCGGCTCACACGCCGCTTGAGCGTGCACCTGCTCCGGGACTCTCCTCAACCTGGCGTGCCTGCGCACCCCGCCGCATCAGCCGACCACCCCGATAGGAGGGGGAAGCATGAACTGCTACGACTGTCACCAGACCGGGACGACCACCGCTGCCGTCGCCGTCTGCCGGAACTGCGGAGCCGCCCTCTGCCCCGCTCACATCAAGGTCAACCCGCAGCATCTGGAGCGGCCGGAAGGCATGGGTGTGACCACCCTCAAAGAACCTGCTCGCCGCATCACGTGCCTCACCTGTCATGACGCGGAGCACCAGTTCTGACCTGGCCGCGCCATCGGCGACAGCGTCAGGCCACAAGCCCGGGAAGTGACTCGGAGTCGTCGATGAAGGCGCGGGCCAGGTCGGACAAGCGCCGGTTGTGGGAGCGGGCGTAGCCGCGCAGGATGGTGAAAGCCTGTTCCATGTCGACGCTCCGGCGTTCGGCGAGTTTCCCCTTGGCCTGCTCGATCAGGATGCGGCTGTTCAACGCGGTCTGCAGCTGTTCGTTGAGCACCATACTGCGATGAACCACCCGTTGTTGCAGGAGGTTGATGGTGGCGACGTCCGCCAGCGCCTGAGCAACAGATGCGACTGCAGAGTCGAAGGAGCCGGGATCGGCGCGGAAGAGGTTCAGGACACCGACGGCCTCGTCCCGCAGCCGCATGGGCAGCGCATGGACCGCGCTGAAACCACTGCGCTGGGCGGCCTCCGCAAAGCGGGGCCAACGTACGCCTTCAGCACCCAGGTCGGGGGCAATCACAGGTGCGCCGCTGCGGAAGGCTTCCAGGCAGGGGCCTTCGTCGTTCTGGAGCTGGAAGAGCTCCAGCAGGCGTGCCTGTTCGTCGGACGCGGCCATCACGCGCAGTTGGCCGTCGCGGTCGGCGAGCATGACCCCGGCGGCACTTACGCCGAGGATGCCGACGCAGCGGTCGGTGAGCAGGCGCAGGAAGTCGATCAGGTCGAAGTCGGCGACCAGGTTGTCGGCCAGCTCGACGAAGGTCTTGGCCAGGAGCTGCTGATTCAGCATGAACACCTCGTTGGGGACCGGTCTCGCCGGGAGGACGCGGGACGCGCGGCACCTTCACCGGCCGGCACCGGTGCATCAGGTTCGCTGGTCGGTCCGGGCGGGTTCCGCATGCGGGGACCGGCGTTGCCGGTGAACCACCACGCCGGGACCCGAAGCCCCCCAGACCCGGGATGTTGCGGGCGCCAAGGGGCAGTGGCACGCGTATGTCCGGTGCCCGGCACGATGCTGGGAGAGAGACACGAAGGCACCTGTCACCAGTCGGTCCGGCACGGTTGTGCGACGGCTGCCCGGGGAGGCGGCCTTGCCCGTGGGCGACGAACGGTTCAGGTGCCGCCGTCGTGGTGTGACGCTGCCTCCCGTCGGTAGTGGTCACGCCAGATCAGCCGGTACACCCTGGTCCATCGAGGAATCGAGCGGACGCCGGGGATGAACGGGACCAGGACCAGAGCGAGACTGAGCAGCGCCATGACGCCCCAGACCAGGGCGTCGGCGTTGCCGGACGTGCTGAACGGTTTGATCTGGTACCAGAACGTGTACAACCACAGCCACGCCTGTCCCGGATAGTTCCCGGTCTCGTTCGTCATTCCCCACTGGTCGCCGCCGAGGTGCTGTGCACGGGCCAGTGATTCCAGGTAGGAACCGTCGTTGAGGAACAGCAGAGGCCGCGTGTAGTCGGTCTGGTAGAAACCGCCCTCCGCCAGGAGCTGACCGTCCAATGCCCCCGAGCGTGCCAGGGTCAGGAGGCGGGCGGTGAGTACCGGCACCGGACCGTAGGAACCCGCTTGGACCTTGCCGGGGTCGCCGCCCGGGGCCTTCCCCAGGGCATCCGTGTAGGCCGCGGTCCAGGACTGCTGGCGGGTGACGGGGGCACTGGTCCAGGTGTCCAGTGCGGCGTTGACCGCAGGGGCCGCCGGCGCGTGGCGCAGCGGGTTCAGTACGAAGTCGTGTGCGGTGTCGATCGGAATCCGCACGCCGCCGGCGCTCTGCAGACCGATCGGACCGAGCTTCTGGGCGGCTCCCGGGGTGTGGCTGTACGGCGCTCCGTACTGGGCGGTGGCACTGGTGCCACCGAGTTCGGCCACCGCGGTCACCGTGAAGTCGGCCCCGTCGGCACGTGACCAGGAGGCCAGGGTGACGGGCTTGTCGTCCGGTGAGGAGAAGAGCGCCGCCAGTCCGGCGGTGAGCAGCACGACCGCCAGCAGCGCGATCGTGAACTCCTTGACCAGGTCGTAGGGCCTGGTGGGGAATGCGGCAGGATCCGGTGTGGCGCTCTCGCGCCGGCTCCCGTTCACGGCTGCACCTCGCTCGGCTCGGGCTCGGCTTCCGTCTCTGCGGTTCGCGGGGCCCCGCCTTCGGGCGTGTGCGCACCGATGGGAGGGACGATGCCGCGCCGCCGTACCAGCAGGATGTGCCAGACCGTCAGCAGGCCCAGCGCCAGGGGCAGCACCACGATGTGCCACATGAGCATCTGCCCGAAGTCCAGGACGTTGAAGTACGCCCCGATGCCGACCGAGTTGAGTCCGTCCTTGGCCTGGACCGCGATCCACTGGGCGTCGAAGTTCTGCTGTATCAGGTAGCCGGTGAAGCAGGTGCCGACGGAGGCGAGGAAAGCCACCGCGCCCGTGGCCCAGGTCATGGCCCGGCCACCGCGCCAGGCGGCCATGAAGAACTTGCCCCACAGGTGAACCACCATGAAGAACATGAACAGTTCGACGCTCCACAGATGCAGGCTGTTGACGTACCTTCCCGCGCCCGAGACGTGCCACCAGGCGGGCCCTTCCAGCGCCAGCAGTCCTCCGGTGACCAGGACGACGATCAGCGCGGCCACGGTCAGGACGCCGAAGACGTAGACCCACGACGCCATGTACGCGGGCTGGGTGTCGGGCAGCAGCTTCTCCGGAGGCAGAGCCCGCATCCCGCGCCTGCGCAGGGCCGCGGTCCAGCCCTCGTCCACCCGCACTCGCCCATCCCGGCCGTCCTGCCCTGCGGTGGCACTCACCGTCGGCTCCGTCCGCGCGGGAACGGCACAAGGACCGCGGCGACGAAGACCAGCACCATGACGCCGATCACCACGAGATTGGCTACGGACACCTGGATCACGCCCCAGTGGACGTAGTGGCCGTGACCGCCGAGATCAACAGGGGCCGCGAGCAGAGGACTTCCTTGCCACAGAAGGGGAGTCATGAGGCGCTCCAATGGGCTTACGAGCCGAGGGGCTTCTGTCGTGCCCACGGTGGCTCCCCCGGGAGGAGCCGTGCCATGGGCCGAAAGGCCCGTCCTCCGGGAAATCATTCCGTGTGAAGCGTGTGAGGGTGGATGGTGCACTCCGCTGGCGGAGGGGGATCCGACCTGGCACGGATTTCTGCATCGTGCGCGCCTCAGTCGACTGACGGTGCGTCCCTCTGCGCTCCGTCACGGGGGTCCGGCACCGTCCCGCCACTCGGGTGGCCCCCTGGCCTCCCCGGCAAACAGACTTTCCCGAGAGCTGGTTGGGGGCTCTCACCGGATTCCCGATGCCCGCGGCGGCGGCCGAGCTTCGGCAGGGCGGGCAGGGCGAGGAAGCCCTCGGCGCGGGCGGCGGCGAACACGATGCGGGGCAGTTCGCCGCCCGTCTCGAACAGGAGATAGCGCGGCTCCCACACGGGCCGGTACTTGGCGTTGGCCCGGTAGAGCGATTCCAGCTGCCACCACCGGGACAGGAAGGTCAGCACGGAACACCACAGCCGCAGCACGGGACCGGCACCCAGCCGGGAGCCGCGCTCGAAGACCGCCCGGAACATCGCGAAGTTCAGCGACACCCGCTCCACGCCGAACTCCCGGGCACGCAGGAGCAGTTCGATGACCATGAACTCGATCAGACCGTTCTCGGAGCTGCGGTCCCGGCGCATCAGATCCAGCGACAGCCCCTTTTTGCCCCACGGTACGAAGCTGAGGAGGGCCCGCGGTCGCGCCGCGCTGTCGTGGCACTCCAGCATGACGCAACGGCCGTCCAGCGGATCGCCGAGCCGCCCCAGTGCCATCGAGAAGCCGCGCTCCGTCTCCCCGTCCCGCCAGTGGTCCGCCCTGTCGACCAAGGTGACCATGTCGGACTCCGGGATGTCCTCGTGGCGGCGGATACGCACGGTGTACCCGGCCCGCCTCACGCGGTTGTGCGCCTGACGGACGCCACGCATCGCGCGCCCCTCCAGGGTGAAGCCGACACGGTCCACGATGGCCTCGTCGCCCAGCTCCAGGGCGTCCAGACCGTGCCGGGCATAGATCGTGCCGGCCTCCTCGCTCGCACCCATCACGGCCGGCGTCCACGCGTGCCGGCGCGCCTCACGCAGCCACACCTCGATCGCGCCGGGCCACGCCTCGGGATCACCGATGGGGTCGCCGGAGGCCAGGACCACACCGCCCACGACCCGGTAGGTGATCGCTGCCTTCCCGCTCGGGGACCAGATGACGGCCTTGTCGCGGCGCAGCGCGAAATAGCCGAGCGAGTCCCGCTCACCGTGCCGGGCCAGCAGCGCGCGCAGCCGCTTCTCGTCGTCCTCGCCCAGGAGTTCACGACCGCGCGGGGCACGGAAGCAGGCGTAGAGCACGAGGAGGAAGGTGACGGCCGCCAGGACGTTGATCAGAGCGTCCACCCAGCGGGGCGCCACCACGGAGTCGAGGTGGTCGGCGAGCGGGCCGACACTGACACTCCGCAGCAGGGTGTAGGCGATCCGGTCGCCCAGCGGTGCGCCGGAGACCCGGTTGGTGGCGCTCACGAGCAGCGTGCCCAGAGTGCCGCTCACCACCACCCCGCCGACCGCCACGGCCAGCGCGAGGCGAGGGTTGGAGCGGTCCCCGACAGCCTGGAACTCCCCATGCCCGAGCAGCAGTGCAATCACGAAGAGGCCGGTGAACAGGGCCGACAACCAGTTGAGGCCGTGCCGTTGGTACTGGACCTGGGTCAACGCCAGGACGTAGAGCGTGAAGAGCGGACCGGCCAGCAGCATGTTGAACATCCACGCGGCGCGCTTGCGGCGCCGCATCACCACGGCCAGGAACATCGCCAACGCCGCCGAGACCAGACCCGCGGTGGCGAGATAGGGAGTGAAGAAACCACCTGCGTTGTGCTCACGCACCTCTTCCCGGAACGGCAGCGAAACCACCGCCACCAGGTTCAGCAACGCGACCACCCGCAGGTACCAGACCGTGGCCCCGGCCGCCCACGACCGCAGCCGTACGCGAAGCCCGGGCCGACCGGCCGGACCCGCAACCCGCTCCCCGCCGTCTCGCCCCCGGGACACCGGTTCCGATCGCCGTGCAGCCATGACAGTGAACCCTTCTACGTTCACAGGCACTGGGACTGTACGCAGGAAGTGCACCACAGTCGCGTGCCGCGCTCCTGCCGAACGCCGTCCGCTCCTGACCGAACGTCCCGGAACAGGCGGGCCGTTCGCTGCCACCATCGACGCATCGAGGCCCTCGCGCGCGCAGAGAGCGTCGTGTGGCCGCAGTACCTCGGCGATTCATCAAATGGCTCGAACCGACGGGCCACGCCCAGTACGAGCGTCTCCCGGCTCCGCAGCCTCGGACAGCACTGCGGTGCCCTGCCGACCGGGATCTCTCCCGTGCTTCCTCCGGTCGCCACATCTGTCTCGGGCTGCGGGATGATCTGTCACCACCCAATGTGAGGCTGGGCCGTCAGGTAGGCGCGCCCGGTGTGTGGTGCACGGCAGTGCTGAAGCGGGCGGCGCGGCGGCGCAGGCGGCGACGTCGTCGCACTCCAGGCCGGTGACCTCCACGAGTCGAAGATCGGCCGGCACGATGTCACCGAGCCGCAGTTCCACCACATCGCCGGGGACCAGCGCTGTGACATCCACCAGAGCGGCCCTGCCCCCGCGTACCGCCACGGTCTGGTGATGGATCTGTGAGTGCAGTGCCTCGGCCGCCTTCTCGGCCCGGTACTCGTTGACGAAGCCCATGCCCACGGACGCGCCCACGATCAGCCCGATGATCACCGCGTCGCTTCGCTGCCCGACCAGGAAGGACGCCACAGCAGCCCCTACCAGCAGACCCAGCAGCGGCGAGCGCAGCTGATGCCACAGCACGGGGAACACTCTGGCCCGGTGTGTGGCCACCGCGTTGGGGCCGAACTGCGCCTGGCGACGCAAAACCTCCGCGCCCCCCAACCCCTCACCGGCGACGACACCCAGCGCACGAAGGACGTCGCCCCCTGGCGAAGCCGCCGCCGACAGCACGCCCGGCGCGAGGACAGACGACTGCGCGGGAGCGGAGACACTCACGCGGGCCCGCTTCCGGGGCCCGGGTCGCCGCACTCTGATGTTGCAAACCGGCCGCTCCACCGCTGCCGGCACCGCTGCTGGGTCATACGCGTCGCCGCCCTGAGCATATTGCCCGGTGAGGACTCGGGCTCAAAGGCCGGGAATACTCCGTCCGTCCAGCATCGCACTCATCACTGTCCAACGCCGGGTCTGCGCCGCCCCGAGGAGGAAGAACCGGCTGAATTCCCGCGTGCCTGTGCACCAGGTGATGCCAGCCGCCCTCTGTTACGGCAGCTGTAGATCGTGATCCTGAGCGCGTTGCCGTTACTGCGGTTGAACTCCTGGTGCTGGGGCTGTTTCTGAGGTCCGGTCTCCTGCTGGAAGCTCGACCAGTCGATCACCTCGTCGACCGGGAGGCCGACCCGGTCCGGGTCATCCGGATCGCCATGACGTCGCTGTACGTGGACCGGCTCCCGGCGTGCCGCACGGCGTTGCGGCGGGTGCTGCGCGACGGGCGGGACAACAGCTCGCTCACCGTGGAGATCCAGGGGCTGGCGTACCTGGGCCGGGATCATTTCGCGGCCGGCCAATGGGACGAACTGGAGGCACAGGCCGCGCAGGGCCGGGACCTGGGGGAAGCCCACAGCTAGCAGCTCCTGCCGACGGAGTTCCTCTACCAGCGGGCGCTGGTCGCCGCCGCCCGAGGCGACGAGGCCGCCACCCGGACCCTCACGGACGAGATGACCCTGTGGGCGACATCGCGCGGGGTGGGTTCCTACCTGTCGTGCGCCTCGCACGCGCGGGCCCTCGCCGCGCTCGGCAAGGGCAGGGTCGAGGACGCGTACCGGCACACGTGCGCCATCAGCCGCGCGGGGGAGCTCGCCTCGCATGTTCCGGCCGCCCTGCTCGTCGTCATGGATCTCGTCCAGGCGTCGGTCCGAACGGGACGGGCGGCGGAAGCGACGGCGGCGCGCGAGGCCGGCATCGCCGCGATCTCGCCACGGCTCGCCCTGCTGGTGAAGGCGTCGGAGGCCATCGCAGCCGTCGACCACGAGGCGATCGGCCTGTTCGAGGAGGCACTCGCGGTACCCGCCACGGACCGCTGGCCCTTCGAACTGGCCCGGGTCCGTCTCGCGTACGGCGAACGCCTCCGCCGTGTGAAGTCCACGACGGAGGCACGCACCCAACTCGCCGACGCGATCGACACCTTCGAACGGCTCGGCGGCCGCCCTGGACGGCCCGGGCGGGCAACGAACTGCGGGCGACCGGCCTGTCTGTCGGCGCCGGCGTGGCCGGCCCGGCGTCACTGACACCGCAGCAACGGGAGATCGCCCTCCTGGCGGCAGCTGTTTCCCAAGCTGGGCGTGGCCTCACGTGCCGCACTGCGCGACGCGCCGGCGGACCTGCCGCCCGGGTAGAGCGGAAGCGGCGATCAGAAGATGCCCTGCCCCGGTACCAGGATGCCCTTCGGGTCGTACGTCCTCCTGGCCTCGGTGAACCGGTGCCAGACCGGGCCGAAGTGCCGTCTCCAGTCGGCGTGTCGGAAGGGGATCGAGCCGACCGGGTACTGCGTGCCACCGGCCGCGCCGACCGTGTCGTAGGCGGACCGGTTGGCGCCCAGCAGCCGCTGCACCGTGGCCGTGTCCTCGGGCGGTGTGGTGCGCAGGACGGCGAAGAGGTACGGCACCGGGTCGTCGGGCATCCGCAGCAGCGGGGTGTGCAGGCGCTCGCGCAGCAGCGGGTAGAGGAGTACGACGCCCGGTCCCAGGTCGGCCGGGGTGAGCGCGTCGAGGAGGGTGGTGGCGAGGTCTGCGGTGCTGCGGCCGGGCAGCAGGAGGTTGAGCCAGGGGTGGGCGTAGGCCCACAGGCCCGCTTCCTTCAGGGCGGCGACGGAGGGGGCCAGCCGGTCGAGGAAGTCGTAGTAGCCGAGGTCGGTGATCTGGACGCCGGACGCGGTGTGCCGCAGGCCTCTCAGGAGCGTGGTGTCGTCGGGGGTGTCCCCCACGGGCGGTCCGTAGGCAACGGCCTCGATGGTGAACTGGTCGAACGCTCCGGCGGTGTCCGCAGCGACCTGGCCCTCGACGTACGCGAACCGTCCCTCGGTGGCGAGGAGGCGCTGGTCGCCGAGGAAGGTCCGCAGGTCGGTGTAGGGCAGGAGGTAGTGCCGTACGGTCTCCGGGGCGCGCACCAGGCGCAGGGTGGCGCCGACGATCACGGCGCACTGGCCGAGTCCGGCGAGCACGGCGTGGAACAGGTCGGGGCGCCGGGTGGGGGAACAGCGGAGCAACTCCCCCGCGCCGGTGACGACTTCGAGTTCCAGGACGTTGTCGACCTGTGCGCCGTGCCGGTGGGTCTGGCCGCCCAGGCCGCCGACGGACAGGGTGCCGCCGACGGAGAGTTCCAGGTAGTCCGTGAAGACGGGCGGGGTCAGGCCGTGGGCGAGGGTGGCCTTGGCGACGTCGCTCCACTTCGCGCCCGCCCCGACCGTGACCCGTGAACCGTCCGCCTGTACGGGCCCGATGGAGGCGAGCGGCTGGGTCTCGATGATGAGCCCGCCCTCGACCTGCGCCTGCCCGTTCGTGCCATGTCCCTGTCCGCGCGGCGCCACGCGAAGGCCGTGCCGATTGCAGAACCGCACCATCGCGACGACGTCCCGCACGGAGCCGGGCCGCAGTACCGCGGCCGGTCTGCGGTGCACGATGTGCCCGAAGTCGTCGGCGTCGGCGGTGAGCAATGCGTCGTCGGTGAGCAGCGTCCCGTCGAGCCGCGGCACAGCGCTCGACGTTCGTCCGGAGTCGGTCACCGCCCAACTGCGGGTGAAGGGGTCGAACCCGACGACCACGGCCGAGGCACCAACCAGGCCGCGCAAAGCAGTACGTCGAGACGGCGTGCGGGTCATACGGTCCTCCCGAGACCGGCCGGATGTGACGATCAACGGCAGCTCAGTCTAGGCATGTTGGGGTCCGGGAAGAGGTTGCGACGCGACGGTCGCGGGACTGGTGATCCAGTCCGAGGCGCATCCGCACGTAGTCGCCGCCGCCCGGACCGGGCCGCCGGTGCCCGTCCGGCCGCCAGCCGTGCCGGGCGTAGAAGGCCTGGGCCCGGCTGTTGCTCTCCCATGCCTCCAGCACGCCGGTGGTCAGTGAGGCGTCGCGGAGGAACTGTACGAAGGCCGCGTGGAGCCGGCTGCCGAGGCCTTCGCCCCAGCGGCCGGGGCGGACGTGGATCTGGTAGAGCTGGCCCGTGGTCGTGGCGTCGACGTCCGCTTCGTAGGGCGGGCCCATCGCGAGGATGCCCACCAGCTCGCCTCCTCGTTCCGCGCACAGGACCGTCCTGTCGGCGGAACGGACGGCACGAGCCCAGCTCTCCCGTCGGCGGGCGCGTGCGTCGGGAGAAGTGAGTTCCGCGTCCGGCACTCCGCCCACGCTGTAGTACGCCGTGCGGGCCAGGGTGTGGAGGTCGGTGATCTCGTCCACGTCGTCGAGGTGCGCGGTGCGCAGATGCGTCTGAGAAGTCGTCACGATCACGTGACACGGTCACGTCGGGCCCTGGTTCCCCATCCACGCCCGGGTGCCGAAGGACGCGCAGGCCCGGGAGGCGACCGCGGCCGCCGAGCGGAGTGCGGAGACGCATGCCTCCGTTGTCGGGCCACCGCCCCGGCGTGCGAGGTGATGGGCGAGGACACCGTGCAGGACGTCGCCCGCGCCCAGGGTGTCCGCCACCCGGACCGGGGGCACCTCCACCGTGCCTTCGACGTCCCGAGCCGCCCAGGCAATGGGGTCCGCTCCCCCGCTGACCGCCGACCAGGCGACCCCGTGTTCCCGCAGGAACCGCAAGGTCTCCGTCGGTGTGTGCGTGCCGGGCGGGTGGAAGTCGGACGAGCAGACGGCCACGTCGATCAGCGGAAGCAGGTCCTCGGTGCCCGGTTTCCAGCTGCCGCCGTCGAACACGGTCGTACGGCCGGCGGTACGCGCGGCGCGGGCTGCGGCCACGGCCAGTTCCATGTGGTGGCCGTCGAACTCGACGATGTCGCAGGCCGCGACCAGCGCGTCGAGGTCGTCGGGCGGGGTGAGCCGGTGGCGGGTCGCGTTGGTGGAGGCTACGGCGCGTTCGCCGGTGGACGCGGTCACCAGGACGGAGGACACGGCGGGCGGCTGCGTCGAGGCGGCGGCGAGGTCGGTCACTGTCACGCCCAGTGCGTGCAGGTCCGCTGTGGCCACAACTCCCAACGGGTGGCGGCCGATTGCCGTCACCAGGCCGGCCGCGCCGCCGAGGTGGGCGAATGTCACGGCCGCGTTCGCCGCCGGGCCGCCCGCCGCGACCTCCTGGTCCCGGGCGGTCAGTTTCTCGTTGGCACCCGGTGCATGGTCCACGAGCTGGATGACATCGAGGGTGCACAGTCCGACGAACAGTCCTGCGGGACGCTCTCTCACCATCAGCGACCTCCTCGCGCCATTTACTAACAATTGGTTGAGCAGTCCAGACTGATAAATCTAGTGTGAGCAACCATGAAGGTGGACAGTCCGAACAACACTGCCCGGCTCGCGTCCGATCTACGGCTCGCGGTCGGGCGGGTGACCCGGCGCCTGCGTCAGGCGCGCGCAGTGGGAGACGTGTCGCTCTCCGGGGTCTCGGTGCTGGCCCGGCTCGCACGGGACGGATCGGAGTCGCCCACGTCCCTCGCCGAGCTGGAGCGGGTGCGCCCGCAGGCGATGGCGAGCACGCTCGCGCTGCTCGAACAGCGCGGGCTCGTCCACCGCAGCCCCGACGCCGCGGACCGACGGCGGAGCATCCTGGCGATCACGGACGAGGGCCGCGCCATGCTGGCCGAGCGGCGCTCGGAGTCCGTGCAGCGCCTCGCCGCCGTCCTCGACGGGTTCACCGAGGCGGAGCGCGCTGCGCTGGCATCCGCCCTCCCCCTCCTCGACCGGCTTGCGGAGCGCCTGTGACCGCGAGCGCCCACATACCCGGCGACGGACAAGGTGACGGTCCTCGTCCCGGGCGGTCCTCGCTGCTCGGTGCCGTGCGCTCGGGACGTCGTAGGGACACTCCCCCGGAGCCGAACTACAAGTGGGTCGCACTGTCGAACACCACGCTCGGGGTGCTGATCGCCACGATGGACGCCTCCATCGTGATCATCTCGCTGCCCGCGATCTTCCGGGGCATCGGCCTCGATCCGCTCGCGCCGGGCAACATCGGCTATCTGCTCTGGATGATCCTGGGGTATCTGCTGGTGTCGGCCGTGCTCGTGGTCGTGCTCGGCCGGCTCGGTGACATGTTCGGCCGGGTGAAGATCTACAACATCGGCTTCCTGATCTTCGCGTGCGCGTCCGTCGCGCTGTCCCTGGACCCGTTCCGTGCGGGGGCGGGCGCGATGTGGCTGATCCTCTGGCGGATCGTGCAGGCCTTCGGCGGCTCGATGCTCACCGCCAACTCGGCCGCCATCCTCACCGACGCGTTCCCCGCCCGGCAACGCGGAATGGCGCTGGGCGTCAACCAGATCACCGCCCTCGCCGGGCAGTTCCTGGGTCTACTCGCCGGTGGGCTGCTGGCCGTCGTCGACTGGCGCGCGGTGTTCTGGGTGAGCGTCCCGATCAGTATCACCGGCACGATCTGGTCGTACCTGAGCCTGCGCGAGACCTCGGCGGGCCACCCCGGCCGCATCGACTGGCTGGGCAACCTCACCTTCGCGGCGGGCGCCGGAATCCTCCTCGCGGGCATCACCTACGGCATCCAGCCCTACGGCGGCAGCGCCACCGGCTGGGGGAACCCGTGGGTGCTCGGCGGTCTGATCGGCGGCGCCGTACTGCTGCTGGTCTTCTGCTGCATCGAGACGCACATCGCCGAACCGATGTTCAACCTGGCCCTGTTCAAGGTGCGGACCTTCGCGGCGGGCAACCTGGCCGCGCTGCTGACGGCGATCGCGCGCGGCGGGCTGCAGTTCATGCTGATCATCTGGCTGCAGGGCATCTGGCTGCCGTTGCACGGCTACGACTACGAGGACACCCCATTGTGGGCGGGTATCTTCATGCTTCCGCTCACGGTCGGCTTCCTCATCGCCGGGCCCGTGTCCGGATATCTGTCGGACCGGTTCGGCGCCCGGATGTTCTCGACGGTCGGACTGGTCGTCGTAGCGCTGTCGTTCGTCGGTCTGCTGGCACTGCCCATCGACTTCGACTACGGGATGTTCGCGGCGCTGTTGCTGCTCAACGGGCTGGGGCAGGGCATGTTCTCCGCGCCGAACACCTCCTCGATCATGGGCAGTGTGCCGAGCGAGTACCGGGGTGTCGCCTCGGGCATGCGCTCCACCTTCCAGAACTCGGGCACCGCCCTGTCCATCGGCGTGTTCTTCTCCCTGATGGTTTCCGGCCTCGCCTCCTCGCTGCCCGGGACGCTGAGCAAGGGGCTGCAGGCGCACGGCGTACCGGCGGGCGCGGCGGAGCAGGCCGCGTCGCTGCCACCGGTGAGCACGCTGTTCGCCACGTTCCTCGGCAACAACCCCATCCAGCACCTGCTCTCGACCAACGGCGTCCTCGACCAGCTCTCGGCGGCCCAGCGTGCCGTCCTGACCGGCCACTCCTTCTTCCCCCGGCTGGTCTCCGGCCCCTTCCACCACGGCCTGACCATCGTCTTCGGCGTGGCGGCGGGCATGGCCCTGGTCTCGGCGATCGCCTCGGCCCTGCGCGGCGGCCACCAGTCCGAACCGGCACCGGCCGGCCTGCCGCCCGCTCCCACCGAGACACCAGAAACCACGCAGGCGAGCCCGAACGGGCCGTCGTAGCGTGCAGGTTGCGGGAGGCCACTCACACGGCGCGCTCCATGCACACCAGTTGATCGCGGTCGTCCCATGACTCGGTGACGGTGAAGCCGAACCGTTCGTACAGGGCGATGGCACCGGTCCGCCATGTCCACACCGACAGCCGCACGGTGCCCGCGTCGCTCTCCGCGGCATGTGCGAGTGCGGCGCGGAGCAGGTCCGACGCGATGCCCCGGCCACGGAACGCCGGGTCCGTCCAGAGCCTCTTGATCTCCGACGGTCCGTCGGCGGGGGCGGTCACCACCACACAGCCCACGGAGGTGGTGCCGCTCAGCGCGAGCAGCACCACGTCGTCGGCGAACGCGGTCCGCGGGTCCGAGATCTCCGCGCGGTAGCGGTCCGGGAGGCCGTCCGCGTCGGCGACGGCGCGGCCCTTCTCGGCCTCTGTTTGCAGGTGGTAGGCCGTCAGCAGCGCGGCCGTGCCGTCCTCGGGGGCGAGGTCTCCTGCCTGTCGGCGAACGACGGAAATCTGGTCCTGAGCAGTCATGACGCCAGCATCACACGGCACGGCCGGGCACCGTCCGGGCCTCTACGGGGTGCCGTTGTGGGCGAACGTCCACACGGCCCGGCTGCCGGGGCCGACGGTCAGGGTCGAGTGGCCGATCTGCTCCACATGCCGGTCCTTCACAGGCCGGTTGAGTGCGAAGTCGACCCGCTGCATCCCGGCGTTCTCGCGCGGTACGACATCGAGGCGGATCGTCGTGCCGCCGCCCTCGGCGACGACGCCGCCGCCCGCCACGGTCTGGACGGTGAACCCGCCGGCCCGCAGCAGCGGCACGGTGTCGGCGAGATCCCCCTCGGTGACCGCGATGCGGACGGAGGTCACGTCACGCATGAGGTGGGTGCGGTAGTCGTCGGACAGGTAGCGCTCCCGGCCGACGTCACCCGGATAACTCGGCGGCTCGGTGTTGCTGCGGGGGTCGGCGAAGTACTCCGGCCGGTACTCCATCGCCCAGGCGCCGAAGGCGTCGTACTCGGTGGTGGTGAGGACGGCGTCGAACCACGGCACGGGCACACCGTCGCCGAAGTCCCGCGTCTGTAGGAACTCGACCGGGTCCGTGACTCCTTCGTCCTTCAGCCGTGCGGTGACCGTCGAAAGGTCCTCCTCCCGCTCGGTCGACAGACCCAGCCCGGCTGAGCCGAGGGTGCCGTCCTGGCCGGCGACGTCACCGACTCCGAACAGTTCCAAGTAGGTCTCGCGGCCCATCAGGTAGCGGCCGGTCCAGGTCTGTCCGCCGGTGCCGGTCGTGGTGCGGACCTGGAAGTTGGCGAAGTCCCGCAGGTAGTCGGAGTGTTCGATGGCGTCGGCGGTCTCCCGGTCGAAGACGCCGTAGGAGTGGTTGTAGAACAGCAGCTGCCGATCGTACGAGGACCGGCCTCCCTCGGCCTGTGCCGTCCCGACCGCACCCCCGATCGCCCCGGCCAGGGCCACGGCGAGCACGATGATCAACCGAAATGTCCGTCGTATCAGCATGCGCGCGATCGTAAAGCGGCCCGGGGACGGCTGCCGTGCTTTGTGAACGAGGTCGAAACGCTTGACACACGGCTTTCGACGCGTTGCCGCACGGCAGCCCTCCCCGGGGGGCAACTCCCTCTCGGGCCATGGCAGATGTACGTCCTCGGCGCACCTCCCTCGTCGGGTACGGGATCCCCGGCCGTGGCGCGTACGCCCTCGCGGACGGTGGCTCCGGTGCGGGGGTCCACGACGCGGTAGGGAAGCGGGACGTTCTGCTGATCGGCGATGATCAGGGGGCGCCCTCCTCCGCGTAGCAGAGGTACAGCTCGACGGGGACGGACAGGCCCCGAGGTGCCAGGGTGGAGCGCCAGTGCGGGCGCACGTCCGTGAGCGGGAGGCCGTCGAGGATGCGGACCAAGCGCAGGATCACGCCGTCTGCGGTGGTGGCCTAGGTGCAGGTGACGGACGCCGGCCGGGCCGCGCGCCATGCATCGGGCGGCAGCGAGGTCGCGGCGATCCAATCGGCGAGGCTGTGCGAGAGTTCGCGGTCCGGGACGGTGCCGTACTCATGGGTGGTGACGGCGGCGAACTCGCCCAGGTGCGGATGGTCGTGCCCGGCGAGGACGGTCGCGCCGTCCGGGATCAGCCCGTCGGCCCAGGCGGTGGCCTGCCCGTGCAGGGCGGGGCGGTCCGGTGTTCCCTCGCTCCTGGTGACCGTGACCGGGGTCAGCACATTGGTGAACTCCTGGTAGTACGCGCCCGCGACGGGGCGCAGCACTCCGGGCATGACGTATGCCGGGCGACGTCCTCCGTGTCGGCGTAGCCGGTGCGGGAAGCGAGGACGAGATGTCCGCCGGCTTCGGCGTACCGGCGCAGCAGGTCGAACGTCGTGTCGTCCGCGATGTACAGCGCCGGGACGACCAGCACCGGCCAGTGGTCCGCCAACTCCTCCGGACTGGACGGCAGTTGTTCCGGGGCAACGATGTCGACGGAGAGTCGGGCGTCGAACAGCCCCCGCTAGTGGGCGGCGACGATCCGGCCGTAGGACTGCGGGTCGCCGAACCAGGAAGAGGTGCCGCCCCGGAGCGGTGCCATGGACTCCATGGCCCAGCGGCTGTCGGCGGACAGCAGCGTCGCTGCGGAGGGGCAGGCTCTCCATCGTCGCGTCCGTCTGCTGCAATTCCCCTGCGATCACCGAGAGTTCCTCGTACGTCCGGCCTGGTTCCAGGCTGTGGACGAGGATGCCGCCCCAGTAGGTCTCGGCACCGAAGTGCAGGGAGTGACAGTGCCAGTACTCGATCATTCGGGTGCCGCGCGCGACCATGTTCCACACGGCCAGGCGGCCCCCGACCAGGGACGAAGAACGGGCGCAGTCCACCGGTGGGCTCGTCGGGGCCCGGCAGGGCCAGTCCGTCCTGTGCGGAGTGGTAGATGTTGGCAACGTCGAGGGGCCGGCCGGCGGCGGAGATGTCCAGGCCCTGTCGGCCGAGGGCGACGCAGGGTGTCCGACGGCCCCGGATCAGCCGTCCTCGGGCACCGCCGCGTCGAGGAGGGGGCCCAGTTCCAGGGCCACGGCCGTCAGGGCACGGACGTCCCGCTCGGCCCGGGCCACGAGGATCGCACCCTCCAGAGCGCTGATCATGAGGGTGGCCAGTGCGCCGGCCCGCCCCTCCGGAACGCCCATCCCGGTGAGGGCGCGGGCGACCGATCCGCTCCAGACGGTGAATGCCGCGGAGGCGGCCTCACGCGTGGCCGCGCTGGTCTCCGCGCAGTCCACCGTGGCGGCGGCCACCGGACACCCGCCCGCGAAGCCGACGGCCGCGTACTCGTCGGTCCACTGGCGGACCATCTCGCCGAACAGCCCGCTCGGCGTCGGCTCGGGCAGTGCGGCGAGGAAACGGTCGACGCGCCTGCCCGCGTACCGACCCGCCCAGCCGACGGCCTCGTTGACCAACTGCTCCTTGCCGCCGGGGAAGTAGTGCTGGAGCGAGCCGCGCGGCGCGTGTGCGTGGACGGCGACCTCGCGCATCCCGGTGGCGGCGACCCCGTCGCGCCGGATCAGCTGCGCCGCACTGAAGACCATCCGCTCGCGCGCCCCGTACCGTGACGCTTCTGCCGCCGCCATCCCCGACCTCCGTCACCGTCGCACGGGCTCTGCTGCCCTCACTCTATGACCGCCGTCATGGAGTGAACTACTATGACCGCTGTCATAGACAACGGCGATGGTGGCGGTCCGGCTTCGCCGGGGGACGGAAACGGCGGTGCATGGTGGCGTACGTGGGTTTCGTCGGCCTCGGGGTCATGGGGCAGCCCATGGCACTCAACCTCGCCCGTGCCGGAACACCCCTCGTGGTGTGGAACCGCACGCCCGGCCGGTCCGAACCCCTGTGTACCGCCGGGGCCGAGGTCGCGGCGGGCCCCGCCGAGGTCTTCGACCGCGCCGACGACGTCGTGTTCCTCATGCTGGCCGACGAGACGGCAGTCGACGCGGTGCTGGGCCGTGGCACCCCGGACTTCGCCGCACGGGTCGCCGGACACACCGTCGTCCACATGGGCACGACCTCGGCCGAGTACTCGGGCAGCCTCCAGGACGACATCGGGAGCGCGGGCGGGAGATACGTGGAGGCTCCGGTCTCCGGGTCCCGAGCCCCGGCGGAGCAGGGCAAGTTGGTGGGCATGCTGGCCGGGGACGCCGCTGCCGTGGCGGCCGTACGACCGCTGCTCGCGCCGATGTGCCACGAGACGTTCGGCTGCGGTGCGGTTCCGGGCGCCCTGCTGATGAAGTTCTCGGTGAACCTGTTCCTGATCACGCTGGTCACCGGGCTCGCGGAGGCGTTCCACTTCGCCGACCGGCACGGGCTCGACCAGCGCCTGCTGCGGGAGGTCCTGGACGCGGGACCGATGGCCAGTTCCGTCTCCCGGATGAAGGCGCCCAAGTTGGTGACCCGCGACTTCGGTGTGCAGGCGGCGGCCACGGACGTGCTGAAGAACAACCGCCTGATCGCGGAGGCCGCCCGCCGGGCCGGGCTGGCCTCCCCGCTCCTCGACATCTGCCACGCCCTCTACGACGAGACCGTGGCACGGGGTCACGGCGGCGAGGACATGGTCGCCGTAGTGCGCGCGCTGGAGGCCAGGACCGAGGACACGGCACCGTCCGGCGCTCACACGCGCCCTGCGGAGAACGGCGTGTGAGCGCGGACGGCCGTGTGTACCGGGGGTTCCGCCGTCAGGTCACCATGCGGAGGTGTGCGACTGCTGAGCCTGCTGCGGCGCGGGGAACACGGAGTCACCGCCGAACAGCGGTGCGGGGGCGGGTGCCTGAGCGCTTTGCTCGTCGTCGCCGAGCATCATGTCCGGGTCGAACATGACGATGACGGCGGCGATCAGCAGGACGACGAGCGGGCCGGCAAGCATGACCAGGAGGAACGCGACCAGGTCGGCCGAGGACTGTGCGGACGCAGCCTGGTGGGTGAGGTGCACGGAGACCGCGGCCATGCCGGTGTAGTGCATTCCGGTCACGGCCACACCCATGACCAGGCTCGCGCCGAGGCTCGCCCACAGCGCGTGGATGGAGACCGCCGCCCACAGCGCCGCGGTGGCCGCCCCCACGGCGATCACCACGGACAGCACGACGGTCAGCGCGTCGTAGTGAAGGGTGCCGTTCGTTTCGATCGCGGCCATGCCGAGGTAGTGCATGGCCGCCACGCCGAGCCCGGTGACCGTGCCCGCGACGGCGAGGTTCAGTGGTGAGCCACCCCGGTAGCCGACCAGGAACACTCCTACGGCGACCACCACGATCGCCACGAGGAGGCTGAGGAGCGTCTTCGTCGTGTCGTAGTTGACCAGCGCGCCCTGGACGCTGAAGCCGATCATGGCGATGAAGTGCATGGTCCATATGCCGCAGCCGATCGACACCGCACCCATGGCCAGCCACCGGGCTCTGTGCTGCGGGCGGCGCAGCGAACGGGTCGTGCAGCGCAGCCCGAGGGCCGCCCCCAGGCAGGCCATCAGGTAGGCGGCGACAGGTGTCACTGCGCCGTAGTAGAAGTCGGAGACGGTGGCGGTCATCGAGGGTTCCCTTCACGTACGTGACGGCGGGCGGCACCGCAGTCGCGGTGCGCCGGCACGGTGATGTGCGCACGCTCCCGTCCGGCGGGCCACGGCGACCGCCGGGCCGCGCCGGGCGCGGGCCTCCGGTCGGGAGTCACGCGGTGACACGGGGTGCGCCACGGCAGGGGCGCGCGCGGATCGACCACTCCCGCTCCTGCCGCACGTTCGTACCGGCTCGGCCGGGTGGACATGCACGAACGCGCGGACATCCTGCGAACGGAGACAGGACACGGGGAACCGAACGGTCGAGTTCAAGCCACCAGGCCGAGTTGTGCATGATTCAATCACGGCCTGCACACATTTCCTGCACAACCTGGAAAGGTGTTAGCCGAATCGATACTTCGCCACCACTGCCCATAAAGCCCACTAACAGGGCGAGTTCACCCTCCGGCGGACTGCGTCGCCGACGACCCACAGCCGCCCGGCGACTCACAGCCGCTCGGCTGCCCGCAGGGGCGAGTCGACCCGAATGCCGTGCTCGTGGGCCTTCACACCCACCGCGTCCGGGGCGATGTCGGCGGCGCGGGGTTCCTCGCCCCGGAGCAGGCCGAGGGGCAGCCCGCCACGTCCGCGAGCGACGTCTTCGCGCCGGGCTGCGTGCATCACTACGGGCTACCCCGACAAGAACGCCGCCCGCCTACCAAGGCGTTCGCCGCCGCGTTCCGCGCTCGCCAGGGGCACACGCCGTGCCCTGGGCGGCCGAGGCGTACGACGCCCGTCCGGTTCGCCGCCCACGGGCCGGCCTCCGTCGGCGACGACAGGCGTCCCGCCCTGCGCTCGGAATTCCTGCGCCGCCCCTGGCAGGGCATCACACGCCGCATGAGCTTCGACGCCTCCACGCAGTTCTTACAGGCCGGCGAGGACGGCGGAGGGTTCCTGTTCCGGGCGACCGGCGGAGCCGCCCGTTGCGTGGCGGGGTCCGCCGACATCGGAAAGGAGAATCGACAAGGAGACATGAGCCGTCATGCAACTCCCTTTGCTATCAAGGGAGTTGCACGAGGTCACGCGCCCACGTACGCCGCCAGGTGCTCCCCCGTGAGCGTCGAGCGCGCGTCGACCAGGTCGGCCGGGGTCCCCTCGAAGACGATCTTGCCGCCGTCGTGTCCGGCGCCGGGGCCGAGGTCGATGATCCAGTCGGCGTGGGCCATGACGGCCTGGTGGTGCTCCACGACGATGACGGACTTGCCGGAGTCGACCAACCGGTCCAGCAGGCCGAGGAGTTGCTCGACGTCGGCGAGGTGGAGGCCCGCGGTGGGTTCGTCGAGGACGTAGACGCCGCCCTTCTCGGACATGTGGGTGGCCAGCTTGAGGCGCTGGCGTTCGCCGCCGGAGAGGGTGGTGAGCGGCTGGCCGAGGCTGAGGTAGCCGAGGCCCACGTCGGCGAGGCGGGTAAGGATCTTGTGCGCGGCCGGAGTTGCCGCGTCGCCCGCGCCGAAGAACTCCTCGGCCTCGGTCACCGACATCGCGAGCACCTCGCTGATGTCACGCCCGCCGAAGTGGTACTCCAGCACCGACGCGTCGAACCGCTTCCCCTCGCACTCCTCGCACGTGGTGGCCACGCCCGCCATCATCGCCAGGTCGGTGTAGATGACGCCCGCGCCGTTGCACGTGGGGCAGGCGCCCTCGGAGTTGGCGCTGAACAGGGCCGGCTTCACGCCGTTGGCCTTGGCGAAGGCCTTGCGGATCGGTTCGAGGAGTCCGGTGTACGTCGCCGGGTTGCTGCGGCGTGAGCCCCGGATCGCGCCCTGGTCGACCGACACCACGTTCTCGCCGGCCGGGATCGACCCGTGTACCAGCGAGCTCTTGCCGGAGCCCGCGACACCGGTGATGACGGCGAGGACGCCGAGCGGGATGTCGACGTCGACGTCCTGGAGGTTGTTGGTCGCGGCGCCCCGGATCTCCAGGGTGCCGGTGGGCTTGCGGGTCGACTCCTTGAGCTTGGCCCGGTCGTCGAAGTGCCGGCCGGTGATGGTGCCGCCGGTGCGCAGCCCCTCGACGGTGCCCTCGAAGCAGACGGTGCCGCCCGCCGTACCGGCGCCCGGGCCGAGATCGACGACGTGGTCGGCGATCGCGATGGTCTCCGGCTTGTGCTCGACGACGAGCACCGTGTTGCCCTTGTCGCGCAGGCGCACCAGCAGGTCGTTCATGCGCTGGATGTCGTGCGGGTGCAGGCCGATGGTCGGCTCGTCGAAGACGTAGGTGACGTCGGTGAGGGAGGAGCCGAGGTGGCGGATCATCTTGACGCGCTGTGCCTCACCGCCCGACAGCGTGCCGGCCGACCGGTTGAGCGAGAGGTAGCCGAGGCCGATCTCGACGAACGAGTCGAGGGCCTGCCGCAGTGCGGTGAGCAGCGGCGCGACCGACGGCTCGTCGAGGCCGCGCACCCACTCGGCCAGGTCGCTGATCTGCATCGCGCAGGCGTCCGCGATGCTGATGCCCTTGATCTTCGAGGACCGGGCGCCCTCGTTGAGGCGGGTGCCGTCGCAGTCGGGGCAGGTGGTGAAGGTGACCGCGCGGTCCACGAACTCGCGGATGTGCGGCTGCATGCCCTCCCGGTCCTTGGCGAGCATCGACTTCTGGATGCGCGGGATCAGACCTTCGTAGGTCATGTTGATGCCCGCGATCTTCATGCGGGTCGGCTCGCGGTGGAGGAAGTCCTGGAGTTCCTTCTTCGTGAACTTGCTGATGGGCTTGTCGGGGTCGAAGAAGCCGGACTCGATGTAGAGGCGCGAGTTCCAGCCGCCGCCCGTGTAGCCGGGCACCGTGATGGCGCCCTCCGCAAGGGACTTGGAGTCGTCGTAGAGCTGGGTGAGGTCGAGGTCGGTGACCGACCCGCGGCCCTCGCAGCGCGGACACATGCCGCCGGTGATGCTGAAGCTGCGGCGCTCCTTGACCTTCTGTCCGCCGCGCTCCATGGTGACCGCGCCCGCGCCGC
This sequence comes from Streptomyces sp. NPDC001100, assembly GCF_053598575.1. NCBI lineage: Bacteria > Bacillati > Actinomycetota > Actinomycetes > Kitasatosporales > Streptomycetaceae > Streptomyces > Streptomyces sp. NPDC001100. The sequence continues at coordinate 93,449 of NZ_JBSFKO010000013.1, forward strand.
TGATCGAGGCGACGTTGAAGGAGAACGCCTTGGGCGAGCCGAGGTACGGCTTCCCGAGGCGGCTGAAGAGGATGCGCAGCATCGCGTTGGCGTCGGTGGCGGTGCCGACGGTGGAGCGGGGGTCGGCGCCCAGCCGCTGCTGGTCGACGATGATCGCGGTGGTCAGCCCGTCGAGGACGTCGACCTCGGGGCGGGCCAGCGTCGGCATGAAGCCCTGCACGAAGGCGCTGTACGTCTCGTTGATCAGCCGCTGCGACTCCGCGGCGATGGTGTCGAACACGAGTGAGCTCTTGCCCGAGCCGGAGACACCGGTGAACACCGTCAGCCGACGCTTCGGGATCTCGATGCTGACGTCCTTGAGGTTGTTCTCGCGCGCCCCGTGCACCCGGATCAGGTCGTGGCTGTCGGCAGCGTGCAGCCCGGACGACTGCGCGTCCGTTCTCGTGGCCTTGCTCATCGTGCGTTCCCTCCGTTTGCGCCGGGCCGCCGAGAGTCGCTCGGCGGTCATCGCCCGGCTCGATCCAACCAGGCTTCGAGCGGTACGTCCGCTTCCGGTACACGGTGCCGCACCTGGCAGTCACGCTAGGGGGAGGGCGTGGCCTCGCGCTTCTCGAATCCTGACCGGTCCGGTCGCGGCTCACCGTGCCGCGCCCGGCGTACGTGCTGCAGATGCCGGCCCAGTGCCACCACGGCCAGGGCGGCGACCAGACCCGTCACCCCCCGCCAGCCGAACCGGTCGTACGTCCGCACCCCCAGCCAGGAACCCGCGCTGCCGCCGAGGAACGCACAGGTCATGTACGCGGTGTTGATACGGGCCCGGGCCTCCGGCCGTAGCGCGAAGATGCGGGCCTGGTTGGCGACCTGGCCGGACTGGACTGCGACGTCCAGCAGCAGCATGCCCGCGGCCAGGGTGAGCAGACCTGCCGCGCCGCCCCCGGCGGCCGGCACGAGCAGCGCCGCCGAGGCGATCGTGCCGAGCATGGCAAGGAGGCTGACCGTGTCGGGGCCCCTGCGGTCGGCCAGCCGCCCGGCGAGGGGGGTGCTGAACATGCTGGCCGCGCCGACCAGCCCGAGGATGCCGACGGCCTGGGCGCCCATGCCGTACGTCGGTCCGGTGACGAGCAGGGTCAGCGTGGTCCAGGCGGCGCTGAAGCCGCCGAAGACCATGGCCTGGTAGAGGCAGGAGCGGCGGAGGTCCGGTTCGGTGCGCAGCAGGCGCAGCGGGGCGGCTATCAGGGCCGGGTAGCCGTGCCGGGTGGAGGGTGTCGTCAGTGGGACGGCACGGGAGAGGACCGCGGCCAGCACCAGGACGACGACCGCCGCCACGAGGTACGGCGCCCGCCAGCCGAACCGTTCGCCGAGGGTGCCGCTGAAGGTACGGGCCAGGAGGATGCCGCCGATCAGGCCGCTGAGGAGGGTGCCGGTGACGGCTCCGCGGCGTTCGGCGGGTACGAGTCCGGCGGCCATCGGGATGATGATCTGGGGCACGACGGTCGTCACGCCGGTGACCGCGCTCGCGGCGACGAGCAGCGGGAGCGAGGGCGCGGCGCTCGCGGCGAGCAGTCCGGCGGCGGTGAGCACCAGCAGGGTGACGATCAGAGGGCGGTGCGGGAGCCGGTCGCCGAGCGGGACGAGCAGGAAGATCCCGGCCGCGTACCCGAATTGGGCCGCCGTGACGACGAGGGCGGCCGAGGCGGCGGAGACGCCCAGGTCGGCGGCGACGAGCGAGCTGATCGCCTGCGGGAAGTAGATGGTCGAGACGCCCACACCGCAGGCGAGGGACAGGACGAGGATCACCCAGCGGGGCACGGACACACCTCACGCGAGAACCGGTTTGACTGGTTCGGGTGACGGTAGCAGGAGAGCCGCTCTCCTGGCACCACTTAAACCGGTTCCCTGGGAGTAGGGTGGGCGCGTGTCGTCGACTCCGCGCTTCCGCCAGGGCGCCGGGCGCCTCTGCCTGGACTTCATCCGCACCCTGCGCCACCGTGGTTCGCCCGACGTGGTGGAGGAACTCCCCGACGCCGGGGCCCTGTCGGCATGGGTGCGGCAGTGCGGCCCCTGCACGGCGGGCGGGAGCGCCGATGCGGCCGGGGCACGCGACCTGCGCGAGGCCGTCCACGCGCTGATCACCGCCGCCCGGGCCGGCCGGATGCCCGACGCGCACTCGCTCGCCCTGGTCAACGAGGCCGCCGCACACCCCGTCCCGGTACCGCGTCTGAACCGGGCGGGGCGGCTCGACTGGCGGGCCGAGGATCCCGTCCGGGCCACTCTCGCCCTCGTCGCCCGTGACGCCCTTGACCTCGCGACCTCCCCGTCGCTCACCCGCGTCCGCGACTGCGCGGGCCCGACCTGCGGCGCCCTGTTCCTCGACGTCTCACGCCCGGGAAACCGCCGTTGGTGCTCCATGGGCACCTGCGGAAACCGGGCCAAGAAGGAGACTCTGCGCGGCAGGACTGCCTGATCAGCGCACCAGAGAGAACTTGTTCACCTCTCCGCAACCGCCTTTGGGATCCAGATACTTAAAGTGTGGATCCCCATCTCGAAGACCTGATCCCGATCCCCCGAACCTAGCCCCTCGCACCCCCGGAACGGATCCCGCATGCGCCTCCCACCCCACCCGCACACCCCATGACACGCCACGGCGTACGCAGGATCGTGCCCCTGCTGCTGGGCTGGGAGGAGCTCCCCAAGTCCGTCTCCGTGCACGGCGCCCCGTACGAGGAACGGCTGCGTGAACCCGTACCGGCGGTCCTCCTGGAGTGCGACGGCGGCTGGCTGCTGCTCGACACGGGCTTCAACACGGCGCTGATCCGCGACCCGGCCCTGCGCCGCCGCTTCTACGGCTCCCCCAACTACCGGCCGATCCTGCCGGGTCCGGGCGAACCCCTGGAGGAGGCGCTCGACGCGGCCGGCATCGCGATGGACGCGATCCACGCGGTGGCCGTCAGTCATCTGCACGCCGACCACGCGGGCGGACTCAAGCACTTCGCGGGCCGGGTACCGGTGCACGTACAGCGCGGGGAGCTGGCCTACGGCCTGTCCGGGCGGCCCGAGGTCGAGCGCCATTCCATCTTCCGCGTCGACTTCGACGACCCGCGCATGGACTGGCGACAGGCCGAGGGGGACACCGAGATCGCCCCGGGCGTGACCGCCGTACTGACCGCGGGGCACACTCCCGGTCACCAGAGCTTCGTCGTCGACCTCGCGGACGGCGGCGGTTTCGTGTTCGCCTTCGACGCGGCCGACCTCACCGAGAACATCGAGCACGAGCGTCCGATCGGGGCCTCGATCGGTGTCGACCCGGAGAGCACGGTGGAGCCCATCCGCCGACTCAAGCGCATCGCCGCCGAACGCGGCTACGAACTCGTTCCCGGTCATGACCCCGTGGTCTGGCCCGAGTTGATCCGCCGCCGGGGCACGCCGGGCGCCTAGCCGGCACTGGCCGGAACGCACCCACAGCCCGGTTCACACGCCTTTAACACCCGGGACACGAGAGGGACTCTGTGGCCCGTGAACATGTTATTGGATCCAATCTTGACACTTTGAGATCCATTATCCGAGGATCGGTGCCCAAGGAGGCCCACATGCCGGACCAGTCAGCTGGATCGTCCTCACCCGGCTCCACCCCGTCGACGGCGTCGCGCCGCACCATGCTCCGGGGCGCGGGACTCCTGGGAGTGGGCGTCGGCTTCGGGCTCCCCGCCCTGCTCAGTGCCTGCGGCGCGGCGGCCGACGACGCGAAGGGGAGCAGCAAGGGCGGCACGCTGACCCTCGCCATCGACGCGACGAGCGCGGTCAACGACCCGTCGTTCTACACCTCGTTGGGCGACTGGATGGCCGTCGACTGCATCTGCCGGGGCCTGACCTTCATCTCCTTCGAGACCAACGAGCCCACGCCCGACCTGGCCAAGAGCTGGACGATCTCCGACGACCAGCTCACCTACACGTTCGCGCTGCGCGAGGGCGTCAAGTTCCACGACGGTACGACGCTGACCTCGGCGGACGTACTGGCCAGTCTGGGGCGGCAGTTCGACGAGAAGGACCCGACGCTGCCCAAGGGCGCCACCCGCCCGCTGTCCGACCTCGGCGCGAACGTCGCCTCGCTCACCGCTCCGGACGACCTGACCGTGAAGATGGTCCTGAAGAAGCCGGACCGGACCGCCCTGGGGCAGCTGTCCGACATCGGCGGCCGCATCATCTCCAAGGCCGCGCTGAAGAAGTACGGCGCGGACATCGGCAAGCACCTCGTGGGCACCGGCCCGTTCGCCTTCTCCGCCGCCACCTCCGGCCAGTCCATCACCCTCACGGCCTTCGACGACTTCCGCCTCGGCAGACCGCCCGTCGACCGGCTGGTGCTGCGCCAGGTCCAGGACCCGTCGACGATCGTCAGCTCGCTGCTCAGCGGCGACATCTCGGCCACCCAGTTCACCCCGTACTCGGCCGCCGCGCAGCTGCGCAAGGACGACTCGGTGACGGTCTACAAGACGCCGTACAACGCCAACGCGATCCTGATGATCGACGCCCGCCGGGTCCCCGAGCTCAAGGTCCGCCAGGCGATCAACCTCGCGATAGACCGCAAGGCCATCCTCGACCAGGCCTTCTACGGCGTCGGCGCGCTGCCCGCCGGCTATGCCATCCCGCCCGCGCAGAGCGGCTACGACACCAGCCTCGCCGACCTCAGCACCCAGGACACGGCGAAGGCCAAACAACTCGTCGCCGAGGCCGGTGCCGGTGGCCGGCGCATCCGGCTCATGGCGGCCAGCGACTCCTGGCACCCGAAGGCCGCGCAGATCGTCGCCCAGAACCTCACCGACGTCGGCTTCAAGGTGGTGACCACCTCGGTCGACCCGGCCACCTACTTCACCCGGCTCCTCGACGGCAAGGACGACTACCACGACCTGATGATCTGGGAGCGCAACACCTACGTCCCGGACGCCAACGACATGGTCGGCGCCATGGCCAGTCCCACCGGCCTCTACGGCGCGACCATCACCGGCATGGACACGCTGAAGGGCTCCGCCTCGCTCGCCGCGGAACTGGAGACGGCCAAGAACCTGCCCCTCGGCGCGCAGCGCACGGCCGCCTACACGAAGATCCAACGCCGTTGGGCCGAGGACTACATGGTCCTGTCGATGCTGGCCTGCTTCGCCAACCTGGTGGTCAGTGGCTCGCACGTGAAGCACATGAACACGGCGGCGCTGGCCAACCACCGCTGTTACATGGAGAAGGCCAGTGTCTGACACCACGACCGCTCCACCACCCGTCGCGACCGCACGACCCCCTTCGTCGCCCTTCACCGGGCGGAGTGTCCTCGCTGTATGGGGTCGGCGCCGGTTGGGACGGTCCTGGCCGGCCGTGCTGTCGTGGCTGGTACTGGTCGCACTGGTGCTGGTGGCCGTCGTAGGGCCGCTGTTCGTCCAGGCGGACCCGTTGCGTCAGACCTCGTCGGCGCTGCTGCCCATGGGCTCGTCCGGCCATCTGTTCGGCACGGACGACCTGGGCCGTGACGAACTGGCCCGACTGGTGCACGGCGCACGCCCGTTGCTGCTGGTGGCGTTCTCGGCAACGGCGCTGGCGGCCGTCGCGGGAACCGGCATCGGGCTCGTCGCCGGGTATGCGGGCGGCGTCGTCGAGCAGGTCCTGATGCGGATCGTCGACCTCGCCCTCGCCTTCCCCTCCATCCTGCTCGTCATCCTCCTCGTGGCGGCCGCGGGACCCGGCACGGTCAGTCTGGTCTTCGGCATCGGGGTGTCCCTCGCGCCCGGTCTGGCCCGGCTGGCGCGTGCCCTGACCGCGCGCGAGGCGGCCCATGACTACGTCGTCGCCGCGAAGTTGGGCGGCACCCGCACCTCGCGCATCCTCGCCCGCGAACTCCTCCCGAACATCGCCGGACCGATGCTCGCGCAGGTCGTGATGACGCTGTCGATCGCCGCGGGCTTCGCCGCCGGCCTGTCCTATCTCGGTCTCGGAATCCAACCCCCGCAGCCCGACTGGGGCTACATGGTCCAGGCGGGCCAGGAGTTCCTCTACACGGCGCCCCGACTGGTCGTCCTGCCCGCGACGTTCACGCTGCTGTTCGTCGTCGCCTGCAACTTCGTGGGCGACGACCTGCGCGACGCGCTCGACGTGAAGGGGCCCGCGTGACCACCGCACTGCTCCCCCTCCGCAGGCCCAAATGGGCAGCGGGACCAACCCTGTTGGTCCTACGCCGGCTCGCGGTCGTCCCCGTCGTGCTGTTCGCGCTGGCCAGCCTGGTGTTCCTGGCGATGCGGCTGCTGCCCGGCTCACCGGCGACCTCGCTCGCGGCCGGCGGCAACACCCTGTCCGCGTCCGACCTGGCGGCGAACGAGGCACGCGTCAACAAGGCCCTCGGCCTCGACCGACCACTGATCGTCCAATACGGCAGCTTCCTCGACGACTTGGTGCACCTACGCCTCGGCACCTCGTTCTACGGTTCCAACAGCGTCCTGGGTCTGCTGGGCGACGCGCTCCCCGCCACGATCGAGCTGACGCTCGCGGCGATGACGATCGCGGTGCTGCTCGGTGTCGTCAGCGGGGTCATCGCCGCGCTGCGCAAAGGGAGTTGGATCGACCACTCGACCCGGGCCGTAGCCACGGTCAGCTTCTCACTGCCGTGGTTCGCGCTCGGTGTGCTCGGCATCGTCGTGTTCGGTGTGTGGCTGCGCTGGCTCCCGGTCCTCGGCCGGCTGCCCAGCTCGCTCGACTACAACCCGACCACCAACTTCGTTCTCCTGGACGCGATTCTGCAGAACCGCCCCGAGCTGGTGTGGCCCTGGATCCAGCATCTGATCCTGCCCGCCGTCACGTTGGCGCTGTCGATGGCCGGGTTCATCACCCGCATCGTGCGCGCCTCGGTGCTGGAGGTCCTCGACGACGACTTCGTCAGGACCGCCCGCATGAAGGGCCTGAGCGAGGGCGTGGTGATCCGCCGCCACGTGCTGCGCAACTCGTGGCTGCCCATCGTGACGGTCCTGGGGCTCCAGTTCGGTTCTCTGCTGGGTGGTTCGGTGATCACCGAGACGGTCTTCTCGTACGCCGGTGTCGGCCGCCTGCTCGTGCAGGGCGTCCTGCAACGGGACTACCCCGTCGTGCAGGGCGCGGCCCTCGCCATCGCGCTCCTCTTCACCCTGGTCAACCACGCGGTGGACGTGCTCTACACGGTCCTCGATCCGCGGCTACGGAAAGGATGACCCGCATGGACATCGTGCTCGTCCACGGTGCCGGCGGACGGCCGACAACCTGGTCGGCCGTCCAGCCCCTGCTGGCAGCCCGCGGTCACCGGCTGTTCGTCGTCACCAACCCGATGACCTCCCTGGAGGACGATGTCGCCAACACGGCGGCCCTGTTGGCGGAGACGACGGGCCCGGTGCTGCTGGCCGGGCACTCCTACGGCGGCGCGGTGATCAGCAACGTCGGGCGCGATCCGCGGGTCAAGGGGCTTGTCTACATAGCCGCGTTCGGGCCGGACGAGGGCGAGACGGTCAACGAGATCGTCGAACGGTACGAGGAGGCCGAGATCTCCAAGTACATGCGGCGCGGCCCCAACGGCGAGTGGAAGTCCGAGACGAGCGAGGAGTTCTGGGCGGAGATCGGTCCCGACCTCTCCCCCGAACAGCGGGCCGTGGTGGAGGCGGAGGGCCGCAAGGCGGAGAACCTCATCTTCACCCAGCCGACCGGCACACCGGCCTGGCGCACGCTGCCCAGCTGGTACCTGGTCGCCGACGACGACCGCACCCTGCGCCCGGAGATCCAGAACGACATGGCGGCCCGCATGAAGGCCACCGTCGAGCACGTACCGGGCAGCCACTACACGACCCTGGTGTGGCCCGAGCGCGTCGCCGATCTGATCCACGCGGCGGCGGTGGCCGTGGGCGAGGGTTCATGACGTCCGCGCCCGTGCTCGAAGTCCGGGACCTGCGCGTCCAGTTCGACGTGCCGGCGGGCCGGCTGCCCGCCGTGGACGGCGTGGACCTGATCCTCCGGCAGGGCGAAGTCCTGGCGCTGGTGGGCGAGTCGGGATCCGGCAAGTCCGCCCTGTCGATGAGCCTGGTCGGGCTGAACCGCGGTCCGCGCACCCACATCAGCGGCGAGGCGGTCTTCAAGGGCCGCGACCTGGTCGCCGCGCCGGAGCGGGAGTTGCGCGATGTGCGCGGCAAGGACATCTCGGTCGTCTTCCAGGACGCGCTGGCCGCGCTCAACCCGCTGCACCGGGCGGGCGCCCAGGTCTCCGAGATGATCCGCGCCCACCGTGAGGTGACGCGGGGTCAGGCGACTTCCCGGGCAGTGGAGTTGCTCGGCGAGGTCGGCATAGCGGGTCCCGACCGCACGGCACGTGCCTACCCGCACCAGCTCTCCGGGGGCATGCGCCAACGCGTGATGATCGCGATGGGCCTGGCGAACGATCCGACGGTACTGATCGCCGACGAACCCACCACGGCCCTCGACGTCACGATCCAGGCCCAGGTGCTGGCCGTACTCAAACGCGTCCAGCGCGACCACGGCACGTCCGTCCTGCTGATCACCCATGACCTGGGCGTCGTGGCCGAGGTCGCGGACCGGGTGGCGGTGATGTACGCGGGCCGGATCGTGGAGCAGGGGACGCGCGACGATGTGCTGTTCCACCCCCAACACCCCTACACCATGGGGCTGTTGGGGTCCGTCCCGCCGATCGACGGTCCTGTCGTACGACGGCTGCCGACCATCGCGGGCAGCCCGCTGACCGGGGTGGACCGGCCGGCCGGCTGCGCGTTCGCGCCGCGCTGCCCCTTCGTCCACGACGCGTGTGCCGAGCGGCCGGTGCTGCGGCAGCGGCACGGCGACGACGGGCATCTCGACGCCTGCATGCTGCCCTCCCCCGCCCGTGCCACGGCCCGCTCCCAGGGAGGCCTCGCATGACCGCCGCACTGATCCAGGCCCGCGAACTGCGGGTCGAGTACCCGGGCCGCGCGGGCGGCCGGGTCAGGGCGCTGCGGGACGTCGACCTCGACATCCTCCAGGGCGAGACCCTCGGCCTGGTCGGCGAGTCGGGCTGCGGGAAGTCCACACTGGGCCGGGCCCTGTTGCGGGTGATCGAACCCGCCTCGGGCCGCATCGAGTTCGACGGCACCGACCTCACCCGGCTGCGCGGGCGCCAACTGCGGCGTACGCGCGCCGAGTTGCAGATGGTCTTCCAGGACCCGTTCGGTTCACTGAATCCCCGCCGCCGGATCGCGGACATCGTCGCCGAACCCTTGTTGCGGGCACGCGGCGCCACCCGCGCGGAGGCCACGAAGACGGTGGCCGAGCTGCTCGACCTGGTCGGTCTGGGCTCGGACGCCGGCGCGCGCAGGCCGCACGAGTTCTCCGGCGGACAGCGGCAACGCATCGGCATCGCCAGGGCGTTGGCTTCGTCGCCGCAGTTCGTGGTGGCCGACGAGGCGGTCTCGGCGCTGGACGTGTCGATCCAGGCGCAGGTGCTGAACCTGCTCTCCGACCTGGTCCGCGACCGGGGTCTGACGATGCTGTTCATCTCGCACGACCTGGGCGTCGTACGGCACATCGCCGACCGGATCGCGGTCATGTACCTCGGCCAGATCATCGAGGTCGCCTCCCGCGACGCCTTCTTCGCCGCCCCCGCACACCCCTACAGCCGGGCACTGCTGTCCTCCGTGCCGGTGCTGCGCCCCGGCGGGAAACGTGAACAGGAGGTACTGGAGGGCGAGTTGCCCGATCCGGCGAATCCGCCCGAGGGCTGTCTGTTCCGCACCCGGTGCCCCATCGCCACGGAGGAGTGCCGCACCGCGGCCCCCGAGCTGCGCGAGATCACGCCGGGCCGCAGTGTGCGCTGCCACCTCCCCCTGGTCACCAGCGAGTAGCGAGTAAGGACGAACCGCCTTGATCATCGACGCGTACAACACCACCCAGGACGTCCGCGGCCGTTCCGACTACCTCACCGGCGCCCGCAAGGGCCAGGCCCCGCCGCCGTACACACCCTTCGAACCGCGCCGCATCCTCGACCGGATGGACGCGGCCGGGGTGGACATGGCGATGGTGTGCTCGCTCGCGCAGCGCATCGAGAACGACTTCATCGCCTCACTGGTGGCCACGTACCCGGACCGGTTCTTCGGCTTCGGGCAGGTGATGCCGCAGGCCGACGACGCGCTCGACGAGATCGACCGGATGGCCGACGCGGGTCTGGTGGGCCTGAAGCTGCACCCGAGCCTGCACGGCTATCACGTCGCCGACCACGGCCTGCTGGACCCGGTCTTCGAGGCGTGCGCGCGGCGCGGTCTGCTGGTGCTGATCAACGCTCTCGACGACGCGTTCTGCGCGCCGCTGGCCATCGAGGAGATCGCGCGGGACCACCCCCAAGTACCCACGATCATCGCGCACATGGGGGCGGTGTGGAACGTTCCGGAGGCGATCATCGTGGCCGAGCGGCAGCCGCACGTGTACCTGGAGACGTCCGCGACGCTGATGAGCGACGTGAAGCGTGCCTACGCAAGGCTCGGGCCGGAGAAGATCCTGATGGGCAGCGAGTGGCCCGGCTCCGACTTCGACCTGGAACGCATGAAGATCGCCAAGGCGGTCGAGGACGAGAAGGACCGCGCGCTGGTCGAAGGCGGCAACATGGCCCGGCTCCTGGGGCTGACGGTATGAGCGCCGTGAACGTGCGACCGGTGGCCGTACCTCCGTCGATGCACGAGGACGACGTCGAACTCCTCGCCACCGCACAGCACTTGCTGGCGCGGGTGTGGCAGTCGGGCCGGCACGAGGTCGCGACCGCGCTGCGCACGGCGGACGGCCGGGTCCACACCGGGGTCCATGTGGAGGGTTCCTGCCGGCGCAGTTCGATCTGTGCCGAGGGGGTGGCCATGGGCACCGCCCGGGGCGCGCTGCCCGCCGGGGCGGAGTTGAGCATCACGTCGGTGGTGTCGGTGCAGATCAAACCGGCGGGCTGGTTCCGGATCATCGCCCCGTGCGGGGTGTGCCGAGAGCTGATCAGCGACTACTGCCCGGACGCCACCGTGTGGGTCACCACGGTCGACGGGGACGAGCCCGTTCCGCTGCGCGCCCTGGACCTGCTGCCCGAGAAGAGCCGACGCCGGTGGTGAGCGCCACCGGCCCCGAGGAGAGGAGAGCCATGTCGTCCGCCTTCGTCACCGGTCCGTCCGGACGGACCGTCCCCACCGGGCTCGATGTCCCCGAACTCGCCGCACAGTTGGGCGGATCCGGGACGCCGGTGCTGTGGGAGGAACTGACCTGGCCGGAGGCCGAGTCGACGGCCGCGGTCCAGGACGCCGTCATCATCCCGGTCGGCGCCACCGAGCAGCACGGCCCCCATCTCCCCCTCGCCGTGGACACCCGGATCTGCGAGGCGGTCGCCCTCGGCGTCTCCGCCCTGACCGGCGTGCCCGTCGTACCGCCGCTCAGCTTCGGCGTGTCGGCGTCGCACGGTGAATTCGCGGGGACGGTGGCACTACGGCCGGAGACGATGATCGCCGTCGTCGAGGACGTCATCGACTCGCTCTACGCCTCCGGAGTACGGCAGTTCGTGCTGCTCAACGGGCACATCTGGAACAACGGCGCGCTCGATGTGTCGGCCGAGAAACTGAGAGTCCGTCACAAAGACGCACGGGTGAGGGCGTTGGGGTACGTGACGATGTACCCGGGTCCGGAGGTGGACGGACACGTCACCTACGGGCGGGCGTTGATGCACGCCAACTTCTTCGAGACGTCCGTGATGCTGCACCTCGCGCCCGAGCTTGTGCGGATGGAACGGGCCACCTCGCATGTCGACGTGGACTCCTTCTGGGACTACCGCATGGACCAGGTCAGCGAGACCGGGGTCTGGGGCCGGGACGTGGCCGACGCCAACTCCAAGCACGGCGAGGCGGAGTTCGACCGCTGCGTCCTGACCACAGCACGGGCGGTGTCCACGGCGGTCCGCGAACCGTGGCCCGACCCCACTCACCGTCCCGGACGCCAGGCGTGAAGGAGAACAAGGTGGACCCCAGCATCGTGATCCCCCGGCTGCCGGACTGCGAGCCCATGCTCATCGGCGGCGAGTGGACCACCGGCACCGCGACGGAGCGGATACCGGTGCTCGACCCCGCCACGCGGGAGCAGCTCACCACGGTCGCCCAGGCGGGCCCGGCCGAGGTGTCGGCGGCTGTCTCGGCCGCCGACGCGGCCCACCGGGACCGCCGTTGGCGCGGGCTTCCGCCTCGGCAGCGCCGTGATGTTCTCCTGCGCCTCGCCGACCTGGTGGAGCGCGACGCCGAGCAACTGGCGGTGCTGGACACCCTGGACAACGGCAAGGCGATCGAACGCGCCCGCGGAGATGTGGAGTTGGGGCTGCAGGCCATCCGCCACTTCGCGGGAACCCCGACGCGGTTGGAGGGCACCGCGCACGCGGCCGGTCCCGACCGGCACGTCTACAGCGTCCGCGAACCGGTGGGCGTGGTGGCCGCCGTACTGCCGTGGAACTTCCCGTTCATGATCACCGCCTGGAAGCTCGCCCCGGCCCTGGCGGCCGGTTGCACGGTCGTCGTGAAACCGGCCGAACAGACCCCGCTCACCGCGCTGCGGCTGGCCGCGCTCTGCCTGGAGGCGGGCGTGCCCGAGGGTGTGGTCAACGTGCTGACCGGTGACGGTCGTACGGGCGCGGAACTGGTCGCTCATCCCGGCGTGGCCAAGGTGTCCTTCACCGGGTCGACGGAGGTCGGGCGCCACATCATGGCCGCGGCGGCACCGTCGTTGAAGCGGCTCACGCTCGAACTGGGCGGCAAGTCCCCCAACATCGTCTTCGCCGACGCGGATCTCGACGCGGCCGTACCGAACTCCGTGCGTGCGGTGTTCGGGCACTCCGGGCAGATGTGCACGGCGGGCAGCAGGCTGCTGGTGGAGCGCGGAATCGTCAAGGAGTTCCTGGACCGGCTGGTCCCGGCCGTGGAGGCGCTGCGGATCGGGCCGGGGCTGGCGGGCGGCATCAACATCGGTCCGCTGGTGTCGCAGGAGCAGTACGACCGCGTCACCGGTTACGTCGAACTGGGCCGCGCCGAGGGCGCCGGGGTGGCCGTGGGCGGTGAACCGCTGCCGGGGCCGGGCTGGTTCGTGCCGCCGACGGTTTTCACCGAGGTGACCCCCGACATGCGCATCGCCCGTGAGGAGATCTTCGGTCCGGTGGCCACGATCCTGCCCTTCGACACCGAGGAGGAGGCGATCGCCCTGGCCAACGACAGCGAGTACGGACTCGCCGCCGGGGTGTGGACCGGCAGTCTGGCCCGTGCCCACCGCACCGCCGCCGCGCTGGAGGCGGGAACCGTGTGGGTCAACACGTACAACGAGTTCGACCCCGCCGTGGCCTTCGGCGGGATGAAGCAGTCAGGCCTCGGCAGGGACCTCGGCGACGCCGCCGTCGACGGTTTCACCGAGCTCAAGAGCGTGACGATCGCCCTGTGAGCGCGCCCGTGACGGCCGGTACGGCCGCTTCGCACCCGAGTCCCCCACCCCCACGCACCCTGAACGTCGCGGCCGAACGTGCCCGCACACCGGGTTCGTTCACCGGTCACCACTTCAACTCGGCCGGTGCGGCCCTGCTCGCCAACGGCACCGTCGAGGCGGTCATCGACCACCTCCGTGCGGAGAGCCTGTCCGGCGGCTACGAGGCCGCGAAGCACGCGGCTCCCGCCCTGGAGACCGTCTACGCGCGTACCGCCGAGCTCCTCGGCGCCCGGCTGGAGGAGGTCGCCCTCGTCGAGAGCGCGACGGCCGGCTGGCAGCGTGCCGTGTCGGCGCTGCGACTGCGCCCCGGCGACCGGGTGTTGGCGGCCCGCTCCAGTTACGTCAGCAGTGCGCTGCACCTGCTGTCCGTCGAGCGCGACCATGGCGTCCGGGTGGAACTGCTGCCCAACGGCCCTGACGGGGCTGTGGACTTGGAGGCTCTGGAGACGGCGCTGCGGGCCGGACCCGCGGCTCTGGTGACGGCCGCCCATGTGCCGACCTCCTCGGGACTGGTCGAACCCGCCGCCCAGATCGGCGCGTTGGCCGGTGCCCACGGCGTGCCCTTCCTCCTGGACGCGACCCAGTCCCTCGGCCAGTTGCCGGTGGACATGGGCGCCATCGGCTGCGACCTGCTCATCGGCACCGGCCGCAAGTTCCTGCGCGGTCCGCGCGGCACAGGCCTGCTCGCGGTCCGGCGCCCGCTCCTGGACCGGCTCGCCCCGGAGGCCCCCGATGTCCGGGGCGCCCGGTGGACCGCCGAACGCAGCTGGGAACTGGTGCCGGACGCCAAACGCTTCGAACTCTGGGAGGCCGCACACGCCCTGCGCCTCGGCCTCGGCGCCGCGCTGACCGACCTCGGCGCGCTCGGCGTCGACACCGTCGCCCGGCACCTGGCGGCCCTCGCCGCCGCACTGCGGGAACGCCTCTCCGCACTGCCCGGTGTCCACGTGACCGATCCGCCGGCCGCGGGCGGCGCGATCGTCACCTTCGTCGTGGACGGACTGGACGCCTCGGACGTCCAGCACCAACTCGCCTATCGTCGCGTCCACTTGATCGCCGTGCCCGCGGGACACGGCCGCTGGGACATGGACCACCGGGGCCTCACCAAGGTGGTCCGGGCGTCCGTCCATGTCTACAACGACGCGGACGATCTGGACGCCCTGGTGGAGGCGGTACGGGAGATAGTCTGCTTGCAGGGGCGCGGTACGGCGTCCGGTGCGGGCCGACCGGAACCGGGGGCGGGTGGCGCGCGGCGGGGCGACGCCCGGCCGGAGGCCGATTCCGGACAGGGCGTGGAGCACGGCGCCGGCCCCACAACACCCGTCCCGGTCCCCGAGGCTTCCCACGGCACACCCCCGCTCACGCACTCTCAGGCCCGGGTGCCGGGCGGCGAACACGCGGCGCCCTCGCCCGCGAGTCCTCAGGTCCCGGCGCCGACCATCGGGCTCCATCCCTCGCCAGCGGCCACGCACACGCGCACCTCCCACCACACTCACGACGCGATCGTGGTCGGCCTCGGCGTCCACGGCACCGCCACCCTGCGTCACCTCGCCGCCCGCGGACTCGACGTCCTGGGGCTCGAACAGTACGGCCTGGGCCATGACTTGGGCTCCTCGCACGGGGCGACCCGGATGATCCGCCGCGCGTACCCCCACCCGGACTGGGACGCGCTCGTCGACACCGCCTACCAGGCGTGGACGGAGCTGGAGGGCGCCTCGAAGGCCCAACTGCTCGACATCACCGGTGGGTTGTACGCGGCGCCGTACGACCGCCCGGACCCCTTGCGCGGCCCCGGCTGCCGGGAGGTCGACGCCGAGGAAGCGGCACGGATCTTCCCGGGGCTGCGACTGCCCACCGGATTCACCGCAGTGCACGACCCGCGGGCCGGGATCATCGACGCGGAGGAGACGCTCCGCGCCCAACTGGCACTGGCCGAACGGTCCGGAGCGCGCGTCGAGGACAACTCCCCCGTCCTCGGCTGGGAACCGGACGGCGACGAAGTCCTGGTACGCACCGGTCAGGCCGTCCTGCGCACGCGCCGCCTGGTGCTGTGCACCGGTCCTTGGACCGCAGCCCAAGTCCCTGCCCTCGGCCCGCACCTGACGGTCACTCGGATCGTCAACGCCTACTTCGCCGCCGATCCGGCGGGCCCGCTCGGTCCCTCCGGTCTGGGCAGTTTCTCCGTCGATCTGCCGCAGGGCCTGCTGTACGGCTTCCCGGCGACCGACGGTCACGGACTCAAGGCCGGGCTGGACAACGGCCCGACCTGGGACCCGCAGGCCCCTCGCCCCCCGGCCACCGCCGAGGAACTCGCCCTGCTCGCCGAGGCGGTGGCACAGGTGCTGCCCGGTGCCGGGCCGGTGACGGAGAGCCTGACGTGCCTTTACACCATGACCGCCGACCGCCGCTTCGTGGTCGGTGAACTGCCGGGCGTGCCGCAGGTGTTGCTGGGCTCGGCGTGTTCGGGGCACGGGTTCAAGTTCGGACCGGCGATCGGCGAGGCGCTGGCCGACCTCGTGTGCGGGATCGGCCGGCCGGACCTGGACTTCCTGTCCCCGGCCCGACTCTTCCCCGGCGGTATCTCGTGAGGCGGCGCCACCGCGCCCGCTCAGCCGTGGAACACCGTCTGGGACCGGCGCTCGTACCAGGCCGTCAGATGCTCGCCGGAACTGATGACGTGCTCGCGCATCAACGCGTCCGCGCGGTCGGCGTCATGCGCGGCCAACGCCTCGATCACAGCCTCGTGTTCACGGATGTTCAACTGCCGGTGGCGTTCGTCGCCGGCGAGGGCGAGCGAGGAGACGTTGCGCGGGAAGCTCTCGTTGATCCGGTCGATCATCCGGGTCAGCCAGGGGTTGTCGGCCGCCTCGCAGATGACCGTGTGGAAGCAGTCGTTCGCCGCCGTGGTCGCGGCGCTCCCGCCCCCCGTCCCCTCACCCGCGGCCCGCGCCACCGCCTCGCACAGCACGGCGTTGTGCTCGCGCAGTGCGGCGAGTCCGCGTTCCGTGATGCGGGAGGCGGCGCGCCGGGCGGCCATGCCCTCCAGCTCGGCGCGCACCTCGTACGCCTGGCGCACCTCCCAGGGCGCGGGCACCCGGACCACCGCGCCGCGGTTCGGCTGCATCTCGATCAGTCCGCCGTTCTGGAGCTGACGCAGCGCCTCGCGCACCGGTGTACGGCTGACCCCGAACTCGGTGGCCAGCGCCGCCTGGCGCAGCGGTTTGCCGATCGCCAGCTCGCCGTTCATGATCCGCGCGCGGATGCGGGCCGCGATGTCGTCGACGAGGGGTTCGTCGTCAGTCTGGGGGGTCATGGGAGTCGGTCAAACCCTTCTCGGGGGCGGTCGGGGGGTGCGCGGTGGTGGAGCAGTTTCCCACGCGGCCCGGGGCGTCCACAGCCACACATTTTTGGATCCACTTCCATGATATCCGCATCCAATAGGAGGGCCGCATGAATCTGGACTTCGCCAAGGCGATCGACGTGTCCGTTCCCATCCATCCCGGCATGCTGCACTGGGGCCGCCGACCCGAGGTGGAGATCGTCGAGTCCCGCACCGCCGGGGATGCCTCCAATGTGAGCCGCTGGCGGATCGGCGCCCACACCGGCACCCACATCGACGCTCCGGCCCACTTCATCGACGGCGGAAAGACGGTCGACCGGCTCGACCTGTCCGCCCTCAGCGGCACCGCCCGGGTCCTCGATCTCACCCACGTCAAGGAACAGATCACCGCCGCCGATCTGGACGCGGCCGGCCTCGGCACCGAGGAACGCGTGCTGCTGCGCACCAGCAATTCGGAAGGCGTCCTGCGCAGCCCGTGGAAGGCCCGGCAGTGGGTCGGACTGGCCCCGGACGGCGCCGAACGGCTCATCGAGGCCGGCGTACGCACCGCGGGCATCGACTACCTGAGCATCGAGGCGGTCGCCTACACCACCCACTGGGAGACCCACCAACTCCTGTGCGCGGCCGAGGTGTTGATCCTGGAAGTGGTGGACCTCCTGCACACACCGGCAGGGGTCTACGACATGATCTCCCTCCCCCTGCCGCTGCAGGGCGCCGAGGCCGCCCCCTCCCGAACCGTCCTGTTCCCCAGGGACGAGGCATGACAGCCGCCTGCCCGCTGATCCTCGCCGCACCGCACCCGGCGGCGCTGACGGCCGCCCGGCGTGCGGCGGAGCGGGGCGGCAACGCCGTGGACGCGGCGCTGGCGGCAGCCGCCGCTCTGACCGTCGTCTACCCCCACCAGTGTTCCCTGGGCGGCGACTTGATCGCCCTCGTCCACGCCCCCGGCGGCTCGGTGCGCGCGCTGATCTCGGCGGGGGCCGCCGCACAGGCCGTAGACGTCGACGCATTGCGCGCGGCCGACGAGCGGATGCCCGCCCAAGGCCCGCACACGGTGACCGTGCCCGGTGTGGTGGCTGGCTGGACCGCGCTCGCCGAGGCTCACGGCACTCCCGGTGCCCTGGCCGCCGCACTGCGGGACGCCGCCGCACTCGCCGAGGACGGGGCCACGGTATCGGCGGGTCTGGCGCGCGCCATCCGTGAACGGGCCCCGCAGATCGCCGCGGACCCCGGCCTCACCGCGCTGCTGACCGGACCCAGCGGCGCACCGCTCGACGAGGGCGCACCGCTCCCCCAGCCCCGGCTGGCCGCCGTACTGCGCACGCTCGCCGACGATCCGTCGTCCTTCTACCGGGGTGCGGTCGCCGAGGCGTTGGCGAACGGCCTGCGTTGGGCCGGGAGTCCACTCACCGCGAGCGATCTCGCGGCCCATCGGGCGGAGTACCGCGAGCCGTTGACGCTGGACGTGGCCGGTACGCGGTGGTGGACCGCGCCGCCGCCGAGCCAGGGGGCGAGCCTGCTGGCCGTGCTGGAGACCGCCGCCTCGGTGGCGAAGCTGCCCGAACCGGAGCGCACCGGTGTGCTGGCCACCCGCTGCCAAGACGCCTCCGCCGCACAGGACTTGCTGCTGGGTGATCCGCTCGGCCCCTCGCCCGTCGACCTGGACGGGCTGCTGCGCCCGGCGCCGCTCGCCGGTGCGCGACCGCCCGAGCCGCCCTTCCGGCCCGCCGGGGACACCGTCGCGATCACCGCCGTGGACGCGTCCGGACTGGCCGTCTCGCTGATCCAGAGCGTGTACCAGACCTTCGGTTCCGGGATCTGCGACCCGGAGACGGGCATCGTGCTGCACAACCGCGGCTCGGCCTTCAGCCTGCTGCCCGGTCATCCGGCCCTCGTCGGCCCCGGTCTGCGGCCGCCGCACACCCTCTGTCCCGTGCTCGGCCGGTCCGCCGACCTGCTGCTCGCGGCGGGCTGTCAGGGCGGCCGGGCGCAGCCGCAGATCCTCGCCCAGACCGTGCCCGAGCTGATGGACCCGGCCGCCGATCCGGCCGCCGTACTGGACCGTCCGCGCTGGGTGGTCGGCGCCCGCGACATCGGTCATGAGACGCAGACACTGCTGGCCGAGCCCGGGTCCGTCCCGGCGGCCACCAGCGCGTTCCCGTCGGCGGTTCCGGTCGTCGTGACGCCGGGCCGTACCGATCTGTGCGGTCACACCCAGGCCGTACGGCTGTCCGCCGGCGGCCGGCTGGACGGCGCCTCCGATCCGCGCGCCGACGGCGGCACCACCTTGGAAGGAAGTTCCCTGTGAGCACTCTCGCCCCCGAACCCGTACCGGCCGACGCACCGCATCCGCTGGACCCCCTCACCGTCACCGAACTCGCCACGGCCGTAGGGGTATTGAGGGCCGACACCCGGGTCCCCGACGACGCGCGGTTCTGGGGTGTGGCGCTCGACGAGGACCACGCCCGCCGTGCCGCGCCCGGGGACGCCCGGCGGGCCCGCGCGGTGGTGTTCTCCCCCTCCTCCCGCCATGCCTTCGAGGTCGACCTCGAACTCGGCGACAAGCCGCAGGCCACCGCCTGGCGGGAGTTGGACGTCCGCAGTCCGGGCTGTTCCTCGGAGGAGGCGCGCCAGGCCGCTGCCGCGTGCCGCGCCGATCCGCGCTTCCGCGACGCGCTCTCGCTGCGCGGTATCCACGACGTGTCGCTGGTGATGGTGGACCCGGAGTCGATCGGCGGTTTCGAGCCGCCCGAGTACGCGGGCCGCCGGCTGACCTGGGGCAGTGTCTGGCATCGCACCGACGAGGACGACAACGGTTACGCCCGTCCCGTCCAGGGAGTCGTGCCCATCATCGACATGGAGACAATGGAGATCCTGCACATCGAGGACCACGGGGTGATCCCGCTGTCGGAGGAGTCGGGTGTGTTCGCGGCCGGGACGGTGGCCGAGCGCCCGGGGCTGAAGCCGCTGGAGGTCGTCCAGCCGGGAGGTCCCAGCTTCACCGTCACCGGGCAGCGGATCGACTGGCAGGGGTGGTCGGTGCGGGTCGGCTTCAGCCATCGCGAGGGGCTGGTGCTGCACGACCTGTCCTTCGCCGCGGCCGGGAAAGGTCCCCGGCAGGTGATCCGGCGTGCGGCCGTCAACGAGATGTACGTCCCGTACTTCGACACCGCGTCCACCCAGTACCGGAAGAACTTCTTCGACTGGGGCGAGTACGGCGCCGGTCCGCTCACCAACTCCCTTGCTCTCGGCTGCGATTGCCTCGGTGTCATCCAGTACTTCGACGCGGCGGTACTCGGCGGCGACGGCGTGCCCCGGCGCATACCCAACGCCGTATGCGTGCACGAGGAGGACGACGGCATCCTCTGGAAGCACCACGACGGCCGCACCGGCCGTACGGAGGTGCGGCGTTCGCGCCGGCTGATCATCTCGGCGTTCGCGACCGTCGCCAACTACGACTACGGCTTCTACTGGTCGCTGTACCAGGACGGTTCGGTGATGCTGGAGATCAAGATGACCGGCATCCTCTCGGCCACCGGTGTCGAGGAGGACGAGGCGACACCGTACGCGCGCCGGGTCGCGCCGAACGTCGCGGTCACCAACCACCAGCACTTCTTCAGCGTCCGCCTCGACATGGCGGTGGACGGCGATCCCAACCGACTGGTCGAGGTCACCGCCGAGCACGAGCCCGACCCGGTCCTCGACCCGTACGGCAACGCGGCCAGGACCGTGCTGCGGCCGATCCTCAGCGAGTCGGAGGGCGCCCGGCGCACCGACCCGTCCCGCGCGCTGCACTGGCGGGTGGAGAGCACCGAGTCCCGCAACCGGATGGGCGAACCGACCGCGTACCGCGTGCACTTGGAGAACACGGCGGTGCTGCCGGTACGCGAGGACAGTGTCTGCGCGCGCCGAGCGCCGTTCGTGGGGCGGCAATTGTGGGCGACGGCCTACGACGCGGAGCGGCGGTTCGTGGGCGGCGAGTACCCGAACCAGGCCGAGCCGGGTGCGGACGGCGTCCACAAGTGGCAGGAGGAGAACCGGTCGTTGGACGGCACGGACCTGGTGCTGTGGGCCACGGTCGGCTCGCACCACTTCCCGCGTCCCGAGGAGTGGCCGGTGATGCCGGTGGCGAAGGCGCGGCTGCGCCTGGAGCCCGACGGCTTCTTCGACCGCAATCCGGCCCTGGACGTGCCCGCCCCCGTCTCCTGCCACATCCCGAGCCCCACAGCCCCGGACCACTGCTGCGGCTGACCGCGCCCCCTCCCCCTCATCAGAAAGGCGTCCCATGCGCGAGGAAGAGAACACCCGGCTCACCTGGACCGGGCCCGGCACCCCGGCCGGTGAGTGGATGCGCCGCTACTGGCAGCCGATCGCCCTCGGCGAGGAACTCGACGGCGTACGGCCGCTGGTGGCGCCCAAGGTGATGGGTCAGGACCTGGTCCTGTTCCGCGACGAGGACGGCGAACTCGGTCTCGTCGACCGCGGCTGCCCGCACCGGGGCGCCGACCTGGCGCTCGGCCGGCTGGAGGACGGCGGGCTGCGCTGCTGCTTCCACGGCTGGCTGTTCGCCCGCGACGGCTCGTGTCTCGACACCCCCGCCGAGCCCGTCGACAGCCCGCTCAAGTCCCGTGTCCGCCTCGGCAGTTACCCGGTCCGCGAGATCAACGGCATCATCTGGGGCTATCTCGGCCCAGGCGAGCCGCCCGAACTCCCCGCCCTGGACTGCTTCCAGGCCCCCGCCGACCACGCCTTCGCCTGGAAGGGGCTGCTGGAGTGCAACTGGCTCCAGGCCCTGGAGGTCGGCATCGACCCCGCCCACGCCTCCTACCTCCACCGTTTCTTCCAGGACGAGGACCCCGCCGACAGCTACGGCAAACAGTTCCGCGCCGCCTCCCAGGGCACCGACCTCCCGATGACGAAGATCCTGCGCGAGTACGGCCGCCCCGACATCGACGCCGCCCGCACCCCGTACGGCATCCGCATCACCGCGCGGCGCACGCTCGACGGCACGGACACGCAGGGTCTGCCGATGGACGGCAGCCGTACCCATGTCCGCATCACCCACCAGGTGTTCCCGCACGCCTTCCACATCCCCCTGGACGCGGAGACGGCGATCACCCAGTGGCATGTTCCGATCGACGACAACTCCAGTTACTGGTACGCCCTGTTCACCAGTGTCGGCGGCCCGGTCGACCAGGCGAAGATGCGCCGGCAGCGGGTCGGCGCGGTCACCCTGCCCGACTACCGGCCGCGCTTCGGCCGCGCGAACGGCTACGGCTACGACCCGGTGGAGCAGCGGACGACGACGTACACCGGGCTCGGCTTCGACATCAATGTGCACGACCAGTGGGCAGTGGAGGGGCAGGGGTCCGTCCAGGACCGTACGCGCGAACATCTGGGCCGCTCCGACAAGGCCATCGTGATGTACCGCCGAATGCTCGGCGAGGCCATCGGCGCGGTCGAGCGCGGTGAGGATCCGCCGCTGGTGCTGACGGCCGAGGAGGCGGGGCGGTTGCACGGGCCGGTCGCGCTGGACGGGATCGGGCCGACCGAGGGCTGGCTGGAGCACTGGACGGCCGTCACCGACAAGCAGCGTGCCGACAGCAGTTGGGCGCGTCCGCTGGGAACGGACGGCTGAGCCGCGTGGGATTCATCGAACGCCACGGCCTGTGGGACCCCGAACAGGCCGCCGCCGCACGGGAGATACAGGCGCGCGCCGAGAGCGGCGGGATGACGGTGGTACGGCTGGTCTTCGCCGACCAGCACGGTCTGCTGCGCGGCAAGACCGTCACCGTGGGCGAGTTGCCCAATGTACTGCGCGACGGCACCGGCATCGCCTCGTCCCTGCTCGCCAAGGACACGTCCGGGCGGACCGTGTTCCCTCTCTTCACCAAGGAGACGCCGCTCGGGCTGCCCGAACTGCGGGGCGCCGCCGACATGGTGATGGTGCCCGACCCGTCGACCTTCCGGATGCTGCCGTGGTCGCCGGGATCGGGCTGGCTGCTGTGCGACCTGCGTTTCACCTCGGGCGCGCCTGTCCCGCTGTGCACGCGCGGACTGCTGCGCTCGGTCCTCGACCAGGCCGACGGGCTGACCTACCGCACCGGCCTGGAGGTGGAGTTCCACCTCTTCCGGCTCGACGATCCCCGGCTGGGCCCGGGCGACCAGGGCCAGCCCGGCGCAGCACCCGAGGTCGGCATGCTCAACCACGGCTACCAGTACCTCAGCGAGCTGCGCTACGACGAACTCGACCCCATCCTCGACGTGCTGCGCGCGAACATCGAGGGGCTGGGGCTGCCGTTGCGCAGCCTGGAGGTCGAATTCGGGCCGAGCCAGGTCGAGTTGACCCTCCAGCCCGCCGACGGGCTCGGCACGGCCGACGCGATGGTCCTGCTGCGCAGCGCCGTCAAGCAGGTCGCCGCCCGTCACGGCCACCACGCCACCTTCATGTGCCGCCCCCATCTCCCCGGCGTCTTCTCCAGCGGCTGGCATCTCCACCAGAGCGTGCTGCGGGACGGCGTGGGGATCTTCGCGCCGGAGGACGGCGAACTCACCGCGTCCGGGCCGCCGTTGTCGCCGTACGGCACCGCCTTCCTCGGCGGGCTGCTGCGGCACGCACGCGCCACGAGCGCGTTCTCAACCCCGACTCTCAATGGTTTCAAGCGCTTTCGCTCACTGTCGCTGGCACCGGACCGTGCGGTGTGGGGGCGGGACAATCGCGGGGCGATGGTGCGGGTGCTGGGCGACGGGCCGTCGTCCACCCGGCTGGAGAACCGGATCGGCGAGCCGGCCGCCAACCCCTACCTCTACCTCGCCTCCCAACTGGCCGCCGGGCTGGAGGGCGTGGCGGGAGGACTGGAACCCGGACCGGCCGCCGACGAGCCGTACGCGGCCCGCGCCGAACCGCTCCCCCGCTCGCTGGGCGAGGCCCTGGACGCGCTGGAGTCCGACCGGATGCTCGCCGACCGGCTCGGCAAGGACTTCGTGGCGTACTACACGAGCATCAAACGGGCCGAGATCGACCGCTTCGGCCAAGAGGTGACCGACTGGGAACAGCGGGAGTACTTCCGTGTCTTCTGACCTCGACTCCCCTCGAACGACGCCCCAACGGCTCCTGGTCCGGCAGGTCCGCTGGATCACCCATGACGTGGTGGAACTGCGGCTGACCCGGGCCACCGGCGGCGCCCTGCCGGTCTGGGAGCCGGGAGCGCACGTGGAGTTGACCCTGCCCTCGGGACTGCGGCGGGCCTACTCGCTGTGCGGAGAGGTGACGGACACGGAGGCATGGACGGTAGCCGTGCATCACGTGCCGGGAGGGCATGGCGGTTCCCGGGAGATTCACGAAACCGCCCTGGTGGGAAGGGAGTTGGAGGTGAGCGGGCCGGTCAACCGCTTCCCACTGGTGCCTGCGGAGGGCTATCTGCTGCTGGCCGGCGGCATCGGTGTCACCCCGCTGCTGCCGATGGCCCGCGAGCTCACTGCGCGTGGCCTCCCCTGGCGGCTGGTTCTAGGTGCCCGAACCCGGTCCCGGCTCGTGTACGCCGAGGAGTTGATGGCGTTGGGCGGCGACCGGGTACTGCTCGTAGCGCAGGACGAGGTCGGTCTGCCGGACCTGGCCGCCGAACTCGCCGCCGCCCCGCCCACGCACGTCGTCTACGCCTGCGGCCCGCAGCCGATGCTCGACGCGCTGACGGAGCTGTGCCGGACACCTGACTCCGCGCGGGTGCTTCACCTGGAGCGATTCACCGGCGCCGAGCAACTCGGTACAGCTGCCGGGGAGTTCGAGGTGGTGTTGAGCCGTTCGGGGCTGCGGCTGACCGTGCCCTCCGACCGTTCCGTGCTGGACGTCGTACGGGAGAAGCTGCCAGATGTGCCCTACTCCTGCGAGGAGGGTTACTGCGGCAGCTGCGAGACGCCGGTCATGGCCGGGCTTCCGGACCACCGCGACACGGTGATCGAGCCGTCCGAACGCCCCACCGCCACCACGATGATGATCTGCGTGAGCCGCTGCGACTCCCCGGTGCTGGAGCTGGACCTCTAAGTACCGCTTTTCGTGGGCAGTTCGCTGATGCGGTCGTGGAGATCGGTGCGCAGGGGATCGTCGTCGGGCAGGCCGAGTTCGTTGGCGAGGGTGAGGGCGCGGGCCCAGACCTCGTGGGCGGCGGCGGGCCAGCCGGCGCTGCGGTGGGTGTCGCCGAGACAGAGGAGACAGGCGGCCTCGCTGCGGCGTTCCCCGGTGGCGCGGAACAAGGCCGCCGCTTCTCGATAGTGTTCCACGGCCTGTTGGTGGTGCCCGAGTTGGTGGTGAATGTAGCCGAGGCTGTCGGAGGTGTGGGCCTGTCCGTCCACGTCGCCGGCCGCCCGGGCGAGTTCGAGTGCCTGCTCGCAGTGCGCCAGCGCGCTGTGGTGTTCGCCGAGATGGGCCTCCCGCCAGCCGATGTGGTTGAGCGCCGCAGCCTGTCCCGCCGGGTCGTCGGCCCTGCGGTAGTGCTCCAGGCTCCGGTAGGCGTGTTCCAGTGCCAGTCCGGGGTTGCCCTGGGCTCCCGACATCCGCGCGAGATGCTGATGGGTACGGGCCTGCCCAGCGTCGCTGCCCAGCTCGGCGAAGAGTTCCAAAGCCCGTAAGTAGTGCTCCCTGGCCGGTTCCGGGCTCTTGAGCCGGTCCAGGGCCAGGCCGAGTCCGCGGTGGGCGCCCGCTCTGCCGACCAGGTCGCCGTCCCGTTCGGCCGCCGCGAGCGCGCTGTGGCCGGCACTCAGCAGCACCTCCCAGTGGCCGTGCCGGTCCAGGAAGGTGGTCAGCACCGTGACCAGTCGCCACACATGGCCGTCGAAGCCGGGCGGCGGCTGGCGCACGATCTCCAGGAGCACCGGATGTTCGGCGACGAGCCAGGCGAGCGCCCTGCCGTAGTCCTCGGGCTCCACCGGGTTCGCGCCCGCTCTGGGCGCCGGGGAGGCGACCGGGTTGGGCTGCGGGGTCACCAGGATGTCGGCCGCCCGTGCCGAGTGCAGGTAGTGGTCCATCATCCGGTGCAGCGCCGCCCGTCGTTCCCATTCGTCGTCGTACGTGGCCACCAACTCCCTCGCGTAGACGCGTAAAAGGTCGTGGAACGCGTATCGTCCCGGGGCTTGTTCGACCAGCAGGTGCCCGGCGATGAGTTCGGCGAGCAATCCTCGGACGCGCTCCGGCGGAGCACCGGCCAGGGCGGCTGCCGCGTTCCGTGAGAGGTCCGGGCCCGGGTGCAGTGCGAGCAGCCGGAACAGCCGAGCGGCGGCCGGGCTGAGCGCGCTGTAGGACCACGAGAACACGGCCCGTACCTGGCTGGCCTCCTCGCCGCCGTCGAGCGCGTCCAGCCGGCCGCCCGCCTCGCGGAGTTCCTCGGCGAGCATGCCGAGCGGCCGCCGGGGCTGGGCCGCGGCGCGGGCCGACACGACCGCCAGGGCCAGCGGCAGTCCCGCGCACCAGGTGACGACGTCCGCGACGGCCTCCGGTTCGGCCGCCACCCGGCCCGTACCGAGCCGCTCCGCGAGAACGTTCCGTGCCGCGTCCGGGGTCAGCGGGTCGACCGCGAGCAGATGGGCGCCCTCGGTCGCGGCCAGCCCGGTGAGCCGGTTCCGGCTGGTCACCAGCGCCATGCAGCCGACCGCCCCCGGCAGCAGCGGGCGTACTTGCTCCTCGTCGCGGGCGTTGTCGAGCACGACCAGTATCCGACGTCCCGTCAACAGGCTTCGGTAGAGGCCGACTTGGGCCTCCAGGCCCGGCGGCACCCGGTCCGGCCGTACGCCCAGTGCGTCCAGGAACCCCCGGACCGCCTCGGTCGGCGGCATCACCGCGCCCTGCGGATCGAAGCCGCGCAGGTTGACGTACAACTGTCCGTCGGGGAAGGCGCTTTCGGCCCGGCGGGCCCAGTGCACCGCGAGGGCGGTCTTGCCCACGCCCGCCATGCCGGAGACTGCCGAGATCACCACGGTGGCGAACTCGCCCTGCGCCGAGGCGCGGATCTCCTCCAGCCGGGTCAGTTCCTCGTCGCGGCCGGTGAATCCCCGTACCGCCATGGGGAGTTGCGCGGGCAGTTCGGTCGGCCGGGCCCCCTCGGACGGTTTGGGCCGCTTGGCGGGGCCGTGGCGGTGGCCGCGCAGGATCGTCTGGTGCAGCTGGCGCAGTGCCGGTCCGGTGTCGGTGCCCAGTTCCTCCGCGAGGCGTTTGCGGACGGCCGCGTAGCAGTCCAGGGCCTCCGCGCTGCGGCCGGACTCGTGCAGGGCCCGCATCAGGGCCTCGGCGAGGGGTTCGGCGAGCGGGTACTCGGCGAGCAGGCCGGTCAACGGGTCGATGACGGAGGCGGGATCGCTGTGGCCCAGTTCCGCGCGGGCCCAGCCGACGGCGGCGTCCTGGTGCTGGCGCCGCCAGGCCTCGCGCATCCGGGCCGCCCACTGTCCGCGCAGACCGGACAGCGGCTCCCCGCGCCACAGGTCCAGCGCCTCGCGCAGCAGCCGGGCCCGCTCCGCCTCGGCCGGGCCCGCGGTCCGCGCCTGGTCGACCAACTGCCGGAAGCGGTACACGTCCACCTGGTCCGGGCCGGCCTCCAGGAGGTAGCCGCCGGAGCGCCTCACCACGGACAACGGTTCCCGCGCGGTCTCCGCGGCCTGCTCGCACATCCGCCGGATCCGGGCGACATGGGCGTGCACGGCGCCGCGCGCCCCGTCCGGCGCGCGCGTGCCCCAGACCCGCTCCATGACCACGTCCACCGCTACGGGCCGGCCGACGTCCACGGCCAACGCGGCCATCACGGTGCGGCGTTGGGGCGGACCCACCTCCACCGCGCGGCCCGCCGCCGACAGTTCCACCGGCCCCAGCAACTGCACGTCCACCATGGTGTGCGCCACCCCCTGCACAAAGCCTCCTCCTTTCTTTCACGGACGTGTACGCGGCGCGACAAGCCTTCGACAAGGTTTCCGGTCACACACCGGTGCGAATCTGCTGGGGAACGGACGGGGTGCCGACCGCTCCCCGTCGACGCATGACGGCAGGGCCGTCGCCTGGCGGCTGCGCAACAGGCAAACGGGGGCGAGAAGTGTGATCGCAGGGGAAGTGATGGCACCCGGGACTCGGGTGCCGGTACAGCGGCCGGAGGCGTTACCGGCCACCACGGGAAACGCAGGCGGAAG
This sequence comes from Streptomyces sp. NPDC001100, assembly GCF_053598575.1. Lineage (NCBI taxonomy): Bacteria > Bacillati > Actinomycetota > Actinomycetes > Kitasatosporales > Streptomycetaceae > Streptomyces > Streptomyces sp. NPDC001100. The sequence continues at coordinate 121,461 of NZ_JBSFKO010000013.1, forward strand.
GAGTGTGCTGGAGGGCGCGTTCGCGTTGCTGGAGGCGGTGGAGCAGGCCGTGGAGGCGGGGCCGACGAGACTGGCGTCCGACTGCGGGCTGCCCAAGACGACCGCGTACCGGCTGCTGGAGCAGCTGGCGGACCTGGGCGCGGTCGAGCGGTGCGGCGGGAGTTACCGGGTGGGCCGACGGATGTTCCGCCTCGGGCGGGCCTGGCAGCCGCATCCCCGGCTGCGGGCCGCGGCGCGGGAACCGATGCGCCGGCTGGCGCAGCTCACGGGTACGACGGCGGGGATCGCCGTGCTGTGGAAGGGCGAGACGCTGATGGTCGAGTGGTGTCCCGACGACATCGAACAGCTCGATCCGCTGCAGACCCGTATGACCTGGCCGTGGTTCACCGCGGCGGGCAAGGTCCTGGTGGCCACGGCTGCCCCGGCACCGCTGCTCGGGCCGCTTCCCGCGTCCTGGGCGAGGGATGCCGCCGTGATCCGGGAGCGGGGTGTCGCGTTCGACCGGGAGGAAGTGGTGAGCGGGGTGTGCTGTGCGGCGGTTCCGCTGTTCGGCTCGGGTGCCACACCGCTGGCCGCGCTCTGTGTGCTGACCGATCCGGCACACCACTTGGAGCGGCTCGCCGAGACCGCCCGCCGTACCGCCCGGGTGATCGGCACGGGTCTGCGGGGGCGGTGACACGGCGGGGCCGGCGGCGGTGTTCGGCGCTCGTGCGGGGATGAGCACCGGACACGCCGACGGCCCCGTCCGCCAGGGCCTGTCCGACGGACAGGCCCTGGTACGCCGGGCGCCCGGGCGGGAGCGAGCGCCCCGCGTACCGATCCGCGCGGGCGGTCGCGGCACGTCGCCGTCACCGTCACCGTCGTACAACTGTCGCCGACGCGTCCGTGGGGCGCCGAAAACCCTGCACCGGCCCGGCGATCTCCGTCATAGGCTGACGGCCGCTGTCTGCCGAGGGAGGACACATGGGGATCCGAAGCCTGACCCGTACCGAAGCCGAGCTCCGGGCCGCGCTGATCGCGGTCGAGCGGTACGACGTGGACGTCGATCTGACCGCGCTGCCCGACGGGCCGGAGGTCCGCTCCGTCTCCACCGTGGCGTTCACCTGTCGCGAGCCGGGCGCGACGACCTTCGTCGACTGCGCGGCCCGGGTCCTGAGCGCGACGCTGAACGGGGTCGAGGTCGGCCCCGGCGCGGACGGGCGGATCCAGCTCTCCGGTCTCGCGGCGCACAACGTGCTGCGCGTGGAGAGCGTGCAGGCCGACACCACCGCCGGCCAGGGCGTGCACCGGGCGACGGACCCCGGCGACGGCGAGGTGTACGTGTGGATGAGCTTCGAACCGGACGAGGCCCGCTTCGTATGGGCCTGCTTCGACCAGCCCGACCTCAAGGCCCCGCACGCCTTCACCGTCACGGCCCCGGCCGCGTGGACCGTCACCAGCAACTCCGGTGACGCGGAGGTGGAGGAGCTGGGCGCGGCCCGCCGGTGGACGTTCCCGGACACCCCGCCCCTGTCGACGTACAACACGGTCATCAACGCGGGCCCCTTCCACGAGGTCCGCCGCGAGGTGGACGGCCACAGCCTGGGTCTGTACGCCCGCCGTTCGCTGGCCCGGGTCCTGGAGCGGGACGCCGACGAGATGTTCACCCTCACCCGCCAGGGCCTCGCCTTCTACGCCGAGGCCTTCGCGATGCCGTTCCCGCAGCACAGGTACGACCAGGTGTTCGTGCCGGAGTTCGGCGGGGCGATGGAGAACTACGGCTGTGTGACGTGGTCGGACGCGTTCCTGCGGCGGGCCGCGCCGACTCCGGCCGAACACGGGCTGCTGGCACGGGTGTTGCTGCACGAGATGGCGCACATGTGGTTCGGCAACATCGTCACCATGCGCTGGTGGGACGACCTCTGGCTGAACGAGGCGTTCGCGGAGTTCGCCTGTCACTGGGCCGCCGAGCAGGCCACCCGGCACACGGACGCGTGGGCGAGCCATCTGATGATCGGCAAGATCAGCGCGTATCTGTCCGACCAGGGGCCCGCCTCGCACCCGATCCACCAGCCCATCCACGATGTCGCCGAGGCCGCGTCGATCTTCGACAACATCACCTATCCCAAGGGCGCCTCCGTCCTCCAGCAGCTCAAGACGTACGTCGGCGAAGAGCACTTCAGGACCGGCATGGCCGCCTACTTCGCCCGCCACGCGTGGGGCAACACCACGCTCCAGGACCTGATCGACTCGCTGTCGGAGGCCAGTGGCCGCGACCTGGACACCTGGCGCACGGCCTGGCTGGCGACCGCGGGCACCGACCGCTTCACACTGGAGCGCGACGGCGACACCCTCACGCTGGTGGCCGACGGCAGCCCTCGTCCGCAGGTGCTGGCGGTGGGCGCGTACGGGGAGGACGGCGACGCGCTGGAGCGCCGGGCGCTGGTGCGGGTCGAGGTGACCGAGACCCGGACCCCGGTGACCGGACTCCCGCCCGCCGACGTGCTGTTGATCAACGACGACGACCTGACCTTCGCGACGACCCGCCCGGATCCCGCCACCAGGGACGCGCTGTTCCGTACGGCGGCGCGGTTGCCCACGGCGATCTCGCGGGGCGTGGCCGCGGCCACCGTGTGGGACATGCTGACGACCGGCGAGGCCACGGCCTCGGAGGCCGGGCGGAGCCTCACCGCGCTGCTGTCGGCCGAGACGTCCGACGCGGTGATCGAGCCGTATCTGAACCTCGCCGCGACCATCGCGGAACTGTGGGCGCCGGCCGCCGAGCGGGCCGAGTTGGCGGCGGCGGTGGCGGCGGCCTGTCTCCGGCTCGCCGACGACCCCGGCCGCCGTCAGGTCGCGCTGCGCGGACTGGCCCGTACCGCGACGACCCGGGACGATCTCGACCGGCTCCGCGAACGGGCGGGTGCCGACGTCGACTTGCTCTGGCGTGCGCTGGTCCGCGACGCGGAACTGGGCGGGGACGTCACCTCCGAGTCGGAGCTCCTGCTCGCCCGGGACCCGGACCCCGACGCGTGGACCCGCGCCCTCACCGTCCGGGCCGCGCTGCCCGACGCGGCCGCGAAGGCGGAGGTCTGGCAGCAGCTTGCCGTGGACCGCGCCGTCCCCATCAACTCCGTCGGCGTGGTGGCGGCGGCCTTCTGGCGGCCGGAACAGGACGAGCTGCTGGCCCCCTACGCCGAGCGCTATCTGGAGGCGATCCCGAAGCTGCACCAGGGCGGCATGCTGCCGGCGATGGGCTACACGCACCACCTCTTCCCGCTGCACGCCATCGACCCGGAGTACATCGAGCGGGCCCGGCAGGCGTCCCTGGACGCGGTGCCGGTGATCCGCACCACGCTCCTGGAGCGCTCGGACGAGGTGGGCCGCATGCTCCGCGCGCGGGCCGGCGGCGCCTGACCCGCCCCCTGTTCCGGGCGGTGGGTCACTTCCCGGGTGGCGTCGCCTCGGCTGCGGGCCGTTCCGGGTGCGGGTACGACGGCTGTACGCGCAGCGGCCGGGCCGCCCAGGCGGGCAGGTGCCAGTTCCAGCCACCGAAGAGGGAGACCAGGGACGGCACGAGCAGCATCCGCACGATGGTCGCGTCCAGCAGGATGCCGATGCCGAGGCCGGTCGCCAGGGTCTTGAGGTCGGTGCCCGGTCCGGAGGCGAGTGCGGCGAAGGCGAGGAAGAGGATGAGTGCGGCGCTGGTGACGAGGCGGCCGGTGCGGCCGATGCCCTCGACCACCGCCTCGTCGGTCGAGAGGCCGGCGTCGTACTCCTCGCGGATGCGGGTGAGGATGAACACCTCGTAGTCCATGGACAGTCCGAACAGGAACGCGAAGATCATGATCGGGATCCAGAAGGTGACGGCCCCGGTGGCGGCGATGCCGAAGATCGCGTTGGAGCCGTGACCGTCCTGCCAGAAGAGGACCATCAGGCCGAGGGTCGCGGCCAGTGAGATCAGGTTGAGCAGCACCGCCTTCAGCGGCAGCAGCAGCGAGCGGAAAGCGCGCACGAGCAGGACGTACGTCAGCAGCGCGATGATCGTGAGCATCAGCGGGAAGTTGCCGTACACGGCGTGCAGGAAGTCGATCTGGGCCGCGCCGACACCGGCGACGCCTACGGCGCCGGGCAGGTGTTCGGTGGCGGTCTTGACCCGTTTGACGACGTCGATGCTCTTCGAGTTGACCGTCTCGGTGTCGGGGATGACGACGACGATGCTCTGACCGCCCCGGTTGCCCGCCGGCCCGGTGGGGACGAGCACGCTGCTCACGCCGTCGACCTTGGCGAGTGCGGCGGCGACGGGTTTGGCCTGGTCGGTGCTGACCAGGACCTCCATCGGGGTGAGCGCTCCGGTCGGGACGCCGCCGCGTTCCAGGGTCTGGAGGGTGTCGTAGGCCGGGCCGTTCTTGGCGAGGGACTCCGAGGAGGCGAGGCCGATCTTGATGCCGAGGAAGACGCCGACCAGGGCCGCGAGCGCGGCCAGCGCGGCGCCGGCCGCGATCCAGCGGCGCCGTACGACGGCGGTGGTCCAGCGGCTCCAGAAGCGGCTCGCCCGGTTCTCGTGCCGGATCTTGGGCCAGTCGACCTTGGGTCCGATGCCGCCGAGGATCGCGGGGGTCAGGGTGAGCGTCGTCAGCACGCTGGCGAGCGGGATGAGCGCTCCGCCGTACCCCATGCTTCTCAGGAACGGGACGGGCAGGACGACCAGGGAGAGCAGGCCGATGGCGACCGTGACGCCGCTGAACACGATCGCGTGCCCGGCGTGCTGCATCGCGACGACGACCGCGTCGTGGTTGTCCCGGCCGCGGTCGCGCTCCTCGCGCCAGCGGGTGACGAAGAGCAGCGAGTAGTCGATCGCGACGCCCAGGCCGATGAGGGCGACCAGGAACTGCACGATGAACGACACGTCGGTGGCGTAGGTGAGCGGCAGCAGCATCACGAAGGTCGCGAGGATCGACACCGCGGCCACCAGGAGCGGCAGCAAGGCCAGGAAGGACGCGAACACGAAGGCGAGGACGGCGAGTGCGCCGACGGCACCGAGGAGGGTCTCGCCGACTACTCCGGGGCCGCCCCCGTTGTCGCCACCGGAGGCGAGGGGGTCCTCGCCCGTCACGCCGACCTTCGCGCCCGCCGGCGCGGCCTTCTCGGCGGCCGTCCTGATCGGATCGGTCAGCAGGGTCTGGCCGGGTGACGGGTTGAACCGGTAGAAGACCAGCGCGAAGGCGGTGCGGTCGTCCTTCGTCCGGAACGCCTTGTCGCCGGTGTTCGCCTCGTCGATCACCCGCAGTCCCGGTGCGGCCGTGCCGGCGGCGGTGAACACGCGCCCGACGTCCGCCTCGTGGCCGGTGACGGTCTGCCCGGCGGGCAGGGTGACCGCCAGGAGATACGGATTGGTGTCGCCGCCGCTGCCGAATGCCTTCTCGATCTTGTGCGCGGTCACGGTGCCGGGCTGGCCGGGCAGCGAGAAGTCGATCGTGAGGCGGTCCGTGGTCCGGCCGGCCAGCGCGATGCCGGCGATCAGCACGAGACCCCAGAACGCCACGACCGCCTTGCGATGCCGCAGTACGAATTCGGCCCACCGTCGCATGCCGGACTCCCCGCGTCGTAGGTTGCGCGAGTCTAGCCCGCCGCCCCGTTCATCCGCTATCGGGACAATCCATCCGGTTTGACCTGATCCGGAAGCACAGAATCCGCCTTTGCGCACCTCGGGAAGAGAGCGCGGTCCAGGGCTGTTTCAGCCTTAGGTACCGGATCATGACCGGACTCCTGAGAACGGAGCAGTCAAGGTGAACGACACGTCGAAGGCCGACATACGGCAGGTGACAGACACCCCGGCTCCGCCGCCCGACATCCTGGAGCGGGCGCGGCGGCACCGGCGGCACACCCTGGAACTGCTCACCGTCTGCGCCGTGGGTCTGGTCCCGTGGACGGTTCTGCTGGCGGTGACGCTGCCGTCCGCCTACGAGGTGCACCAGTGGCGGGCGACCTGGGTCGGCTTCGACGTCCTGCTCGTGCTCGCGATGGCGGCCACCGCGCTGCTCGGCTGGCGGCGGCACCGGGCGGTCATCGTGGCGGCGCTCTTCTCGGCCGCGCTGTTGATCTGCGACGCGTGGTTCGACGTGTCGCTGGCCTTCGGCACCGACGACGTCTGGTCGGCCGCGGCCCTCGCGGTCTTCGCCGAACTGCCGCTGGCCGGCTATCTGATCCACCGGGTGACGGCGATGATCTCGCTCGCGCGGTGGCCGAACATGGAAGCGGTCCCAAGGATGGTCGAATAGCCGGTTTGCCTCTCCGGCAACGGTGAGTTTTTCGCAACTCCCCTTTGTTCCGGATGACTTCGCTCGGAAATCCACAGGGCTGAAGTTGGTCGCCATGGAGAGCGACGAGGTGGCAAGACCTCGGCGCGCGGCATGGAGGATGTCATGCCCGAGATGTATTTCGATGTGCGTCGGCCCGACGGTCTGACCCAGCGCTACTGTTCCCCCTCCACGACAGCCGAGAACTACTTCGTCCCGGGCGTCGCGTACGGCGACGTCAGCGGCGCCGAGGTCACGGTCGAGGCACTCCTTCGTGCCGACGGGAGCACGCGATGAACTCCGCGACCCAACTGGCCGGCGCGCACTTCCCGGTCGCCGTGGTGGGTGGCGGTCAGGCGGGTCTCTCCGTCAGCCACGAGCTGCGCGAACGCGGTGTCGACCACGTCGTCGTCGAGGCCCACCGGGTCGGGCACGAGTGGCGCGAGCGCCGCTGGGACTCCTTCTGCCTGGTGACCCCCAACTGGCAGTGCAGACTGCCCGGTTACCCCTACCCTGGCGACGATCCCGACGGGTTCATGGTCCGCGAGGACATCGTGCGGTACCTGGAGGGCTACGTCGCGAGGTTCCGGCCGCCGCTGGTCGAGGGCGTGACGGTCACCAGGCTGCGCCGCTCCCCCGGCGGAGTCTTCGAACTGTCCACCACCGAGGGGGACTTCACCGCCGACCAGGTGGTGATCGCGACCGGCCCCTACCACACCCCCTCCCTGCCTCCGATGGCCCAGCGACTCCCCGACTCCGTCACCCAGGTCCACTCCTCCCGCTACCGCAACCCCGCCCAGCTCCCCCCGGGCGCGGTCCTGGTGGTCGGCACCGGCCAGTCCGGCTGCCAGATAGCCGAGGACCTGCACCTCGCCGGACGCCAGGTCCACCTGTCCGTCGGCAGCGCGCCCCGCGTGGCCCGCTTCTACCGAGGCCGTGACTGTGTGGCCTGGCTCGACGACATGGGCCACTACGCGAAGAGCATCGACGACTTCGACGACGCCGGCGCGGTCCGGATGCGCGTCAACCACTACGTCACCGGACGCGACGGAGGCCGCGACATCGACCTGCGCGCCTTCGCCCGCGACGGTATGCGGCTGTACGGCAGACTCACCGAAGTCGGCGGTACGGCACTGGAGTTCGCCGACGACCTCAAGCTGAACCTCGACCACGCCGACGCCGTCGCCGAGGGCATCAAGGACGCCATCGACGCCCACATCACCGCGCGGGGCATCGCCGCACCGGACGAGCCCCGGTACGTACCCGTGTGGGAGCCCGACGACCAGCCGCGCGAACTCGACCTGGAGCGGGCCGGCATCACCTCCGTCGTCTGGTCGACCGGGTTCCGCCGCGACCACCGCTGGATCGAGGCACCGGTCTTCGACGGCCGTGGCTACCCGATGCACTGGCGCGGCGCCACCAGCGTCCCCGGTCTGTACTTCCTGGGTCTGCCCTGGCAGCACTCATGGGGCTCGGGACGCTTCGAGGCGGTGGGCAGGGACGCGGAGTTCCTCGCCGGCCACATCGACGCCTCGCGCCGCCTGGCCGATGTGTGCGGCACCCTCACCGGCGCCCCCACCGACCTCGCCTCCGCCCTGCCGATCGGGTGAGGGGACACCACGCCATGGTCTTCGACGCACATCGCCACATCGGCGTCCTGCCCGCCTACCCCTTCTACGGCGGCCCGCCCGTCAACCCCGACACCACCGCCCGCGCCACCGTCAAGCAGCTCATCGCCGACCTGGACGCGGAGGGCACCGAACGCGCCCTGGTCATCCCCAACTACGGCGTGCCCGACCCCGCGATCGCCTTCTCCTTCAACGAGTTGGTCATCGAGGCCGCCCAGACCGACGACCGCATCCGGGCCGGACTGTGGGTCTCCCCGCGCCCCGAGGACGAGCAACGCACCGCCCACGCACTGGAGTTGGCGGGCGAGCGGGGCGTGAAGGCACTGAAGCTGAGCTTCCTGCTCGGCGGGCGCCCGACCGACCCGGCCTGCCGCCCGCACCTCGACCGCATCTTCGCCGTGGCGGCCCGGCACGGGCTGGTGGTGCACGTTCACACCTCCCCGGGAGCCGCCTCCGACATCGACGAGGTCGGCCACCTGGTCGACTGGTACGCCGATCAGGTCCCCGTCCATCTCGTGCACTTCGGCGGCGGGATGAGCGGCCACATCAAGCTGGCCGGTTCCCGGTTCTTCGACTGGATCACCGCCGGCAAGCACGTCTACACGGACCTCTCCTGGGCCATCGGCTTCACTCCCCGCTGGTTGGCCAAGGAGATCGAGCGCCGCGGTATCGGCCACGACCGGGTGCTCTTCGCCAGCGACCAGCCGTGGGGCGACTTCACGGGCGAGTACGCCCGCCTCGCCGAGGCGACCGGCGGCGGCGCACTCGGCGAGCTGGTCTTCAGGGACACGTTCGCCGCGCTCTACGACTGACCGACCTCCCTCTCAAGTCCGGTACGTACAAGGAGACAGCCATGTCCGAAACCGTCGAACTCAGCGAGATCGAACAGAAGTCCCTCACCGAGATCCCCCACCCGTCCCTCCCCGAGGGCACCAGCATCTACGGCTCCACGAAGGTGTTCCCCGACTACAAGGCCGAGGACGGGGAGACATACTTCACCCTCGTGCACGGCATCGCCCACGAGTCGTCGGTCTCCTTCGTCGCCGTCCTCCAGGCGACCCGCGCCCTGCGCAAGGGCTTCGAGACGGCCATCTACTTCTACGGCCCCGGCTCACTCAACTGCCTTGCCACCCGCGGATTCCCCACCGTCGGCAACTCGGCCTTCCCCGGCGAGCACAACATCAACAACCAGCTCAAGACGTTCATCTCCGAAGGCGGCAAGGTCTTCTGCTGCCGCTTCGGCCTCTCCCTGCACGGCGCCCGCGAGGAGGACCTCATCGAGGGTGTCATCCCGACCCACCCGCTCGACGTCCAGGACGCGCTGATCCACTACGCCCGCAAGGGCGCCATCATCAACTCCACCTACCAGCTGTAAGGGGCGGGCCGTGAGCATTGGCACCAACACAGCGGTGGACGTGCGGATCATGACCCGTGCCGAACTCGCCCTCCACGGAGTCCGGTCGGACGCTCCGGTGCGGAGGCCGGACGGCGCGGGACCGAGCGACGACGGTCATGTCCTCGTCGACGGTGCCAACGCCGCGCTGCCCACCAACCCCGACAGCCCCTACTCCGTACGGGACGGCAGGGTCTGGCTCGGCGAGGACGACACCGGCCTGACCCTGACCGCCGTGGACCGCCCGAAGTTCTACGACCTCACCACCGCCGACGGCGTCCCCTACGAGCACATCGCCCGCCTGCACGGCGCCGACGTCCTCGCCACCACCGTCGTCCAGACCTGCATCCGCTACGCCGAGCCGGACCGCTGCCGCTTCTGCACCATCGAGGAGTCACTGCGCTCCGGCGCCACGGTCGCCGCGAAGACTGCGGCCCAGCTCGCCGAAGTCGCCGAGGCGGCCGTCCGGTTGGACGGCATCAAGCAGATGGTGATGACGACGGGCACGACGACGGGCCCGGACCGGGGAGCCCGGAATCTCGTACGCTCCGTGCGCGCCGTCCTCGAAGCCGTGCCCGGCCTGCCGGTCCAGGTGCAGTGCGAGCCACCCGGCGACCTCACCTGGATCCGTGAGTTGTACGACGCCGGCGCCACCGCCATCGGCATTCACGTCGAGTCCCTCGACGACGAAGTACGTCGGCGTTGGATGCCTGGCAAGTCGACGGTCCCCATGGCCGAGTACGAGGCCGCCTGGGACGAGGCGGTGCGGGTCTTCGGACCGAACCGCGTCTCCACCTACCTGCTCGTCGGCCTCGGCGAGGACCCCGACGAACTCATGGCGGGCGCCGGGCAGTTGATCGACCGAGGGGTGTACCCCTTCATCGTCCCCTTCCGTCCGATGCGCGGCACGCTTGCCGCCCGCGACGGCATCCGGCCGCCCGGGGCGGAACTCCTGCGGTACGTCACCGAGGGCGTCGCCGCCAGGCTGCGGGCGGCCGGGATGAGCGGTGCCGACCAGCAGGCGGGCTGCGCGGCCTGCGGCGCGTGCAGTGTGCTGCGCACCGCGGGCGGGTGACCGCCATGTACCTCGACGGCTCGACGGCACCGCTCGTGGCGGACTGGCCGGTGGACATCCTGGCGCTGCTCGGCGACCGCAGCACTCTCGCCCGCCGCCCCGCGTTCCACATCCAACAGGCCACCGACCAGACCGAGTTGGCCGCCTACAGACGACTTCGCGCCGACACCTTCGTCCACGAACAGCGTCTCTTCAGCGGCGACGACCTCGACGACCGTGACGCCGACACCCGTACCGTCGTGCTGGTCGCCAGGGCCATGGACGGCACGGTGATCGGCGGGGTCCGGCTGGGTCCGGTCGACGACGGGCCCGACCTGGGCTGGTGGCAGGGCGGCCGGCTGGTCGTCGCCCCGAAGGCGCGCGGCCCGCACGGCATCGGCGCGGCACTGGTCCGGGCCGCCTGCGCACGGGCGGAGGCGGAGGGTGCGCTGCGGTTCGACGCGACCGTGCAGGCACGCAACGAGGTGCTGTTCCGGCGGCTCGGCTGGCGATCGGTACGCGCGACGAAGGTCGTCGGCGCCCCGCACGTCCTGATGCGCTGGCCCATCGGCCGCGTCGCGGCCCAAGTCGCTGCGACGAAAACCGCGTTGGGGCCTTTGCTCGCCGGACTGCCTGCTCCGCCCGGCTTCGTCGGCGACGACGGCGCGCCCGTGCCCGGCACCGATGTGATCGCCGCGTGCGACGCGATCGTGCCGTCCATGGTGGAGCGGGATCCGGAATGGGCAGGCTGGTGCGCGGTCCTGGTGAACGTCAACGATATTGCGGCGATGGGTGCTTCACCGGTCGGGCTCCTTGACGCGATCGGCGCGCGTGACACGGCGCATGCCGCCGTGATCCTGACCGGGCTGACCCGGGCGGCACACGCCTACGGCGTCCCGGTGCTCGGCGGGCACACCCAACTCGGCGTCCCCGCCGCCCTGTCGGTGACCGCGCTCGGCCGCACCGACCGGCCGGTACCGGGTGGTGGCGGTCGTCCCGGACACGCCGTACGGCTGACGGCCGACCTCGGCGGCAGCTGGCGCGCGGGCTACCGGGGCCGCCAGTGGGACTCGACCACCCGTCGTCGCACGGACGAACTCCGCACGATGACAAGCGCGGTGGCCGCCGCGCGGCCCGCCGCCGCGAAGGACGTGTCGATGGCCGGGATCGCCGGGACACTGGGCATGCTCGCCGAGGCGAGCGGCTGCGGGGCGGTACTCGACGTCGCCGCCGTGCCCCGTCCGGTGGGCGCGTCCATGGGCGACTGGCTGACCTGCTTCCCCGGCTTCGCGATGCTGACCGCCGACGGGCCGCACGCACCGCCGCTGCCCGCCGGGCCGGCGACTGGCGCCGTGTGCGGGGAGTTGACCGCGGGGCAGGGGGTCGGGCTGCGCTGGCCGGACGGAGAGATCACCGAGGCGGTCACCTCGACGGTGACCGGAATGGGGACGGCATGAGCACGCTGCGGATGGCGGCCGTGGCCGCCGAGTTCGGCCGCGACCTGGAGGAGGACTTCGCGATCGCCGAACGGCTGGTCAAGGAGGCCCGGGAACAGGGCGTACGGCTCCTCGCGCTGCCGGAGGCGTGCCTCGGCGGATATCTGCTCAGTCTGGACGACGACAGCGCCTTGGACGAAGGGCCGCCCGCGCTGGCCCTCGACGGCCCGGAGATCCGCCGACTGGCCGCTCTTGCCGGGGAGTTGACGGTCGTGGCGGGGTACTGCGAAGCCGCTGGGGACACCCGCTACAACAGCGTCGTGTGCGTCACCGGCGACGGCGTCCTCGGCAACCACCGCAAGGTCCATCAGCCGCTGAGCGAGGATGCCAGCTATTCCTCCGGCGACCGCTTCCACGCCTTCGACACGCCGGTCGGCCGGATCGGCATGATGATCTGCTACGACAAGGCTTTCCCGGAGTCGGCACGTGCGCTGGCCCTCGACGGTGCCGAGATCGGCGTATGCGTGTCGGCGTGGCCCGGTGCGCGCACCAACGCGAGCGCGGACCTGGAGAAGGACCGCTGGAAGCGGCGTTTCGACCTGTTCGACCGGGCCCGTGCCCTGGAGAACCAGATCGTGTGGCTGTCCGCCAACCAGGCGGGCACCTTCGGGTCGCTACGCTTCGTCGGCAGCGCCAAGGTCGTCGACCCCGGCGGCGAGATCCTCGCCGACACGGGTGTCACGGCCGGCATCGCCGTCGCCGAACTCGACGTTGCACAGGCCCTTCAGACCGCCCGCCGGTCGATGGGGCACCTGCGCGACCGGCGGCCCGAGACCTACACGCCAGCAGGAGCGGTCAGCGCATGAGCACCATCCGGATCGCGGCCGTGGCCGCCCACTTCGGCCGCGACCTGGAGTTCGACCTGGCCCGCATCGCCAAACTCGTCGACGACGCGCGTACCGCCGGGGCCGGACTCCTCGTGCTGCCCGACGCCGCCCTCGGCGGCTACCTCGCCGACCTGCGCCACCCCGACCCCGAGTCGCTGCCCCCGGCCCTCAAGCCCGACGACCCGCTGATTCTTCAAGTCGCCAAGCTGGCCGCCGAGCTGGTGGTGTGCGTCGGCTACTGCGAGGACGCGGGCGACGAACGCTACAACGCGGCCGTCTGCGTCAGTGGCGACGGGATCCTCGGCCGCCACCGCAAGGTGCACCTACCGGCCGGTGAGGTCGACGCGTACACCGCGGGGGACCGCTTCGACGCCTTCGACACCCCAGTCGGCCGCCTGGGCATGCTCATCGACTACGACAAGACCTTCCCGGAGTCGGCCCGTTCGCTGGCCCTGGACGGCGCCGAGATCCTCGCCTGTCTGTCCGCCTGGCCCACGTCCATCACCAACCGCGCCCCGCGCATGGCACAGGACCGCCAGGCCCGGCTCTTCGACCTGTACGACCAGTCCCGCGCCGCCGAGAACCAGGTCGTCCTCGCCTCCTCCAACCAGACCGGCGCGATGGGCGGCATGCGCTTCCTCGGCCAGGCCAAGGTGGTCGGCCCCGGCGGCGACATCCTCGCCCGCACCTGGTCCAAGGCCGGTCTCGCCGTCGCCGAGATCGACGTCGCCGCCGAGACCGACCGCGCCCGCCGCGTCCTGCGCCACCTCGACGAACGCCGCCCCGACGCCTACCGGGAGTCCCGGACGTGAAGATCGCTCTGCTCAGCTACTCCACCAGGCCGCGCGGTGGAGTCGTCCACACCCTCGCGCTCGCGGAGGCCCTCGCGGCACTGGGCGAGGACGTCACGGTGTGGACCCTGGGCCGGGGCGGCGACGCGGGCTTCTACCGCCCGGTGGCCCCGGCGGTGCGGGTCGAGATCGTGCCGTTCCCCGACGGCCCGCCCGAAGAGACGGTCGGCGCACGCGTCCTGCGCTCCATCTCCATCCTCCGCACCGCCTTCGACGCCACGCCCTACGACGTCGTCCACGCCCAGGACTGCATCAGCGCCAACGCGGCCGGCCGCTGTGTCCGCACGGTCCACCACCTCGACCACTTCACCACCCCCGAGCTGGCCGCCTGCCACGAGCGGGCGATCGTCGAGCCGTACGCACACCTGTGCGTGTCGGAGGCGGTCGCGCGGGAGCTGGCGGAGGGCTGGGGCATCGAGGCGGGGGTCATTCCCAACGGGGTCTCGTACGACCGCTTCGCCGTCACCGACCCGGTAGCGCGGGCGAGTTGGCGTTCCCGTCTCGGCCCGTACGTCCTCACCGTGGGCGGCATCGAGCCCCGCAAGGGCTCGCTGGACCTCCTGGAGGCCTACGCCCTGCTGCGCGCCGCCCGTCCCGACGTCCGGCTGGTGGTCGCGGGTGGCGAGACCCTCTTCGACTACCGTGACTACCGGGCGCGCTGGGAGGCGCGGGCCGCGGAACTCGCGGTGGAACCGGTCGTGTTGGGGCAGGTCCCGGAGGACGAGCTGCCGTCGCTGGTCGCCGCGGCGGACGTGTTCGCCTTCCCGTCGCTCAAGGAGGGCTTCGGGCTGGCCGCGATGGAGGCGCTGGCCGCCGGAGTGCCGTTGGTCGTGCGGGATCTGCCGGTGCTGCGTGAGGTGTTCGGGGGCGCCGCCCGTTTCGCCGCCACGCCTGGGGAGTTGGGCACGGAACTCGGTCAGGCCCTCGTCGTCGAGGACCCGGTGCGACGAAACGCCGGGCGGAAGCTGGCCGCCCGCCATACCTGGGACACCGCGGCCCGTGACCACCTCGACTTCTATCGGTCCCTCAACTCTGCGACTGAGCAGGGGCGTTGACACCTCGCGCGTTCCGCGCCACGGTGAGGGCCCGTAGCGCTCGGAGGTCGCCCATGGCTCCGCTCCCGTCCGATGCCGGTCTCGTCGCACGCGTGCGGGAGGTGCAACCCCTGCTCCGCGACAGCGCGTTGCGCACCGAGCAGGAGCGGCGGGTGCCGGCTGAGGTGGTGGCCGCGCTGACGGACGCCGGGGTGTACCGGATGAACGTCCCACGCCGGTACGGGGGTTACCAGAGCCGGCTGAGCACACAGGTCGAGGTGCTGGGCGAGATCGCCGCCGGGTGTGGTTCGACCGGTTTCATGGCGCTGATCCAGGCGGGGTGTTCCTACATCGCCGCGCTGTTCCCGGACGAGGCGCAGGACGAGATCTTCACCGGCCCCGATGTGCGGGTCGGCGGCACGCTCATCCCGGACGCCGTCGCGGTGGCGACGGACGGCGGATACGTGGTCAACGGCACCTCGGGCTTCGCCACCGGCTGTCAGAACGCCGACTGGCATCTGCTGACGGCCCGGGTCGAGTCCGACGGCGGTCCGCCCGAGGTGCTGTGGACCGCCGTTCCGATGTCGGATCTGGAGATCCTCGACGACTGGTACGTGTCCGGCCTGGCGGGCAGCGGCAGCAACAGCGTGGTCGCACGGGACGTGTTCGTGCCCGCGCACCGCATCCTGCCCGTGGGGCAGTTGCTGGCCGGCGGCTTCCCCTCCAAGGCCAACGCCGACGACCCTTTCTACCGGATGCCGGTCCTGATGCTGTTCTGCGCCTGGACGGCGCCGAACGCGCTGGGCCTGGCGCGGGCGGCCCTCGCCGAGTTCACCGAGCGCATCCACCGGCGGGGCATCACGTACACCTTCCACGAGCGGCAGTACGAGGCGGGCGTCACCCATCTCCAGATCGCCGAGGCCGCGTTGAAGATCTCCTGCGCCGAACTGCTGACCGCCGAGTTCGTCGCCCGGATCGAGTCGGCGGCCGACAACGACGAACGGTACACACAGGCGGACCGCGCCAGGATCCGTGCGCAGAGCGGCTATACGACCCGGCTCTGCAAGGAGGCCGTGGATCTGATCGCGTCCGCTTCGGGCGCGTCCTCGCTGCACCTGGACGTGCCCGTCCAGCGGGCGGTACGCGATCTGCACGCGCTGAGCCTGCACTCCTTCGTCAACCCCAGCACCAACCTGGAGCTGTACGGCCGGGTCCTCTCCGGTCTCGACGCGGGCACGCCCTTCCTCTGACGGCTCAGCCCAGGGACGCCAACCAGGCCGCGGTCTCGCGAGGCCGGGCGAACCGCAGCGTGGTGAGCGGAGCGAAGCGCGGGTCGTTCGTACGGTCCTCGATCTCGCGGCGCCTGCCCGCGTGCTGGGACCAGGCCCACCAGGCCGGGTGCTCGCGGCTCAACCAGCCCGCCCAGGTCTCCCTGTTGCCGCCGAAGATACGCTCGCGGGTGACCGTACGCCGCAGGGAACGGCGCAGGACACGCGGCATGATCACGCCTCTCCCGTAGTCCAGCCAGAGCACCGTGTCCGCCAGCTCCCAGAGCAGATCGCGGACTTCGGGATAGCCGATCGAGTCGATGATCCAGCGGGGTTCGGCGGTGAGCCGTAGCACGTCGTCGGTCAGGGTCTCGTTGACGGCCCAGTCGGGGCCGGTGAAGTACAGGGCGTCCATCTCGTGGTACGGCAGCTTCAGCCGCTCGCCCACACCCCGGGCCAGCGTGGACTTGCCCGCGCCGGTCGCCCCAACCACCAGGATCCGCTCCATCCCGGCACCTTAACTACGATGTGCCAGGCCCGCCGATTATTGACAGGAGCCCCCTCATGAGCAGTCCGCAACAGGCCCACGCCTCGCTGGACGGCCTGGTGACGGGTGATGCTTTCGGGGACAGCTGGTTCACGCGGTCCGACGAGCCCGCCGAGAAGCTGTGGGCCACGCGCGAACTGCGAACCGCTCCGTGGCTGTGGACGGACGACTCGGCGATGGCGTTCGTCCTGTTCGCGCATCTGGTGGCCCACGGAGAGGTGCAACCGGACGCGCTGGCACGGGAGTTCGCCGCCGAGTACGAACGGGAGCCGGGGCGCAAGTACGGCCCGTCCATGCACGGCGTGCTGCGCCGGGTCGGCGAGGGCGAGGACTGGCGGGCTGTCACCACAGGGCAGTTCGGCGGGCAGGGGTCCTACGGCAACGGCGCCGCGATGCGGGTCGCCCCGCTGGGCGCCTGGTTCCACGACGACGTCGCTGCCGCCGCCGAGCAGGCCCGGCTCTCCGCGCTGACCACCCACGCCCACCCGGAGGCCGTCGCGGGCGCGGTGGCCGTGGCCGTCGCCGCAGCGCTGGCCGCCGCCGGCGCGGATCAACCGGCCCTCCCGCGCGCCGAGTTCCTGCACGAGGTCGCCTCGCACGTCCCGGACGGCGATGTCCGCTCCCGGCTGCTGGTCGCCGCGGGCTTCTCCGAGCGGACGTCGGTGCGGCACGCGGCGTCCGTGCTGGGTTCGGGGACGCTGATCTCGGCTCCGGACACCGTGCCGTTCGCCCTGTGGTCGGCGGCCGGACACCCGGACGATCTGCCGGAGGCGTTGTGGCAGACCGTCGCCGGGTGGGGCGACCGGGACACGACCTGCGCGATCGTGGGCGGCGTCGTCGCGGCCCGCACCGGCACCGGGGGCATCCCGTCGGCGTGGCGGGAGGCGCTGGAGGCGATCCCGGCCTGGAGTGGTTGGGACGCGCTCGCCGCGGTCCGCCGAACCTCCGTGTAGGGCGGCGGCGGACGTCGGCCCAGGACTCACCGTTCTCGGTCCGGTCGACGATGGTGCGCAGGAGTCCATCGACGAGCGGGTACCTGGCGTGGCCGTGTATCACCTGTTGTGTGCGGGTTCGGCACGGAGTTCCACGGCCGTGATCGCGAAAGCCAGCGGCCCGGGCAGCAGCAGGGCGAGCAGGGGCAGCATCCACAGGAACGCGACGCACAGACCGATCGCCGCCGCGATCAGGGCGCAGTCCACGGGATCCCCGGCGGAACGGGTTGCGGCCCGGTTCAGGGCCGGAATCCAGCCGTGTGCGACCGCCGGGTCCGCCGCCGCGCGCAGGGCGAGGACAAGTCCCGCCGCTGCCAGACCAGTCAGCGCCCATAACATCGGACCGGCGCCCGGAAGGCCCGCCCGCGCGAGCGCGAGGTCGAGCGCGACCAGTGTCAGAGCGGTGAAGGCCGACACGCCGGACAGCACCGAGCGGCGCAGTCCGTGGCCGCGGAACTCGGCGACGTACTCCCCCAGGGTGACCGGACGGTCCTCGCGGATCGCTCGGCGCAGGACTGCGCAGGCCGCAGCCAGTGCCGTAGGGGCCGTGATCAGTGGGAGAGAGGCGACCGCCGCCGCCATGCCGATCGCGGTGCCTCCTCCTCCGCCGCCGGAACAGCCGGCGAGGAGCGGGGCGAACACGGCGCCCGCGGCGGCGCCGAGGATATCTCGTCTCCGGATACTGGGGGTGTCATGGCGATGCCTCCTGAGTGGGGCGTGGACATCGTTGTCTGAGGTCAGGAGTGGTTGCCCGGTCCGGCGGACGGTGGGGGGACGGATTACCGGGAGCGCGGCCCAGGGGGGTGGGCCGGATGAACGGCGGGGGTATGGCAAGCGCTTTCGCCTGCTCCCGAACGTAGATCCCGTCCGTCCGGTCGGTCAACGGTGCTGCAGCACATGTTTGTTCGGACATGGGGCGCGAGTACCACGGTCGGTACCCGTGCCCCATGCCGGAGTCGGTCTCAACTGCGTACGCGGAGAGGCTAGAGACGCACGGCCAACGCCCGCCGGGCCACCGAGACCATCCGCTCCCCCACCAACTCCATGCACAGCCGCATGTTCTTGTCCGCGATGTCGTTGTCCGGGATACGGCAGGCGAACTGCAGGCCCTCGTGGACCCGGGTCACCCACGCGCACACCTGATCGCCGTACGACACCCGGATCAGCCCGTACGCCTTCAGCTCCTGCCAGCGGTCCGAGCCGGGCAGGGCGCGCGAGTCGACGTAGGAGACGATCGAGTACAGGTCGGGGGACGTGGGCCGGAAGTCGGCGCCCAGCAGGCGCAGTACGCGGGCGATGGGCATGCGGGCCAGTGGGCGGTTCTCGCGGAGCGTGGCGCGGACCATCCGCAGGGCGTCGTCGAAGTCCCTCGCGTGCTCGATCGGGATCTCGATCGGCGCGCCGCCCACGTACCAGCCGACGGAGTCGGCCCAGCGGGACTTGGCCCGGGTGTGGAAGGGCACGACGGTGCGGTACACGTCGAGGCCGCTGATCTCGCGGGCGGCGAGGGCCACGGCCGCCAGGACGCCGACGAGGCTTCCGCCGTACGGTCGGCAGTAGGCCTCGAAGGCCGCCGCGTCCGTGTCGTCGGTCAGCATCTCCTGGAGGAACTTCTGTGTGGGCAGCGGCCCTTGGGGGTCGAGGCCGAGGTCGACAGGGAAGTTCGGCAGTCTGCCGTCGCAGCGGGCGATGAACTCGCGCCAGCGGGAGACGACGGTGTGCGTGTCGTCGATCTGGTCGGCGTCCGTGCGTTCGCCCACGCAGAAGTCGATGTAGCTGGCGACTGGCGCCACTTCGACCGTCCTCCCGGCGAGACCGGCCGCGTACAGCTCGTGCACCTCCCCCGCGATGCGATGGAGCGAGTACGCGTCGACGTTGCTGTGGTCGAACGCCAGGTACACGCTCGTGCAGTCTTGGCGAACGACCGCCGCGAAGAGGAAGTTCGGCCAGGTGAGCGCATCCGCCGTGACATCGAAACGGTCCTGCAGATACCGGGTCAGGGTCCCCGCGTCCGCGAACTCGCCGATGTCCTCGCGGTGCAGGGCCACAGCGTCGGCGTCCAGTGTGAAGCGGCGCATCTCGTCACCGGCCCACCGGAATCCGCTGCGCAGCGTCTCGTGCCGGAGCATCCAGTCCCGCAACGCGCCCTGGAGCACGTCGAGTTCGATCCTTCCCGGCATGTCGAAGGCGGTCCCGAGCCAGGTCGGCACGAACAGCCCGTCCTCGCGCACCGAACGCGCCGTACGGATATGGGACTCCTGCACATACGCCGGTGGCCGCACGTCGTCGGGAAGGGCCCGCGCCGCTCCTACGGCCGCCGGATGCAGCGTCCACTCGACGAGTCGTCCGGGACGGATCTCGCACCGCTGAAGGTCACTCATGCGCACAGGGCTCTCCGTTCGCCTGCCCACGGGAGGCCGCCGGGCACCACTGTCGATCCACGCCTCCATGCCGCTCGGGCACCGCTCACTGCATGCGGAGATCAACGAGCGGGCCATTCGGAAAGCAACGCTCTGGAACCCGCCGTTCCGAAAGGGAGTGGATCACAGGGGGTCAGAGAGGGGTGTCGGCGCGCGCGGCGATGACCGCGAGGGTGGTGTAGGGCATCATGAAGCCGCCTCCCAGGGCGTCGATGGCTCGGCCCACCTCGCCCAGTATCTCGGCCAGTTGACCGGGGTCGAGGCGGGTGAGGCCGCCGGTCGTGGGGAGGAGGTCCAGCCACTGGTCGCGCGCGTAGGACCGCTCCCAGTCGAAACACGACTGTTCCGGTTCATGGAACTGCCCGATCTCGCGAATCCTGTCGGCGACCTTCGCGTATGCCGCCTGGTACATCTCCAGGGGGCGGCGGGCCGATCCACCGCCGAACGGCGAGTCGGGCACCACTCGCCGGTAGGCAGCGACGAAGGGCTCGGCCACCTCGGCGGGCGGCTCGTACACGTGCCCGAAGATCGCCAGGAGGCCGTCGGGGCGCAGCACTTGGGCCGCTTTCACGGCACCGGCAAGGGGATCCACCCAGTGCCAGGACTGGGCGGCGGTCACCGCGTCGAACGTCCGGCCGCCCGGTTCCCAGTCCTCGAAGGTCGCCACCTCGACCGGCAGGCCGCGGTCCCGCGCGAAGTCGGCCATCCGTGCGTCCGGTTCGACGCCGAGCACGGCGCAGCCGGCGGCCTGGAACTGACGGGCCGCGATGCCGGTGCCGGTGCCCACGTCGAGCACCTCGGGTGCTTGGGTCCCCGGACTCCCGGCGACGATGCGTGCCACCAGTTCGTCGGGGTAGCCGGGGCGGGCCTGGTCGTAGCGTCGGGCGTCCGTGCCGAAGGACTCGGCCATCTGCCGGGCCTGATGCGAAGGGGCGGGTCCTGGCTGCTCTCGCGGTAAAGTGGGCATGCGTTCACCTTAGTGGGCAAGCGCCCACGCACCAAGAGGCGCCGGCGCGCCGGCGTACGAGAGGAACCACACGTGCCGACCGGGGTGCACCTTCGTGATGCGCGGCAGCAGTTGTTCGACGCCGCCGAGCGCGTGCTGTTGCGGGACGGCCCGAACGGGCTGACCAGCCGGGCCGTCACCGACGAGGCGGGCTGCGCCAAGGGCGTTCTGCACCGGCACTTCAGCGACTTCGACGCCTTCCTCGCCGAGCTCGTCCTCGACCGGGCCGCGCAGTTGGAGACGCAGGCGCAGGCACTGCGCGACTCCGCCGGAAACGGCACCGTCGCCGACAACCTCACCGACGCGCTGACCACTCTGTTCGGGCCCGTGCCGGTGGCCATCATCCCGCTCATCACCTTCCGGGACGAGTTGCGGGCGCGGTTGCGGCAGGCCCGGCCCGGAGGCGGCATCGCCATCCTCGCCGAGATGACGACGGCGGTCTCGGCCTACCTGACCGACGAGCGCGCCAGGGGCCGCATCGCGACCGACGCCGACATCGACTCGCTCACCCTCTCCCTGGTCGGAGGCGGACACCTCTTGTTCGCCGACCGCGCCTCGGACCCGCCGACCACGTCGACGGTCGGCAAGCTGGTGACCACGGTGCTCGCCGACGTCGTACAGCGGCGGCCACGCTGAACCCGCCTCGCAGCGCTGCGTGTCGGTGAGAGCCGGCCGACGCCGAGTGGACAAGCATGCGGGCGACCCCCCTGGCCGGGGAGCCGATGACAGGCGTCCGCCTCACCGGCGGTCGGCCGGCAGTAAGGCCCTGGTGGACGAGAGGGGCGTCCAGTCGGTCGAGAAGGTCCTGATGCGTGCCCGCCGACAGGCGAATGAGCCGCCTGCCGGGGGAACAACGTGTGCCGACCCGCCGCTCGTGGAAGAGGATCCACGGGGATGAGGAACATGTCGGCGGTCGGGTCCGGACCTCGCCGTGCGCCACGACGTGTATCGCGAAGCGCTGACGGCACTGCACGGCTCCTAGAAGCCGACGACCCAGCGCTGCGCGAGGGTGCCGTTGCACTGGTAGATCTGCATGGCCAGCCCGTCGGTGCCGGCTCCCCCCGGCACGTCGATGCAGAAGCCCGTGTCGCGGAATCCGACCCTGGACTCCAGCTTGACGACGTCCGGCAGCGTTGCCCCTGTGTTGATCTCGCTGTTGCTCGAATGGCACTCGTCCTGGAGGACGCGTCCGCCGTTGAAGGCCCCGTCCCAGGCCCATACGCAGTAGCCGCTCAGCTGGTTTTCCAGGCGGTAGTGGTTGGTCGCGACCTGCAGGTACTGCCAGCCCTGCGCGATACTGCCGTCGCACGGCTTCTGGACGATCCTCGCGAACAGTGCCGTCGATGCGCCCTCGGGCTGGAGGCACAGGTTGTCGCCGACGTTCTTGACGGGGTGGAAGAGGCCCGCCAACGGCTTGACGGAGGTGGCCGACGACGGTTGCGCGTCGGCCCCTGTCGTCGTCGCAGCCAGACAGGCTCCGGCCATCAGCAGTGTCGAGACGAGACCGACTGTTTTTCTTCGCAAAGTCAGGCGCATGATGTCGATGTGCTCCTTCGAGTTCGGACACCGAGCCAGAAGCCGTGGATCTTCCGCCCCCTGGGTATCGGCGTGGTTGCCGAAGTACACGCCAGAGTCTGAACTCTCTTAACACGCCTGTCGTTTGCTGTTCCGATCAGCGGAACGAGGTCACCTCCCGATCGACCGCCCCTCGAAGTACAACCGATCAGCCGTCCTCGGTGTCGTTGACGGCGTTTCTCTTCGCGAAGACGAACATCCGTAGCGCTGCTGGGCGGAGCGCGTCACGGCCGTCGGAGGGGGACATCGGAGGGGAACGGACGACGGGATCCGGCGCGCCCGGCGGGTCCTCCAGGCGCGACACGGCACCCACGCCGAGGCCGAGGTCCCAGGCACCACCGGCGTCGCCGATCAACCCGCGGACGCCGCACATGCGAAGCTCACGGAAGGCGCCCTCACCCAGTCCGCCGCCGTCGCCAACTCCCGTGCCCCATAAGAGATTGCGCGAAGTGGATCTTACGAGAGTCTGACACGGCCCCCCGAACCCTTCACCTGACGCCGCACAGCGGCAACTCTGGTCCCACACACCGGTGGACACCGCCGTGGTGAAGGGAAAGCGGCCACCGCGGCGGGACATCCCGGGCACGTGACGAGCGTGCCCGGGACGCCGTACGGGAGGAACCCCTACAACGGAGCCACGCCGATCCAGCGGCGAAACGCGTCGGCGTCGACGTTGCCGCCACACACGACGGTGACCACATGGCGGCCGGCGAACCGCTCGCGGTTCTCAAGGATCGCCGCGACACCGAGCGCGGCCGACGGTTCGACGACGAGGCCGGCGCGGTCGAAGAGCATCCGCATACCGGTGATGATCGACTCCTCCCGGACCAGGAGGGCGTCGTCGGCGACCAGGAGGAGGTCGTCCAGGACGGCCGGGATGGGAAACCGGCCCGCGACACCGTCGGCGATGGTGTCCGCCGAGTCGGTGGTGACGACCCGCCGCGCGCGCCACGAGAGCGTCAACGCCGGTGCGCCCAGCGGCTGGACGCAGATCACCTCCGCCCCGGGCGCCAGGGACTTCAGCACATGCCCCACTCCGGTGGCCAGCGCCCCGCCGCCGAGAGCGATCAGCACGGTGTCGAACGGCCGCGCCGCGTCCGCCAGTTCCAGGCCGATGGTCGCCGCGCCCTCGCACGTCTCGATGTCCAGGCTGTCCTCGACCAGCCGGATGCCCTCGGACCGTGCGACGGCCGCCGCCCGCTCGCGGGCCAACTCGTGGTCCCCGTCCACCAGTTCCAGCCGCGCGCCCAACGCGCGGATGCGGTCGAGCTTGGCCGCGGTCGCGAAACGGGACGCCACCACGGTGACATCGAGCCCCCGGCCGCGACCGGACCACGCCAGCGCCTGGCCGAGGTTGCCCGCGCTGGCACACACAGCGGCCCGCTCACCGTTGTCGGCGAGTCGGCTCGCGACGAGCTCGGTGCCGCGCGCCTTGAAGCTGCGGACCGGGTTCGCCGTTTCGAGCTTGATGCTGACCGCGCACCCGAGTCCGGGCTCCAGCGCCTCGCAGCGGTACAGCGGAGTGTCGAGGAACATCGGGTCGATCACCCGGCGGGCCGCCCTGATCCGACTGGTGTCGAGGCGTGTCTGCTGCACGACACGGCAGCGTAGCGCCACGGCTGCGGTTCCCGTCCCAGTGCGGCCGGTGGTCACCGGACATCCACGTGTGGGTGAGGGCGCCCGGGTGGTCCTGGGCGACATCAACGACGGGGCCCTGGACAAGCTGTTGGTGGACCTGGGTGACAGCGCGGTCGGGGTGCACGCCGACGTCAGCCGGGAGGAAGGGTGCGGAGCCTGATACAGGCGGCGCTGGACTCGTTCGGGCGCCTCGACGTCCTGGACAACAACGCCGCCGTCTAGATACCCGAGGACACCGGCTCGTCCACCTCCAGCGACGAGGCCTGGCAGCGCACCTTCGACGTCACCGTCATGGCCGCCGTCTGGGGTGCGCGGCACGCGATTCCGGCGATGCCGGCGAGCGGCGGCGGCGGGTCGATCGTCCACATCTCGTCCGGCGCCGTCCGCTGCGCCACCGCGACGAAGGCGGCCTACGGCGCCTGCAAATCGGCGCTGGAGACGTTCTCCCTGTACATCGGCGCGCAGCACGGCGCGGACGGCATCCGCAGCAACGTCGTACGGCCCGGGTTCGTGCTGGCCGAAGGGGTGCGGGAGATCTTCGACGAGGAGCAGTGGCAGCGGTTCGCGGACATGCTGGCGCTGGGGCGTGTGTGCCGGCCGGAGGACGTCGCCGAGACGGTCGCCTTCCTGGCCTCACCGGCGCCCGGATACGTCAACTGCGCGGTCCTCGACGTCGACGGGGCGAGGCCAAGCCCATGGTCTCCTGGTGACGTCCGGCACGTCCTGACCAGCGGTCGGCCGGAGGGCGATTGGTCCCGAACCGGGTCTCGAAGCCGTCCGTGGTGCGCGACTCCGGCGAGTTCATGACGCCGGCGTTGTTGATGAGCAGGTCCTGCCCACCTCGCCAGTCGGCGGCGAACGCGCGCATGGAGGCGAGGTCGAGCGGCGTACCTCCACGCTGCCGTTCACGCCCCTGGCGGCAGCCTCGCCCCGCCCCGGGATCCTGTACGGCGGGCACCACATGGGCGCCCGCGGCGGCCAGCGCCTCGACGGTGGCGATGCCGAGCCCGCTGTCGCCGCCGGTGACGACGGCCGTACGGCCGCTCTGGTCGTGGATGTCGGTGGTGGTCCACGCGCCGGCTGCGGTGCCGGGTGCAGTGGTCACGGGCAGCCGTTGTGGGCTGCGCACACATCGCCGATACACAGCCCTCCATGGAGACCCGCCCCGCCCCTGTCACCACGGAGACCTGCGCGCCGCCCCGCCGGCCCGCGCCGAGGAGACACTCCGGGAGGAGGGGGCCGCCGCGCTGCTCGGCCTGATGTACTCGATCTAGCACGACCCTCAGGCGTCCGCCCACCTGGTGGACGCCACCTTGGCGCTGGTCCGAGTTCATCGAGCGGCTGATGCTGGAGGGGCAGCGCCAGGGAGAGGTGCGCGAGTGCCCTCTCGACAGCATCGGCGTCCCGGTCTTCTCGACACTCCACGGTTACACCGACCTGGCCGCGACCGGCATGCTCACTCCGGAGGCCGCGGAACGGGGCCTGTACGAGGTGATCGCTTTCATCCTGCGGGGCGTCGCGCCGGACGCTCGGCCCTGAAGAACCTCGGGTTCACGAAAACCCGGAGCCCGGCCGAGCTGTGCGGTGCCCGGCCGGGCTCTGCGACGTCCTGCGGGACCTTCGGTCACCACGCACGGGAGGGGACGGTCACATGTTGATCATGTGTCCGGCCAGGCCGTGCACCGCTTCCTTCACCGCCTCGCCCAGGGTCGGGTGGGCGTGGACGTTGCGGGCGACCTCGTGGACGGTGAGGTCCCACTGCTGGGCCAGGGTCAGTTCGGGGAGGAGTTCGGTGACGTCGGGGCCGATGAGGTGGCCGCCGAGGAGTTCGCCGTACTTGGTGTCGCTGATCAGCTTCACGAAGCCGGTGGTGTCGCCGAGGCCGTGCGACTTGCCGTTCGCGGTGAACGGGAACTTCGCGACCTTGATGTCGTGGCCCAACTCCCGTGCCTGCGCCTCGGTGTAGCCGAAGCTGGCGATCTGCGGCTGGCAGTAGGTGGCGCGCGGGATCATCGCGTAGTCCAGTTCCATCGTCTCCGCGTCCGCGAGGGTCTCGGCGGCGATGACGCCCATCGCCTCGGCCGCGTGGGCGAGCATCAGCTTCGCGGTGACGTCGCCGATGGCGTAGATGTGCGGGACGGAGGTGCGGCACCGGCCGTCGACGTCGATCGCGCCGCGCTCGGTGAGCCGTACGCCCGTGTTCTCCAGACCGTAGCCGGTCACGTTCGGCGCGAAGCCGATCGCCTGGAGGACCTTGTCGGCCTCCAGGACCTGCTGGGTGCCGTCCTTGCCGGTGACCGTGACGCGGACCTGGGGGCCGGACTCGTCGATCGACTCGACGCGGGTGGAGGTGAGGACGTCGATGCCCAACTTGCGGTACTGCTTGGCGAGTTCAGTGGATACCTCGACGTCCTCCAGGGGTGCGACGCGGTCCAGGAACTCGACGATCGTGACCTTCACGCCGTAGTTGTGCAGGACGTAGGCGAACTCGATGCCGATGGCTCCGGCGCCCGCGATGACGATCGACTGCGGGAGGTCGTCGGCGAGGATCTGCTCCTCGTACGTCACGACGCGCGCGCTGCGCTTGGTGCCGGGCAGCAGCCTCGGGGTGGCGCCGGTGGCGATGATGCAGTGTTCGAAGGCGATGGTGCGGGTGTCGCCGTCGTATCCGGCCACCTGGAGGGTGTGCGCATCCAGGAAGGTGCCTCGGCCGTCGATCTCCGTGATCTTGTTCTTCTTCATCAGGTAGTGGACGCCCTTGACCCGGCCGTCCGCGACCCGGCGGCTGCGGCGGAACGCCTCCCCGTAGTCGAAGGAGACCTCCCCCTCGACCTTGATACCGAAGGTCTTCGCCTCGCGGGTGAAGATGTGCGCCAGTTCGGCGTTGCGCAGCAGCGCCTTGGTCGGGATGCAGCCCACGTTGAGGCAGACGCCGCCCCAGTACCTCTCCTCGACCACCGCGACCCGCTTGCCGAGTTGCGCGGCGCGGATGGCGGCGACATAGCCGCCGGGGCCCGCGCCGAGTACCACGACGTCGAACCGGTCGTCCTGCGTGTTCTGCTGGCTCATCGAAAGATCCTTTACCACGGGAAGGGCATGGTCGAGCAGGCGTCCTCTGTAGATCCTCTAACAGTGTGCAGGATGCCCGGTAACCGGCGGACAACGAAGTTTTTGCGAACTCGCGGGGACCCCATGAACCGGCCCCCACCTGCTCGAAGTCCCCTTTGTCCGCTCCAGCACGGCGGCGGTAATCCCGAGTTCACCGAGGTTCTCTTCCTCATCGTTCTACGCGCGTGGTGTCATGCCCACGCTCACCACCCCCCACGTGGGCATCAACTCGACTAGGAGTCACGCATGTTGAGGACGTTCCTCGGCCGCGCGGGTGTCGCGCTGGCAGCCGGCGCCACCCTCTTCGTCACGGCCGTCCCCGCCAACGCCGCGACCTACACCGCCTTCGCCTTCTCGCAGTCCGGCACCACCCAGCCGACCATCTACGACTTCATCAACTCGGCCACCACCTCGCTCGACATGACCATGTACGAGCTGGAGGACACCACCGCCGTCAATGACCTCATAGCGCTGGAGAAGAAGGGCGTCACCGTGCGGGTGGTCCTCGACACCGCGCACCAGTCCGCCAACAGCTCGGCGTACACGGCGCTGACGAACGCGGGCGTCGGCGTGGTGTGGTCGCCGTCCAGCTTCGTCTACACCCACCAGAAGACGATCACGGTCGACGCCACCAAGTCCCTTGTCCTGACCGGCAATCTGACCTCGCAGTACTACACGACCGGCCGCGACTACGGGGTCTTCACCGACGACACCCGGGACGTCGCCGCGATCGAGAAGGTCTTCAACGCCGACTACGCCGGAACCTCGATCACCCCGACCGACGGCGACCATCTGCTCTGGTCCCCCACGGACTCCCGCAGCCGCCTCCTCACCGTGATCAACGCGGCCACCACGACGCTCGACGTCGAGGAACTGGAGTTCAGCGACAGCACGGTGGTCAACGCGATCGTGGCCAGGGCGAAGGCGGGCGTGACCGTGCGGGTGGTGCTGGAGACCCCGTCGAGCTACGCCAGTGAGGTGTCCGCGATCAAGGCGGCCGGCGGCACGGTCGTCGGGTACTCCGACCCGAACGGCTTCTACATCCACGCCAAGGCGATGGTCGCCGACTACGGTCTGTCCACCCAGGAGGTGGAGGCGGGCTCGATGAACATCAGCAGCAACTCCCTCTCCAACAACCGGGAGTTGGGCATCATCCTCACCGGCACGGGAGTGGCCCAGTCCGTCGCCACCACCATCGAGACCACCTTCAAGAGCGACTACGCCGGCGGCACGGCCGCCTAATCCTCCGCACCGGTCGACTCCGAGGTCGGGGGCCTCGGGGTCTACCGGACGGCGCGCAGCGCGAGGGAGAGTTCGGTGATGCCGCGGGGGTCGGTCAGTGAGCGGCCGATGCGTTCGGCGATCCGGCGGAGGCGGGTGCGGACGGTGTTGGGGTGGACGTGCACCATCTTGGCGGCCTCCTCGGCCGAGCCGCCGGAGTCGAACCAGGCCTCCAACGTGTCGCGCAGCAGGGCGCGTTCGTCCTCGGGCAGGCATCGACGGGCCCGAGGACCTGGGCGGCGACCCGGGCCATGACATCTTCGCCGTCTACGCGTTCATGATCGCGGCGACGGACGCCGCCCGCGCCTTCGCGAGCGACCGGGTGGGACCCGTCCTCGGCTGGCTGCTGCTCTCCCTGCTCTCACTCGCCGGCGGGGTGGTCGCCCTCGCCTGGCCCGGCATCACGGCGCTCGCGCTCACGATCTGGATCGCCGCGTGGGCCCTGACGACCGGCGCCATGGAGATCGGCCTGGCCTTCCAGCGCGGCGAGACGGCGGGGGAACGCACCTTGTTCCTGCTGACCGGCGCGGTGGCGATCGTGTTCGCGTTCTCGCCGTTCGTCCACCCGGACATCGGCGCGGTCTCCCTAGCCACGGTCTTCGGCCTGTTCAGCCTCGTCTACGGCGTCTCGGCGGTCTTCGCCTCGTTCGAGGAGCGGCGCCACCGCACCGGCGCGGTCCGGCAGGCGTAAGGCAGTCGCCCAGGGGGCGCGGCCCTCAGTCGAACTTCTCGACCACCGTCTCGAACTGCCGCACCAAGGCCGACAGTGACCGGCCGTCCAGATGGTCCATGACCCGCTTGCGAGCACTGGCGAGGTGGACCGGATACGCGGCCTGGAGCCGTTTCATCCCGTCCGGGGTGAGCGTCGCCACGTTTCCCCGGGCATCCGCCTCGTAGCGCCGTTTGACGACCTGGCCCCGGCTCTGCAGCGCGTCCACGACACGGGTGATGCGGCTCGCCGAGAGGGCGGTGGCCGAGGCCAGGTCCGCCATCCGGAGTTCCTGGTTCTCGGCCTCGGACAGACTCATCAGGACGACGTACTCGGTGAGCGTCAGACCGGTGGCGCGCAGTAGATCGTCGTCGAGCGAGCGCGGCAGCGCGACGATGACACGCATCAGCGCGCGCCAGAAGCGCTCTTCCTGCGCGGTGAGGGGCTCTTCGCCGGTCATCCTCGCAGGTTAACGTGCTCAAGCAAGGAACCTCAACGGCGGCCCGCTACACGTCCAGCCGCCGTACGTCCGTCACCCTGTAGGACATCGAGGCGCGGAACCCGGCGCCGGTACGCACGGGAGCCAGGTCCGCACGGTCGGCGCCGGGCTCGTCCGCCCTGGAAGACCTGGCGCACGTCTCGCCGTACCCGACCCTCCGACACCGTGGCCCGGGCAGGTGATCCGGTGGCGCTGCCGTGGGGGCAGGGTTTGCGACGGTTCTTGCGGACCCTCGCCGTATTTCAGAGGGACACCCGCACCGTTCTGCCAGCGGCAGAACACCGGCCGGACCGGGCTCGACGATCAATACAGTCCGGTCCCATGACGGCGATTACGACGCGTACGGTCGAGTATCCGGCCGACGGGCTGACGATGGTCGGACACCTCGCGCTCCCGGCCGGTGTCGACCGCCGGCCCGCGGTGCTGCTCGGCCCAGAGGGCATGGGGCTCAGCGACGTCGAGCGCCGCCGGGCCGATGTTCTCGCCGAGCTGGGATACGTAGCGCTGGCCTTCGACCTTCATGGCGGGCGCTATTTGGGCGACCCCGAGGAGATGCTGGCCCGTTGCCTGCCGCTGCTCGCCGATTCCGGGCGGATGCGAGGCATCGGCCGTGCGGCGCTCGACGTGTTGCGCACCGAACCGCGGACCGACCCCGACCGGATCGCCGCCGTCGGCTACGGCACCGGGGGCGCCGTCGGGCTGGAACTCGGGCGCGACGGCGTCGAGTTACGCGCGATCGGGACGGTCAACGCACTGACCACGGGCCGACCGGGCGAAGCTGCGCGCATTCGGTGCCCGGTGTGGGCCGGGGTCGGTTCGGAAGACCCGATCATGCCGCCCGCGCAACGCGAGGCGTTCACCGCCGAGATGCAGGCCGCGGGCGTCGACTGGCGCCTCACGCTCTACGGCGGCGCCCTGCACGCCTTCCACCACCCGCCGGTCGACCACCCCACGGTCCCCGGCGTCGGCTACCACCCACAGCACGCGCAGCGAGCCTGGCGCGACGTCGTCGACCTGCTCACCGAGTGCCTGCCCGTGACGGAGGATCCCTGGAACTGGCCGTGAACGAGACCGAGTTGGAGTGGTCCCCAGGGCTGCTGATGCACGGAGTGAGGCGCCTTCCCGTCAAGGTCACGGTCTCCCGCGACACCAACGCGCGCTGAAACACGGCGACTTCAGTCCTGGCGGCGGACTTCGATGAGCAGTTCCTGTTCAGGGTTGAGGGTGGGCATCGGCAGCCCGGCGGTGGCGGGCACCGATCCGGGCAGGACGACAGGAACTCCTCGACGGCGGCGGGGACTTGCGTGGTGCTCCCCGCCCTACAAGCTCCGGCCCGCCTCAGTGCGCCGGAGGGGCGGGCGTCCTGGAGGGTCGCGCCGTTGCGGAAGTCCGGGTAGGGGTAGGGTTCCTTGTTCTTGAGCATTTTGGTGAAGATCGTGAGGTCCACGCCCTGCGCCGCCTTCACGACCGGCCGCGCGGCTCACTGTTCGGCTCCCGTCCCGTGCCGTGTCTGAAGATCAGCACCACCGGCGACCTGTACGAAGGATGCGCGGCGACATCGACATCGGCTTCGACGCCGGGCCCGCCATGAGCCACACCGATCAAGTCGCCTACGGCACCGCCCTGTTCGAGACTCTGATGGACCTGGCCTCCGGTGCGGAGAGCAAGTCCGAGGCGCTCGGGTTCGCGACCGGGGAGATCGTGCCCTGGCGTATGGGAGCGGTCCTGTGAGGGTCAGCCGCGCTCTCGGTACAGGTCGCGCAGCATGGCGATCTCGGCTCCGTGGTGCAGTAGTTCCTGGTTGACCCACCACACGATGTCGATGAACGGCTCCTCCGCGTCGCTGCCGTGCGGACAGGTGCAGTACCCGACGGTGTCGAGCGCGGTGTCGTCGACGCTCAGCAGAGCCTTGCGCCAGGTCTCGGCACCGGCGTCGAAGGCGGCTGCCGCACCGGCCGCGTCGCCGCTGACGGTGTAGTCGTCGCGGGTCAGCGTGTGGCTGCCGGCCGTGTGGTGGGCGCGCAGGGGCAGCAGTTCGGTGAGGTGGCTCAGGCGCCAGGCGAGGGTGGTGAAGGGCGGCGGCCAAGGGTGCGGGTAGGCGGCGGAGTCACGGCCCCAATCCCCCTGTCCCTCAAGGGCAGTTGCACGCGGTCCCGGGCCGTCCGAGCGGCGCCGCACCGACCAGCAACCGGGCACCGGCTCCCAGAGGTACTCCTCGTCGGTCATCGGCCCGACCCGGGTGTCCGTGCCGTCGCCGCTGTCCATGACGGGGCCTGTCCTCCGGGCGGTGCGGCGTTCGCGCGCGAAGTCGAACTGGTCGAGTAGCGGAGCCGGACGGGGTGGGATCACTGGGCGCTCCTGTGGCGCGTCGGGCTGTCCTCGGCCCGAAAACCCAACAGCGTCGCTGCCGAACCGGCCTTCAATTGCTGGCCGCGGGCCCGCAGTCGGCGCAGCATGCGCGGGTCCTCGAAGCCGACCGAGCGGGCGGCTGCGTCGATCGTGGTGCCGTGGCTGATGAGGTGCTCGGCGCGTTCGAGGCGGAGAGTCTGCTGGTAGCGCAGCGGGGTGAGTCCGGTGGCCCGGGTGAAGAGGCGGGTGAGGGTGCGTTCGCTGACGCCGACGGCCGAGGCGAGGGCGGGCAGTGGCAGCGCCTCGTCGAAGCGGGTGTCGATGAGGTCCTGGGCGCGGTGGACGGTGTCGTCCAGGTGGGAGCGGTGCCGGAGCATCGCGCTGGACTGCGGTTCGTGGCCGTTGCGGCGGGCGTAGACGACCATGTCCCTGGCGATCTGGGCGGCCACGGCGGGGCCGTGCCGGGTGGCGACGATGTGCAGGGCGAGGTCGATGCCGCTGGCGATGCCGGCCGAGGTGATGACCCGGTCGTCGGTCGTGAACAGGACGTCTCGGACGACGGTCGCCCTGGGGTGGCGCAGCGCGAGTTCGTCCTGCACGTCGTGGTGGGTGGTGCAGTGGCGGCCGTCGAGGAGTCCGGCCCTGCCGAGCGCTTCGGCTCCGGCGCAGACGCTGGCCACCGTTCCGCCGCGGGCGTGGTGCTCCCGTAGGGCCTGCAAGGGTGTGGGGCCGATGGAGGGCCCCTGGGCGAGCCGGAGCGCACGCCAGCCGGGTACCACGATCAGGTCCTCGGGGGCGAGTTCGGGCCAGTCGAGCCCGGCCGTCAGCGGCAGCCCCTGGGCGCTGGTGACCTGGGGCTGCTCGGCGACGTAGGAGAGCGTGTACGGGTGCCCGAAGTCGGCCGCCGTGGAGAAGACCTGCGCGGGGCCGGCCAGGTCCAGCAGATGGACTCCGGGTACCAGGAAGAAGACGACGTGGCTCACGATCCGGTCATCATGCCTGATCGGCCGCGGCGGCTTCCAGTTCGGCGACCGTCGCGATGGTGGCGAAGCGGCCGGCGAGGGCGTACTCGGTGCGGCGGATGATCTCGTCGGCGGGGAGGGTGCGGGGGTCGGCCAGGAGTTCGGCGACGGTCTGGTCGGCGGGGGCGTCGCGGTGCGCGATGGGGTTGGTGGCGGTCGCGTCGGTGACGAAGGTGACCTGGTAGCCGAAGTCGCTCGCGACGCGGGTGGTGGTCTCGACGCACTGCTCGGTGCGGATACCGCAGACGGTGAGCTCGCGGACGCCGTGCTCGGTGAGGATCTGCTGCAGGTTGGTGGTGGTGAAGGCGTTGTGCGAGGTCTTGTGGAGGAGAGGTTCGCCCTCCTCGCGCTTCAGTCCGTCGATGAGGCGGACGTGGCCGAGGGCCGGGTCGAAGACGTCGCCGCTGCCGGGCTCGGAGTGCAGCACCCACACGACCAGGTCGCCCGCCCGGCGGGCGAGCCGCACCAGGCGGTCGGCCTGCTCGGCGATCTTCGGGTCGGAGATGGTCTCCCAGAGCGGGCGGGCGCGGAAGGATTCCTGGACATCGATGACGATCAGTGCTCGGTTCATGTCCCAAGACTGCGCCGTGCGGGTGGGGCGGCGACAGGCCGCATCGGGTCCAGGACCGGACCGATCCGGTCACCGGCGAGGCAACCTGCCGCCGTCGTCCGCCTACCTCAGCTCGACGAGCAGATCGCCGCCCTCCACCTGCTGGATACGGTTGATGGCGAGACGGGAGACCCGGCCGGACTTGGGGGCGGTGATCGCCGCCTCCATCTTCATGGCCTCAATGGTGGCGACGGTGACTCCGGCCTCCACCTCGTCGCCCTCCTCGACCGCGAGGGTGACGACGCCCGCGAACGGGGCTGCCACATGGCCGGAGTTGGCGCGGTCGGCCTTCTCGGTGACGGGGATGTCGGAGGCCGCGGCGGAGTCGCGGACCTGGATCGGGCGGAGCTGGCCGTTGAGTGCGGACATCACGGTGCGCATCCCGCGCTCGTCGGCCTCGCCGACGGCCTCCAGCTCGATGAGGAGCCGGACGCCCGGTTCCAGGTCGACCGTGTACTCCTTGCCCGGGCGGATGCCGTAGAAGAAGTCCTTGCTGTCGAGGACGCTGGTGTCGCCGTAGGTCTGGCGGTGCGTCTCGAACTCGCGGGTCGGGCCGGGGAACAGCAGGCGGTTGAGGGTGGCGCGGCGATCCTTGTCGAGGGCGGTGCGGTCCTCGGGGGTCAGGTCCTGTACGGGCTTGGGGGCGGCGCGGCCCTGGAGTGCCTTGGTGCGGAACGGCTCGGGCCAGCCGCCGGGCGGGGTGCCCAACTCGCCGCGCAGGAAGCCGATCACGGAGTCGGGGATGTCGTAGCGGTCGGGGGACGCCTCGAAGTCGGCCGGGCTGACTCCGGCGCCGACCAGGTGCAGGGCGAGGTCGCCGACGACCTTCGAGGACGGGGTGACCTTCACCAGGTGCCCGAGGATGCGGTCGGCGGCGGCGTACATCGCCTCGATGTCCTCGAAGCGGTCGCCGAGGCCGAGCGCGATGGCCTGGGTGCGCAGGTTGGAGAGCTGGCCGCCGGGGATCTCGTGGTGGTAGACGCGGCCCGTGGGTGAGGCGAGGCCCGCCTCGAAGGGTGCGTAGATCTTGCGGACGCTCTCCCAGTACGGCTCCAGGTCGCCGATGGCCTGGAGGTCGAGGCCGGTGGGACGGTCGGAGTAGTCGGTGGCGGCGACGATCGCGGAGAGGGACGGCTGCGAGGTGGTGCCCGCCATGGAGGCCACGGCGCCGTCGACGGCGTCCGCGCCGGCCTGGATCGCGGCGAGGTAGGTGGCGAGCTGGCCGCCCGCCGTGTCGTGGGTGTGCAGGTGAACCGGGAGCCCGAACTCGCGGCGCAGGGCGGACACGAGCGTCGCGGCGGCGGGTGCGCGCAGCAGGCCCGCCATGTCCTTGACGGCGAGGACATGAGCACCCGCCTCGACGATCTGCTCGGCCAGGCGGAGGTAGTAGTCGAGCGTGTACAGGCGCTCGCCCGGGTCGGACAGGTCCGAGGTGTAGCAGAGGGCGACCTCGGCGATCGACGTTCCGGTGGCGCGTACGGCGTCGATGGCCGGGCGCATCTGGCCCACGTCGTTCAGCGCGTCGAAGATGCGGAAGATGTCGATGCCGGTGGCGGCGGCCTCCTGGACGAAGGCGTCGGTCACCTGGGTCGGATACGGCGTGTAGCCCACGGTGTTGCGGCCGCGCAGCAGCATCTGGAGGCAGATGTTGGGAACGGCCTCGCGCAGGGCGGCCAGCCGGTCCCAGGGGTCCTCGGCGAGGAAGCGCAGCGCGACGTCGTAAGTGGCGCCGCCCCAGCATTCCAGGGAGAGGAGTTGCGGAACGGTGTGGGCGACGACCGGGGCGACCGCGAGGAGGTCCTTGGTGCGGACTCGGGTGGCCAGGAGCGACTGGTGGGCGTCACGGAAGGTGGTGTCGGTGACGCCGATCGTCGGTGATTCGCGCAGGTGGCGGGCGAAGCCCTCGGGGCCTAGTTCGGCGAGCAACTGCCGTGATCCGGCCGGGGGTTCACCGGCCGGGACGGGCGGCAGCTTGGTGGTGGGGTCGATCAGGTCGGGGCGTTCGCCGTGCGGCTTGTTGACCGTGACGTCGGCCAGGTAGGTCAGCAACTTGGTGCCGCGGTCGGCGGACTGACGGGCCGTCAGCAGCTGCGGGCGCTGCTCGATGAACGACGTGGTGATGCGCCCGGCCTGGAAGTCGGGGTCGTCCAGCACCGCTTGCAGGAAGGGGATGTTGGTGGCCACACCGCGGATGCGGAACTCGGCGACCGCGCGCCGGGCGCGGTTGACGGCGGTGGTGAAGTCGCGTCCCCGGCAGGTGAGTTTGACGAGCATGGAGTCGAAGTGCGCGCTGATCTCCGTACCCGCGTGGGTGGTTCCGCCGTCGAGCCGGATGCCGGAGCCGCCGGGCGAGCGGTAGGCGCTGATGCGGCCGGTGTCGGGGCGGAAGCCGTTGGCGGGGTCCTCGGTGGTGATACGACACTGGAGGGCCGCGCCGTGCAGGGTGACCGTCTCCTGGGAGAGGCCGAGGTCGGCGAGGGTCTCCCCGGAGGCGATCCGCAACTGGGACTGGACGAGGTCGACATCGGTGACCTCCTCGGTCACCGTGTGCTCGACCTGGATGCGCGGGTTCATCTCGATGAAGACGTGGTTGCCCTGCGGGTCGAGGAGGAACTCGAC
Organism: Streptomyces sp. NPDC001100; assembly: GCF_053598575.1. NCBI lineage: Bacteria > Bacillati > Actinomycetota > Actinomycetes > Kitasatosporales > Streptomycetaceae > Streptomyces > Streptomyces sp. NPDC001100. The sequence goes on from NZ_JBSFKO010000013.1 coordinate 157,665, forward strand.
GGTGCCCGCGTTGCGGTAGCCGATCTCGCGGGCGAAGCGGACGGCGTCGGCGCAGATGCGGTCGCGCAGTTCGGGGTCGAGGTTGGGCGCGGGGGCCAGCTCGACGACCTTCTGGTGGCGGCGCTGCAGCGAACAGTCGCGCTCGAAGAGGTGGATGACGTTGCCCTCGCCGTCGGCGAGGATCTGCACCTCGATGTGCCGGGGGTCGACGACGGCCTTCTCCAGGAACACGGTGGCGTCGCCGAACGCGGACATGGCCTCGCGGGCGGCGGCCTCGATGGACTCACGCAGGGTGGCCGGGTCCTCCACCCGACGCATACCGCGGCCGCCACCACCGGCGACGGCTTTCACGAAGACCGGGAAGCCGATCTCCTCGGCGGCGCGCACCAGTTCGTCGACGTCGGTGGAGGGCGCCGAGGAGCCGAGCACCGGTACGCCGGCCGCGCGGGCGGCGGCGACGGCGGTGGCCTTGTTGCCGGTCAGCTCCAGGATGTGGGCGCTGGGGCCGACGAAGGTGATGCCCGCTTCCTCGCAGGCGCGGGCGAGTTCGGGGTTCTCGGAGAGGAACCCGTAGCCCGGGTACACCGCGTCCGCCCCCGCACGCTGGGCCGCGCGCACGATCTCGTCGACCGAGAGATAGGCGCGGACCGGATGCCCGGGCTGGCCGATCTCGTAGGCCTCGTCAGCCTTGAGCCGGTGCAGCGAATTGCGGTCCTCGTGGGGGAAGACGGCGACCGTGCGCGCGCCCAGCTCATAGCCGGCGCGGAACGCCCTGATCGCGATCTCGCCACGGTTGGCGACCAGCACCTTGCGGAACATTCCCGATCCCTTCAGCCTGCCGGTGACGTGCACCATGGTGTCGGCGTCACCCCTATAACGCCATGTGAGCCGGGACACTAGCCGCAAACGTGTCGCGCGGTGCGCACGACGGCGCCGACAGTAAAGAAATCGTATGGTCTAGTCCAAAGGGCAATTTGGTCCAGTCCAATCCATTGACGTGGTCGCGACATCGCCAGAAGCTGAGTGCCTCCCCCACTCCCACCGGAGGCACAACGTGACACGTCTTCGCGCATGTCTCGGCGCGGCGGCCGCCGTGACGCTCGCCGCCGCGGGCACGACCGCTCTCGTCGCGACCAACGCCCAGGGCGCGACCAACTCGACCACCGCACTGAGCAACCGCTGGTACGCCGCGGCCCCCTACCTGATGCCGACGGACAACAACCCGCCCGACGTCGGCACCATCATGGACGCCACCGGCCTCAAGGCCTTCCAGCTCGCCTTCGTCCTCGCCCCCAACGGCGGTGGCTGCACCCCCACCTGGGGAGGCACCTCACCGGTCTCCTCGGACACCGCCGTCCAGTCGGTCATCAACACGATCCGCGCCAAGGGCGGCGACGTCTCCGTCTCGATCGGCGGCTACGGCGGCACCAAGCTCGGCCAGGCCTGCTCCGACCCGGCCTCGACGGCCGCGGCCTACCAGCAGGTCATCACCAAGTACGGGCTGCACGCGATCGACTTCGACCTGGAGGAGCCGGAGTACGAGAACACCGCGGCCGTCCACAACGAGATCGGCGCGGCCAAGATCCTCCAGCAGAACAACGCGGGTCTGTACGTCTCCGTGACCACGGCCGGCACGGCGGACGGCACCGGCTGGTTCGGCAAGCAGATGCTGCTGGAGGCGAAGTCGCAGGGGTTCACCCCGAACAACTTCTCCATCATGCCGTTCGACGGCGGCTTCAACGGCGCGGCCTCCCAGACCAGCGCGCTCACCAACTTCAACTCCATCCTGCAGTCCACGTTCGGCTGGGACCAGGCGACCGCGTACGCCCACGAGGGCTTCTCGGGCATGAACGGCCGCAGCGACACCGGCGAGTACTTCACCCAGGCCGACTTCCAGACGGTCCTGAACTACGCCACCAGCCACAACATGGACCGCTTCACCTTCTGGTCCCTCAACCGCGACCGCCAGTGCAGTCCGGTCGACAACGGCGGTACGACGTCCGGCACTTGCTCCAGCGTGGCGCAGAACGCGTGGGACTTCGCGAAGTACTCGGTCCAGTTCGCGGGCGTGACCCCGCCGACCACGACACCGACGCCGACTCCCACACCGACCCCCGGCACCTGCAGGACGGCGTGGAGTTCCACCGCCGTCTACACCCAGGGCAACGAGGTGTCGTACGGCAACCACAACTGGGTCGCCAAGTGGTGGACCCAGAACGAGGTGCCCGGCGCCTCCCAGTGGGGCCCCTGGCAGGACGAGGGCGCCTGCTGATCCGGCGGGATCAGTAGGAGACGGGCCGCGGCGTCGAGTAGGCCTTGGGAAGGGCGTGCTCGACGTCGCTGTCCGATGTCCGCTGCCCGGAGTCCGTTGCTAGCGAAGGATGTTGACCGCCCGCGCGACCACCAGGACGACGATCGACACGGAGACCGAGGACTGGCCCATCATCAGCATCTTGGCCCAGCGCGAGAGCGGCATCACGTCGGTCGGACTGAAGGCCGTGGAGTTGGTGAAGGACAGGTACAGGTAGTCCAGGAACGCCGGTTCCCAGTCGGGTGGAGCGGTCTCCGGGCTCTGCATCTGGACGAAGAGGAAGTCGGCGTACTGGTGGTCGCCCATGACCCGCGCCATGGGCCCGCCCCGGTCCCACTCCCAGTACCAGAGGGCGAACACGATGACGTTCGTCAGCCAGATGCCCCCACCGGTCAGCAGCAGCGGTCCGGCGTCCAGTCCCTCGGTGCCCCTGACCAGGCCCACCACCAGCCGGGCCGCCGCCCAGCTGTTGGCCAGACTGATGACCCCCGTCAGCACCAGACTCGGCCAGCGCAGCCACCGTGTGCCGGGCTCGATCCGCCGGGGGTTGGCGACGAACAGACCGACCATGAGCACGAGTTCCAGAGTCGGCAGCAGCCAGTACGGCTGGAAGGCGAACCGGTGCGGCAGCATCAGCTGCACGGCGACCGCCACCAGGATCACGGCCGACACGGCCAGCCGCGTCTCCCCGTGCGTCACCCGCCGCCACGCGGGCACCACATCGCGCCTGCTGTCCTCCAGCAGCCGCTCGATCCTGACCAGGCGGTTGTCGGGGTCGTCTCTGTCGTCCGTCATGACACCGATTGTCCCCGGCCCGGGGTCGGTTCCATGACGCGCCCCACCCTGGACGGGACGATCGCGGTCAACCCCGCAGCGGTTGCGCCAGACGCCCCAACAACCCCGCGACCAGCGCGGTCTGCCCCGGCACCGTGTCCGGATGGATGAACTCGCCCTGTGCATGCGCCCCGTCGCCGACCGCGCCCATCCCGCACAGCACCGGCAGGCCGAGCGCGGCGACGAAGTTGGCGTCGCTGGCGCCGCCGACGGCGGTGTCGCGCAGGGGGGCACGGCCCTGCTCGCCGGCGACCTCGCGGGCCAGGTCGAGCAGCGGGGCGGAGGCCGCGTTGAGGGTCATGGGCGGCCGGTTCCAGGCGTGGTCGATCTCGATGCGGACCCTCGGGTCGCTGACCTTGATGGCGTCCAGCTCGGCGTCGACCCGGTCCTGTTCGGCGGCGCTGCCGACCCGGATGTCGACGCCCGCGGTCGCCTGCCCGGCGACGACGTTGATGGCCGAACCACCCCTGATCAGCCCGGTGTTGATGGTGGTGCCCTTCTCCGGGGCGGCCACGGCCACGGCGGCCACGACGAACTCGGACAGCGCGGTGATCGCGCTCGCCCCGTCCTGTGGTGCGAGCCCCGCGTGGGACTCGACGCCGGTGGCCGTGACCTGGAAGATCCCGGTGCCCTTGCGGGCGGTCTTCACGGCGCCGTGGGCACTCGGCTCCAGGACCAACGTCGCGTCCACCTTCCGCGCGAGTTCCTCGATCACCGGCCGCGAGGACAGGGAACCGATCTCCTCGTCGCCGTTGAAGAGGAAGGTGACGGTGGGCAGCGGCGCCCCGCTCTCCCTGGCCAGCTTCAGGGCCCAGATACCTTGCGCCAGACCGGTCTTCATGTCGAAGATGCCCGGCCCGCTCAACCTCGCCCGCCCGTCCTCGGACGCCCCGGGCTGCTCCCATCCGGCGAGGGTTCCGGTCGGCCACACGGTGTCGTAGTGGCCGACGAGCGCCACATGGCCGGCGCCGGAGCCCGCGTAGGTCAGGGTGAGGGTGTCGCCGCACTCGCCGCCCGGGTGCCGCTGTTCGTGGTCGGGGCGGCCGAGCCGCTCCACGGTCAGTTCGCGCAGCAGGTCCAGGCCGGTCGCGAGGGCGGGAAGGTCGTAGCTGCTGGTCTCGTGGCGGACGAGAGTCAGGATGTCGTCGACGATCCACGACGAGGCGTCCTGGGCGCGGGGGGTGAGGGTGGCGGCGGGTGCGGGTGAGGCGGTCATGGTCTGCTTTCTTTTCCGAACCGGCGGGTGACGTTGCTCAGTCGGGGTTCAGCCGATGCCGAGCGGGATGCCCAGCAGGTACCAGGCCACGAAGAACGCGACCCAGACGACCCAGACGACGGCGGCGATGGGGATCGTGAAGGAGGCCAGGGTGCCGATGCCCGCCGACTTGCGGTACTGCTGGATGAAGCCCAGGGCCATGACGAAGTAGGGGCTCATCGGGGTCACGCAGTTGGTGACCGAGTCGGCGACGCGGTAGACGGCCTGGGTGGTCTCGGGCTCGATGCCGATGAGCATCAGCATGGGCACGAGGACCGGCGCGGCCAGCGCCCACAGCGCGGAGCCGCTGGTGATGACGAGGTTCATGAAGGTGATCAGCACGGCGATGCCGACGAGCACCGTCCAGCCGTTCAGGTGCAGGTCGCGCAGCGTCTCGGCGCCCTTGATGGCGAGGATGTTGCCGATGTTCGTCCACTTGAAGTAGGCGAGGAACTGGGCGATCGCGAAGAACAGGACGAGGATCGGCGCCATGGAACGGGTGCCGTCCACCATCGCGCCGATGCTGTCGCGGGCGGCGGTGAAGGTGCCGGCCAGCCGGCCGTAGACGGTGCCGAGCACGGCGAAGAACACGCCCAGGACGAGCGCCATCCCGCCGATGAGCGGGGAGTCGACGATGCCGCCGCCCTCGCCGCGCAGGGGTGAGGAGGCGGGCATCGCGGCCGCCGCGAGGAACACGAGGAAGCCGACGGCGACCAGCCCGGTAACACGCAGGGCGCGTTGCTGCCGTGCGGTGATCTCGATCTCGGCCAGTTCCTCCGCGTCGGGCGCGGCTACCGGCTCGTCGGGCTCCAGGTCGGAGCGGCGGGCGAGAACCTTGTCGACGACGAGGGTGATCACCAGGGCGACCAGGATGGACGAGCCGAGGCCAAAGAGGTAGTTGGCGACCGGGGTGACGACGTAGTGCGCGTCGATGGTGTGGGCGGCGGCCGTGGAGATCCCGGACAGCAGGACGTCGGTGGTGGTGAGTGACGGGGAGGCGTCGTATCCGGCGGCGATCGAGACGTAGGCGACCACACAGCCGAGGACCGGGCTGCGGCCGGCCGCGCGGAAGACCAGGGCGCCGAGCGGGATGAGGGTGACGTAGGCGGCGTCGCCCGCGACATGGCCGACCATGGCCGTCATCGACAGGGCGAAGGTGAGGTACCGGCCCGGCACCCGGGCGACCATGCGGCGCAGCAGCGCGGAGAAGAGTCCGCTCTTCTCGGCGACGGCGATGCCGAACATCACGGTGAGGATGGTGGCCAGCGGCGGGAAGGCCGCGTAGTTGTCGACCGCCCCTTCGACGGCCATGGTGAGGCCGTCCTTGCTGAGCAGGTTCTGCACCTCGACGGTCTCGTGCGTGCCGGGGTGCACGGCGCTCAGACCGGTCGCCGCCAGGACGGCGCTGAGGACGGCGACGACACCCGCGAGGATCCAGAACAGCCAGAAGGGGTTGGGGAGTCGGTTCCCGATCTTCTCTATCGCCGCCAGGCCCCGGAACGCGGTGCGCAGGGCCCTCGACCGAGGCTCGGTGGACTGCGGCTGAGGCTGGGCCGAGGTGACACTCATCGGTACCTCTTCACACATGGGGGGATGTTCCTGCGAACAATGGCATCCCAATGAGAGATTCTCCATCACCTTGACGTAACGGTGGGATTAATCGGCATCTAGAGTGTGACCCATGACCCGCCCTCTCCTCGACGAGCTCGACCGGCGCCTCATCGGCGCGCTGCACCTGGCGCCCCGGGCCACCTGGGACGACATCGGCGAGATCCTGGCCGCCGACGCCAGCACGCTCAAACGGCGCTACGACCGCCTGCACGAGGCCCGTATGGTGCGGGTGATCGGGCAGGCCGACTGGGGCATCCACTCCACGGCGATGCCGGTCCACGTCTTCCTCGACATCACCGGCGAGAGCCCGCTGGCCGTCCTCCACCGGCTCCGGGACCTGCCCCATCTCCAGCTGCTGGCACAGATCTCGGGCGACTACCCGCTCTACGCCGTCGTGCACGCCCCGTCGGAGGCGGCGACCAGCGAGGCGATCGACCGGATGTTCTCCGTGCCCGGTGTCCGCCGCGTCAACGCGCTGCCCGCGCTCAGCACACTGCGCCGGGGCCGGACCTGGGACCCGCAGTTCCTGGCGGACACCGAGCGCGCCGAGCTGCTGAAGCTGGCCGGCGCCCGCCCCGAGGGCACCGCGACCGCGACACCCCCGGCGAAGCCGCTGAGCGAGGCGGAGCGCGGTGTCATCGCCGAACTGCTCCGGGACAGCCGTGCGTCCGCCGCGAGCGTGTCGCGGGCCACCGGTCTGCCCACCTCCACCGCGCACCGCGTCGTCCGCCGGGTCCTGGACGAGGGATGGGTCAAGCCGCGCCTGGAGATCGTGTCGGAGTGGCTCGGCTTCCAGACCGCGTTCATCCTGCGCCTGCGGGTGGCGCCGGGCGCGACCCCCGAGGTCATGCACCGCATCGACCGGCTCCCGCAGACCCGGCTCGCCGCGCATGTGGCCAGCGACATGCCGGTCCTCGCCACCGGGTTGGTGACCGACCGCTCCGCCCTGGCGCGCTTCGTCGACGACGAGCTGGCCAGGATCCCCGGCCTGCTCGGCGTCAGCGTCGCCGTCGTGCTCACCGAGCCGCGCCGCTACTGGCTGGACCGCGACCTGACCACCGGCCTCGGCACCTTCCACGCACCGGCGCTGCTGTGAGCGTTTCCCCGTGCGTCAGCCGGTGCCGAAGGACCCGGTGGCGTAGGCGCACTCCGTGTAGATGTAGCCCGACCTGAGCTTGGCCGTGTCCGAGGCCGGGCTCGCGGTCGAACTGTCCGGACGGTGCACGAAGTACGTGGTGCCGGTCGGCAGACTGATCGTCTTCTGCGGGTAGTTCTTGCCACCGCTGCACGGCTTGAACCCGGACAGCAGGGTGGTGGTCAGGGAGTACGTCGTGCAGCTGCCGCAGGCCTTGAGCGTGAAGCTGCCGGTGACCGGCCCGGTGTAGAGGACGGTGATGTCGTCGGGGCTGTCGTTCTTGACCGTGACGGAGATGCTGCCGCCGGACGCGGTGGTCGGCAGCTTCTTGCCCGCGGCGGGGATGGTCTGGGCCACCTCGGCGGCGATCGCGATCTTCTTGGCGCGGGCCCGGTTCTTGTCGTGCGTGTTGTTCTTCACGAAGTCGTTCATCGTGGTGAGCGCGGAGTCGAAGTCGCCGCTCTTGTATTGCGAGACACCGCACTGGTAGGCCCCGGAGTCGGCCTGGTTGCCGGCCCGTGTGGCGTCGGCGCTCAGCGCGTCGGCCACGCCCGCCTGTCCGCCCTCCAGGGTCCCGATCTGGGAGGAGAGACTGTTCAACTGCTCGACGGCCGCGCACGGTTGGCTGCCGCTCACGCCCTGCGCCGCCTTGGTGACGGCCGACTTGACGGCCGGTTCGACCTGGCCCGCCTGGGACGACTGCGGGAACGTGGACAGCAGATCCCCGAAGTCCGTCGGCCAGTCGGCACTCTGCGTCGCCAGCGAGGCGGAGGCGCATTCGTAGAGGGAGGTGGCCAGCCGGTCGTCCGGCCAGGTGGTGAGCGTGCCCAGCTGCTTCTTGCCGATGGTGCCGGGGACGGTCCGCAGATACTTCAACTGGGGTATCGCGTCACAGTAGTTCTTCTGCGCGTAGGCCCCGGCGACCGTCGTGTAGAACGTCTTCAGCCGGTCGGGCACCTTGCCGGCGGCCCGCGAACCGGAGTGCGCGGTGGTGAGGTTGTCGTACACCGCCAGCGCCTGGCGGTAGTGGGGTTCGGCCGCGGAGAACGACAACCTCCCGCTGTCCGCCACGAGTTGGTCGGCCTTCTCCAACCGGTCCAGGAGCATCTGTTGCGTCGCCTCGTCACGGGCGTTGTCGTACAGCACGACTCCCCCGGCGGGTACGGCGAGCAGTACCAGGCCCAGCACGATGGCGAGCGGTGTGGGCGCGGGCCAGGCGAGCCGGGTGCGCAGACCGACCAACGCGCCGTGGACGGCGGCGAACACGAGGAACACGACGTACAGCACGACGAGCGGGCCCGAGACGCCGTCAGGGTCGGCGGGCAGTGCCACCAGCAGCAGGACAACGGTCGCGACCCAGCACACGGCCATCAGCAGCCAGCGGCGCGTCAGCGCGTAACCGAGGCCGAGGCCACTGAGGTTGAGGAGGCCGACCGCGACGGATCTGAGTCGGTCCGGCGGGGCGGGTGGAGGTGACGTGGGCATGGGCGGAACGGCGAAGCCCTGATACCCCTGATTTCCCTGATAACCGCCGTACTGGTCCCCGGACATGGTTCTCCCCCCGCTCAACAACGCCCCCGTTACCGTGACTTGTCAGTGTACGGTCGGGTTCGCCGCTAGGACAGGGCAGGCCTCGCGGCACCTCCGCTCCTCAGCACTCTGGACAGCCCGAGCGCCGCCGTCCGTACCGCCGGGGCGAGTTGGGCGGGGCGGAAACGGGTGCGCGGCACGGCGACCGAGAGCGCGGCCACCGCGGTGCCCCCGGCGAACACCGGGGCCGCGATGCAGCTCACCCCCGCGGCCGCCTCCTGCTCCTCGTAGGCGAGGCCGGAGACCTGGATCTTCTCCAGGGTCATACGCAGCCGGCCCGGGTCGGTGATCGAGTGCGGGGTGAGACTCGGCAGCGGGCGGGACAGCACCTCCTCCGTCAACTCCCCGCCGGAGAAGGCCAGTAGGGCCTTGCCCACCGCCGTGCAGGTCAGGGGCAGGCTACCGCCGATGCGGGAGGGCAGCCGCAGGGCCTCGTGGCCATGGATGCGCTCCAGGTAGACCACCTCCATGCCCTCGCGGACACCGAGGTGGATGGTCTCCCGGGTGGCCTCGAACAGGTCCTGGAGGAAGGGCAGGGCCGTCTCGCGCAGATCACGCCGGTGCGGGACCAGCGAGCCCAGCTCGAACAGCTTCGCGCCGAGCAGATAGCGCGGGCCCGAACGCTCCAGCCAGCCCAGCCCGACCAGGTCGGCCGCCAGCCGGTGGACCGTGGGCTTGGGCAGTCCGGTGCGCTCCGAAAGTTCCGACAGGCGGTACGGTCCGCCGCTCGGACTGAAGCAGTCGAGGATGAGCGCGGCCTTCTCCAGCATGCTGCCGCCCACATTGTTCCGTGTCACGGAACAAACATTGTCCCTTGGCGGGGATGCTGTCTATACCGAGGGTGTACCCGCACTGCTCTCCCAGGAGGTAACCCGTGCCCACCGTGCCCGACGGCGCCCGCCCGGACGCCGTGTCCCCGCCCGTGGTCAAGGCCGCCGACCTGCTGGCGGAGGCCACCCGTACCGGGGTCGCCTGTCCGCCGGTGCGCGACCTGCTCGACGGCGGCGATCTGGAGACCGCCTACGCCGTGCAGCAGCTCAACGTCCGCCGCGGTCTGGACACCGGCCGCCGCATCGTCGGCCGCAAGATCGGTCTGACCTCCCCCGCCGTGCAGCGCCAACTCGGTGTGGACCGGCCGGACTTCGGCGCGCTGTTCGCCGACATGGCGGTGCCGGACGGCGGCGAGGTGCCCGTGGGCCGACTGCTCCAGCCGAAGGTGGAGGCCGAGGTCGCGCTGGTCGTCGGCAGGGACCTGCCGCACCCGCAGTGCACGATCGTCGACGTGCTGCGCGCGGTCGACTTCGCGCTGCCCGCGCTGGAGATCGTCGACAGCCGGGTGCGCGACTGGGACATCTCCCTCGTCGACACCGTCGCCGACAACGCCTCCTGCGGCCTGTACGTCCTCGGCGGCACACCCGTACCGCTGACGGCCGTGGACCTGCGTGCGGTCACGATGACCATGAACCGGGACAGCGAGACCGTCTCCGAGGGCACCGGCGCCGACTGTCTCGGCAGCCCCCTCACCGCAGCGGTCTGGCTCGCCTCGGCCCTCGCCGAGCGCGGCGACCCGCTGCGCGCGGGCGACCTCGTGCTGACCGGCGCCCTCGGTCCGATGACCCCGGCCGCCCCCGGGGACACCTTCGAGGCGCACATCTCGGACCTGGGCTCGGTACGGGTCCGTTTCGCCACGGAAAGGAACGGCAAGTGACGACCAAGGTCGCCATCATCGGCTCCGGCAACATAGGCACCGACCTCCTGATCAAGGTCCTGCGCCTCTCCGAGACCCTGGAGATCGCCGCGCTGGCCGGCATCGACCCGGACTCCGACGGCCTGGCCCGCGCCCGCCGCCTCAAGGTCGCCACCACCCACGAGGGTGTCGAAGGACTGGTCAAGCTGGACGAGTTCGCCGACGTCGACATCGTCTTCGACGCGACCTCCGCCGGCGCCCACCGCCACCACGACGAAGTCCTACGGCCCCTCGGCCGCACCCTCGTCGACCTCACCCCGGCCGCCCTCGGCCCGTACGTCGTCCCGCCGGTCAACGGCGAGGCCCACCTCGACGCCCCGAACGTCAACATGGTCACCTGCGGCGGCCAGGCCACGATCCCGATCGTCGCCGCGGTGGGCGCCGTCTCGCCGGTCCACTACGGCGAGATCGTCGCGTCCATCGCCTCCCGCTCGGCCGGCCCCGGCACCCGCGCGAACATCGACGAGTTCACCGAGACCACCTCCCGGGCCGTCGAGGCGGTCGGAGGCGCCGCGCGCGGCAAGGCGATCATCGTCCTCAACCCGGCCGAACCCCCGCTGATCATGCGCGACACCGTGCACTGCCTGGTCTCCGACTGCGCGACCGAGGAACTCACCGCGTCCGTCGAGGAGATGGTCGCCCGCGTCCAGGCGTACGTGCCCGGCTACCGCCTCAAGCAGCAGGTGCAGTACGACAAGGTGGCGGCCGACGACCCGCTGCGCACCCTGGCGCCGGGCACGGGCGAGCTGCTGAAGGTGTCGGTGTTCCTGGAGGTCGAGGGCGCCGCCCACTACCTCCCCGCCTACGCCGGAAACCTCGACATCATGACCTCGGCAGCCCTGCGCACAGCGGAACGCATGGCCGCCCGCACCGCCAAGGAGACAGCCAAGTGACCCCGTCCCTCTACGTCCAGGACGTCACCCTGCGGGACGGCATGCACGCCGTGCGCCACCGCTACACCGTCGACCAGGCCCGCGCGATCGCCGCCGCCCTGGACGCGGCCGGGGTTGCCGCCATCGAGATCGCCCACGGCGACGGACTGTCGGGCTCCAGCATCAACTACGGCGTCGGCGCCCACACCGACTGGGAGTGGATCGAGGCCGTCACCGACGTCGTACGGCAGTCGATCCCGACCACCCTCCTCCTGCCGGGTATCGGAACCGTCCACGACCTCAAGCAGGCCCACGCGCTGGGCATCCGCTCGGTACGGGTCGCCACGCACTGCACCGAGGCCGACATCTCCGCCCAGCACATCGCGGCAGCGCGGGAGTTGGGCATGGACGTGGCCGGGTTCCTCATGATGTCCCACATGGCCGAGCCCGCCGAACTCGCCCGCCAGGCAAAGCTCATGGAGTCCTACGGCGCCCACTGCGTCTACGTCACGGACTCCGGCGGCCGGTTGACGATGGACGGCGTCCGGGACCGCTTCCGCGCCTACCGCGAAGTCCTCGCCCCGGAGACCGAGTTGGGCATCCACGCCCACCACAACCTCGCGCTCGGCGTGGCCAACACGGTCGTCGCGGTGGAGGGCGGCGCGATCCGCGTCGACGCCTCCCTCGCGGGCCAGGGCGCGGGCGCGGGCAACTGTCCGCTGGAGGCGTTCGTAGCGGTCGCCGACCTGATGGGCTGGAAGCACGGCTGCGACCTGTTCCCGCTGATGGACGCGGCCGACGATCTCGTACGACCGCTGCAGGACCGCGAGGTACGGGTGGACCGCGAGACCCTCAGCCTCGGCTACGCGGGCGTGTACTCCAGCTTCCTGCGCCACGCCGAGACGGCTGCCGCCCGCTACGGCCTCGACACGCGCAGCATCCTGGTCGAGGCGGGGCGGCGGGCGATGGTCGGCGGCCAGGAGGACATGATCACGGACATCGCGCTGGACCTGGTAGCCCGCGCGGCAAAGACGGCCTGAGCCGGGACCGGCCGCGAGGACACGGGTGTCGGCGCCGCATGACACCGACACCCGTGGGGAGTTGAGGCGGACCGACCCGACGGTATCGAGTTGGTCTAGTCCTCTTGACGGAGGGTCGTGCGAGCGCTTTGGTATATACCAAACCCTTCACGCGCCACCCCCCACCACTCCCCCCTTATAGGCACCCCCGAAAGGGGATCTGTCATGCGCCTGGCAAGACTCGCGGCTTCCGTGTGCACCCTCGCGCTCTCGGTCACCGGCGTCACCGTCGCCCTGGCCCCCACGAGCAGCGCCGCGGGAAGCAGCGTCTACTCCGTGGCCCCCTACGTCGACATGTCGAACAGTCAGGAAGGACTGCTCGACACCGCCATCACCGGACACCAGCTCAAGGCGTACACAGCGGCCTTCGTGCTCGGCGTCGGCTGCAACCAGATCTGGGGCGACACCCTCCCCATCGGCAACGACTCCTACACCGACCCCCTGATCGCCAAGGCGAAGTCCGAGGGCGCGTCGGTCATCATCTCCTCCGGCGGCGCGAGCGGCGAGCCGCTGGCCTGGACGTGCTCGACGCAGAGCAGCATCGACGCCGGGTACCAGGCCATCATCAACGACTACGGCGTCACCAGCTCGACTTCGACATCGAGGGCGCCGCCATCGCGGACACCGCCGCGGTGGCCCGCCAGATGCAGGCGATGAAGGACCTCAAGGCGGCCAACCCGAACCTGAAGTTCTCCATGACCCTGCCGGTGCTGACGAGCGGGCTGACCGGCGACGGCGTCAACATCGTCAAGGCCGCCAAGACCGCGGGCATCAAGATCGACGTCCTCAACATCATGGCCATGGACTACTACGCGGGCACCGGCACCGAGATGGGTCAGGCCGCCGTCTCCGCGGCCAGGGCCACGCTGACGCAGATGCAGTCGGTCGACTCCAGCTACACCTACGCCAACCTCGGCATCACCCCGATGATCGGCAAGAACGACGACGGCTCCACCTTCACGCCGGCCGACGCCCAGACAGTGGAGAGCTTCGCCGCGCAGAACAGCGTCGGCCGGCTGGCGTTCTGGGCGATCACCCGGGACCAGGCGTGCGGCGGCAGCGCCAACTCCCTGCCCACGTGCAGTCAGATCAGCCAGAACAGCCTCGCGTTCACCGACGCGTTCGTGCCCTACACGGGCACGGGCACGGGCGGCGGAGGAGGCACCACCAGCGACTTCTCGGTGTCCCTGTCGCCGGGCTCGGCCTCGGTCGCCCAGGGCGGTTCGGCGACCTCTACCGTCTCCACCGCCGTCACCTCCGGCAGCGCCGAGTCCGTCAGCCTCTCCGCCTCCGGCGCACCCTCCGGCGTCAGCGTCTCGTTCAGCCCCAACTCCGTTACATCCGGTGGCAGTTCGACGCTCACGGCGACGGTCGGCTCGTCCGTGGCCGCAGGCAACTACCCGATCACCGTCACCGGCACCGCCGCGACAGGCAGCCACAGCGCCACGTACACGCTCACCGTCACCAGCAGCACTGGAGGAGGCGGCGAAAGCTCGCTGACCAACGCGGGCTTCGAGACCGGCAGTCTGAGTCCGTGGACCTGCACGGGCGGCAGCGCGGTGGTCTCCAGTCCCGTGCACAGTGGAAGCCACAGCCTCCAGGTCGCGCCGAGTGCCAGTGCCACCGGCGAATGCGACCAGACCGTCACCCTGTCCCCGAACAAGAGCTACACGCTCACCGCCTGGGTCCAGGGACCGTACGCCTACCTCGGGGTGAGCGGCGGCGCCTCCGCGAGCACCTGGTCCAACAGCACGAGCTGGAACCAGCTGTCCGTCGCCTTCACCACCGGCAGCAGCGGCACGGTCACCGTCTACGTCCACGGCTGGTACGGCCAGTCCAACGTCACGGCCGACGACTTCACGCTCAGCTAGCGACTCGCCGACGTATCGGCGCCGGTGCCCAGGGGACCCCTGTCCTCCTGGGCACCGTCCGCGCCCACCGGGACGGCCGGCTCACGGCGGTTGTGGCGGCGGATGACCAGCCACGTGATCCAGCCGACGCCGATGATGAACCCGAAGCTGATGATCCGGTAGAGCACGACCGTCGCGATGGCGGTGCTGGTCGCCACGCCACCCGTGACCAGGCCGAGGACGAGCGCGCTGTCGATGATTCCGAGTCCGCCCGGGATGATCGTGAGGGTGCCGGCGGCCATGCCCGCGCAGAAGGCGAGCAGCAGTTGGGCGTTGCTGATCTGCGTGTCGCTTATGGCGTGGAAGCACAGCCACAGACAGCCCGCGTCGAGCAGCCAGTTGAGCACGGCGAAGACGGCGGCGGCGACGGCATGCCGGGGCTGCAGCCGGGCGGTGCGGAGTTGGTCGACGAAGCTGCGGATCCGGTCGAGGCCCTGGGCCTCGGGAAGGTGCCGCAGCTTGTTGACCTTGGCGAGCGCGGCCCGGGTCGCCGGTTCGACCTTCTCCGGGTGGCGGGTGATGCGCCGGATGCCGACGGTGAGCAGCAGGACGGCCAGGCCGAGGGTGACGAGGCTGTGCCACTGCAGGCTGCCGTCGGAGGCGATCGCGGAGATCGCGGTGACGACGGCCAGGGCCGCCGCGGAGAGTATGCCGGAGAGCGCGATGCACCAGGAGGCGACGGCGGGTGTGGCTCCGAAGCGGCGCATCTGCTGGTAGTTGAAGTGGGTGGAGAAGGCCGGTCCGCCGGGCAGCGTGACGCTGAGCGAGTGGGCGGCGTAGGCCAGGGCGACGTGCTTCTGGATCGGCACGATCACTCCGGCCGAGCGCAGCAGCCGGCGCTGCATGCGCGCGTAGCAGCCCATGGCGGCAATCTCGGCGACGAGCGCGACGGCGAACCAGTTCAGCCGGGGTGCGCGCAGCTGTGACAGGGCGGCGGCCAGCGACGGCCAGCCCAGCACCAGTTCGGTGCTGAACAGCGCGAGCAGGACCGTGATCACCACCGGGCGCACCCAGCGTCGGGTGCGATGCGATGCCGTGTCGGCCGGTTCGGGGGTGATGGCGGTGGTGTCCGGAGCGTGCACAGGCAGGACCGTCGATTTCGTGAAGTGAGCTTCAACCGTCGGCGATCCCGGCGCCGCTCAGTGCGGGGACGGTGTTCTCCGAGCGGACGAGGGAGCGGGCGCCGAGGCGGAACTGTGCCAGTTTATGCACGATGGCCCGGCGGGCCGGAGTGTGCCCCCGTTCGTTCGTTGCGCGCGTACGCCGTCGTGCGGGCCCCCGCTGCACGAAGGGGCCCGCATCGCACCGGAGTTCAGACCGAGTCGGCGTGCTCCTGGTCGCGACTGGTCTCCGCCGCCTCCGGCTCCGGCTCGCCGCCCGCGCGGCGGCCGGGCAGGACCGCGAGGACGATCAGCGTGCCGGCGGCCATGATGATCCCGCCGACCAGGCTGGTCTGCGCGACACCGTGGGCGAAGGCCTCGTGCACGGCGTCGACCAGGGCCTGTGCCTGCTGCGGTCCGGCGGACGGGGTCCTCGCGATCTCCTGGGCGACCGCCAGGCCGCCGCCGACCGAGTCCTTGGCGGTGTCGAGGGCGGCGGCGGGGAGATGGCCGCCGACCAGGTCGGTCAGCTCGTCCTTGTAGACGGTGCCCAGCAGCGAGCCGAGGATGGCGATGCCCAGCGAGCCGCCCAGTTCCAGCGCGGTGTCGTTGGCGCCGCCGCCGACACCGAGCTCGTTCTCCGGGAAGGAACCCATGATCGTGTCCGTCGCGGGCGAGACGCTCAGTCCGACCGCGAAGCCGAGCAGCATCAACGTGGGCAGGAAGTCGCCGTAGGTGGAGGTCTTGTCGACCTGGGTGAGCAGGAGGACGGCCACGGTGCCGAGCACCATGCCGGTCACCACCATCGGCTTCATGCCCAGCTTCGGGGTGAGCCGTCCGGTGACCGCGGCGCCGAGGAACACGGCTCCGGCCAGCGGCAGCAGTCGTACGCCGGTCTCCAGCGCGTCGTAGCCGAGGACGAACTGCAGGAACTGCGTGGCGTAGTAGATCGAGCCGAAGGTGCCGAAGAAGAAGAACAGCACCGCCGTCATCGAGCCGCTGAAGGGGCGGTGGGCGAACTTGCGGACGTCGAGCATGGGGTGCGGGTGGCGCAGCTCCCAGGCCACGAAGGCGGGCAGTCCTACGGCGGCGACGACGGCCGCGGTGACCGGTCCCGCGCCCCAGCCGAAGTGCGGGCCCTCGATGATGGCGTAGACGAGGCTGCCGACCGAGACGATGGAGAGCAGGCCGCCCACGTAGTCGATGCGGAACGTCGTGTCCGCCTTGGACGGCGGAACGAGGACCAGGGCGCCGAGCACCGCGAGAACGGCGATGGGGACGTTGATCAGGAACGTGGAGCCCCAGGCGTGGTCCTCAAGGAGCCAGCCCGCGACCAGCGGGCCGACGGCGATAGCGAGGCCCGAGGTGGCGGTCCAGGCCGTGATGGCCCGTGCCCGCTCGTGCTTCGGGAAGATCGCGACCAGCAGGGACAGGGTGGCCGGCATGACCACGGCCGCGCCCACCCCCATGATCGCGCGGGCCGCGATGACGAGTCCGGTCTCGTGGACGAGGCTGCCCGTCACCGATCCCGCGGCGAAGACCACCAGGCCGGTGACGAGGGCGCCGCGGCGGCTGTACTTGTCGCCGATCGAGCCCAGGACGAGCATCAGCGCGGCGTACGGGACGGTGTAGCCGTCGATGACCCACTGCAGATCACTGCTGCTCAGGCCGAGGTCCGTGGTCATGGCCGGCGCGGCCACGATCAGCGAGGTGTTCGCCATGACGACGATCAACAGGCTCAGGCACAGCACGATCAGGGCGGACCAGCGGCGCGCGTAGGGCCCGGCCATCCGGTCGACGGGGGTGGTGACGAAGAGCGGCATCGGGGACTCCTGGGGACGCGTTAATTGCTCACTGATGTGCAGGCTATTTTATTGCTCACCGATGTGCAACTATGCCGGGAAGAGGCGGCCTCTCCAGGAGGTGTCGACGTGATGAGCCGCAGCAGCGCCAGGGCGCACGCCACCCGCGCCCGCATCCTGGAAGCGGCCCTGCGTGAACTGGGCCGCGACCCCGACTGCAGCCTCGGCGACATCGCCGGAGCCGCGGGCGTGGCCCGGCGCACCATCTACGGGCACTTCACCGGGCGGGCCGCGCTCATCCAGGGCCTCGCCGCGGACGCCGGGGAGGCGGTACGGCGGGCGAGCGCCGACACGCACGCGCCGACGCCGGACGCCGTGACCGCGCTGGCCCGCTTCGTCCTGGCCCTGTGGCCGGTCGGCGACCGCTACCGCACACTCCTCGGACTCGCCCACCACGACCTGAGCCCCGACGCGACCGACGCGCTCCTGCGCCCGGCCCGCGCGGCCGTCAGCGGAATCCTCGCCCAGGGCCAGCAACAGGGCGTCTTCCACACCGCCGTCCCGCCGGGACCGCTCAACCGAGCCCTGGAGGCACAGATGCTGGCGCTGCTGGAATGCGTCAACTCCGGCCTCTGGAACGACGACGGCACGGCCGCCGCCATCGCCGCCCTCATCACCGCGGGCGTCGGACGCGACTGCGCCGCCGCCGCGGTTCACCATCTGCGACCGTCCGACTGAAGGAGATCTCATGGACCAACACCCGTACGAATACGCCGACTTCACGTACGGCGCGTACGAGCCCGACGACACGCGACCGCCCCGCGGGAGTCGGCGTCCGGTCGTCGTCGCGGTCGGCGCGCTGGTCGCGCTGCTCGTCGTGCCCGTCGCCGTCGACCGCTTCGCGACGGCACGGGTCGAGTCCCGTACCGCCAGGGCGTTCCAGGAGGGCATGCACACGCCCTCGGTGCCGGAGGTCCATGTCCGGGGCTTCCCCGTACCGACCCAGCCGGCCGCCGGCACCCTGCGGCACGTGGACATCACCGCTCACGACATACCGGCGAGCGACACCACCGGCCCGCTGCCGGTGAGCCAACTCTCGCTCCATCTCGCCGGGTTGAGGAAGTCGGACGACGACAAGGAGGCGCTGGCCCGCTCGGCGCAGGCGACCGCCCTGCTGTCCTACCGGGACGTGTCCGACGCCCTCGGACTGGAGATCACGCGGGGCACCGGTCCCGACCAGGTACACGCACAGGTCCTGCTCGCTCCCGGCACCGCCGTCACCGTGGCGGCGACCGTCTCCGTACTGTCCGGAAACCGCATCGCCTTCAAGGACTTCCAGGTCACCGGCGGCCTGCTGCCCGAAGTGGGGCGAGCGGCGCTCACCAGGGTCTTCGAGCGGCCGATACAGCTGCGGAACATCCCCGAGGGACTGCGGCTGCGGTCCGTCACCGCGACGGAGAACGGGCTCAGCGCCCGGCTGTCGGGCGAGTCGGTCACCTTCCGGTCCGACGGCAGCGCGGGCAGCGGTTCGGCATGAGTCGACTCGCCGTACGAGGAGGGTGTTCGAGCGCTCAGTCGGCCGTGGCCGGGCGATCCGCGCCCGCGATCTCGTCCACCACGTCACGCGCCTGCTTCTCCGGGACACCGGTCGCGATCAGCGCGGCGACGGCCGCGTGCGTGCCGTCGTCCTCCAGCTCGCCGGTGTTGAGCTCTTCGAGCAGCGCGATCGTCAGCGCCTCAAGTCCGGCGCTCAGTACGGCGGGAGGCAGCTGGGTGTGGAAGACGCCGTCGCGCTGGCCGCGGTCCAGGATGGTGGTGGCGGCGCGGCGGGCCGGTGCCAGGACCTCGGCCACCCGCTCGACGCCCAGGTCACGGCGGGCCAGGGCCAGCAGGAGCCGGTAGCGGTCGCCCACGGTCCACATCGACAGGACGAAGCGCACGAACGCCCGGTCGGCCGACTCGGGCTCCGCCGGTTCCGGGTCGGCGGGCAGCGCGGCCTTCAACGCCTCCGCGGCCTCCGCCGCCAGCGCCTCCAACAGCGCCTCCCGGCCGGGGAAGTGCCCGAACAGGGTGCGCCGGACCACACCGGAGGCGCGGGCGAGTTCCTCCAGGGTGATGTCGGGATTCCGGCCGAGTTCCCGGCGGGCCGTGGCCAGGATGCGTTCCCGGTTGGAGCGCGCGTTGCTTCGCTGGGGGACTCGGGCCGGGGGCTTGGTCACGGACAACCTCGGTGAAGTGCGGGAACGGCGGAGCGGGGACCAGTGGTACGTCCAGTCTGGCACGGCCCGGCGGCGGCCGTCCGGCGCCCCGACCGTCCGCCCAGTAGGGCCGAGGTACTCAGTAGGACCGAAGGTAACGGTCGAGCCGGGAACGCGCCCTGTTCACGCTGAGTCCCAGTGCCGTGCCGAGCGCCTCGCCCGACACGTCGTCGGCCCGCACCCCGTACGCGGCCTCCCGGCCGACCCGGCCGGCCATGCGTTCCAGCATGGCCACCGCCTTCAGCGCGGCCACCGGCGCCGTCTCCGCGAGTGCGTCGAGCCGCTCCTCCACCTGCTCCATCAGATCGGAGAGTTCCTCCGGCAGCGGGACCGTACGGCGTTCGACCGCGCTGATGTGCTCCCACCAGTCCTCATATGCGTCGGACGTGTCCAGGTCGTCCAGGTCGTGGTCCTCCACCTGGTCCCAGTCGATGGGATGGCTCTCGCCGCGCCAACCGCACGCGCAGGAGGCTCGCCAGGCCGCCGCCTTGGGCCTGCCGAGCCAGCCGTTGTACGCCCACCACTCACGCGTCTGGAATCCGTTGGTGCCACTGCCCACGTCCAGATACACGGGTTTGGGCTCACTGCCGTCGGCGAGGGTCGCCCCCACGATGCCCTCGTGGGACTCCCCGAACTCCTCACTCCGCCACGCCACAACTCCCCCTTCCGGCAACCCTGTCACGGCCGGTCCGGCACCCTGGGTGCCGGACCGGTCACAGTACGAGAGTCCCGCGGAACGGAGATCCGGCGAGGGCGATTTCACCCAACAGGCCGGATTGTCGGGCAGGATGGCCCGTCAGGCGACCGCGGGATCGAGCAGCCCCGCGCGCAGCCGCCGGAGCATGCGGCTGATGAGGCGGGAGACGTGCATCTGGGAGACGCCGAGTTCCTCGCCGATCTCGGCCTGGGTGCGCTCCTCGACGTAGCGCATGTGGATGATCTTCCGCTCCCGCTCGTCGAGTTGGGCAATCAGGGGGGCCAAGGAGCTGAGGTCGTCGACCAGTTCGAGACCCGGGTCGTCCGCGCCGATGACGTCGGCGAGCACGGTCTCGCCCTCGGCGCCGGCGTCGGAGCTGAGCGCGGCGTCGAGCGAGGAGGAGGTGTAGCCGTTGGACGCCTTGCGGGCCTCGATGACCTCTTCCTCGGTCAGGCACATCAGCTCGGACAGTTCCCGGGTGGTGGGCGTACGGCCGAGGCGGGAGCGGAGTTCCTCGGTCGCCTTGGCGAGTTCGACGCGGGCCTCCTGCAGCCGACGCGGCACATGGACGGCCCAGCTGGTGTCGCGGAAGAAGCGCTTGATCTCACCGACGATGTAGGGGACGGCGAAGGAGGTGAACTCGACCTGGCGGGTGAGTTCGAAGCGGTC
Organism: Streptomyces sp. NPDC001100; assembly: GCF_053598575.1. NCBI lineage: Bacteria > Bacillati > Actinomycetota > Actinomycetes > Kitasatosporales > Streptomycetaceae > Streptomyces > Streptomyces sp. NPDC001100. The sequence goes on from NZ_JBSFKO010000013.1 coordinate 178,535, forward strand.
GATCGCCTTGATGAGTCCGATCGTGCCGACCTGGACGATGTCCTCCATCTCGTTGTTGCTGCGGCTGCGGAAGCGCGCCGCCGCGTAGCGCACGAGGGAGAGGTTCATCTCGATCAGGGTGTTGCGCACGTACTGGAACTCGTGGGTGCCCTCCTCCAGCGAGGTCAGCCGGTCGAAGAACTGGCGCGACAGCTCACGCGCGTCCTTCGGGCTCACCTTCGACGGCTCCGCGATCAACGGGAGCGACTCGTCGGCCGCCACCCGCAGCCCTGCCGTGGCCGCTGCCTTCGCTGCCGTCACGGCTCCCATAACGCCCACCCCATTCGTTCGAACGAACTTCCGTCAAAAGGCCCCTGCCCCGGTTCGCCCGTCTCACTCCCCCTCGTTCGGTCAAATCCGGGGCGGGCGCCTGTCTTTCGGTGCGCAGCCCGGCCCGACCGCTCACGCGCCCTTGCGGCCGACGCCCGCGTAGACCCAGTACTCCGACGGGTTCTCCGGGATCTCGTCCCCGTCGTCCGGGCGCCACAGGGGGACATAGGTCAGACCGGGTTCGACGAGGTCGAAGCCGTCGAACAGGCCGAGGATCTCGTCGTGGGAGCGAGCGGTGACGGGCGAGGTGGCCTTGGAGCGGTACAACCGGCCGACGGCCGCGGCGGTGTCCGGGCGGTCCTGGTTCGTCGCGTGGCTCAGCGCCAGCCAGCTGCCGTCGGGCAGCGCGTCGCGGAACGCGGCGACGATGCCTGCCGGTTCCTCCGCGGGCGTGATGAAGTGCAGGATCGTGATCATCAGGACGGCGACCGGCTGCTCGAAGTCGATCAACTTCCTTACCTGCGGGGCGGACAGGACCTCGGCCGGCCGCCTGATGTCGCCGTCGACGATGTCCGCGTCCGGGTTGTCGGCGAGGAGCGAGGTGCTGTGCGCGACGGCCACCGGGTCGTTGTCGACGTAGACCACACGGGCACCGGGGCTGACGGCCTGCGCGACCTCGTGGACGTTGCCCTGGGTGGGGATGCCCGAGCCGAGGTCGATGAACTGCCGTACCCCGGAGGCGACCAGGAAGCGCACGGCCCGGCCGAGGAAGTCGCGGTTGGCCCGGGCCAGGGTGCGGACCTGGGGGTCGATCGCGGTGAACGCCGCCAACGCCTCGCGGTCTATGGCGAAATTGTGTTCACCGCCCAGCATCGCGTCGTACATTCGGGCGACGCTCGCCTTGTCCGGATCGATCCCCTGCGGCAGACCTGCGCTGTCCGGCACTGCAACTCCTCTTCGCCCGAAGATCCTTGACGAGTCATCATATGATTGCCGTCGAACGCACGGCAGACCGCATGCCCCACGCCACGCGGCCGGTCCCCACCCGGAAAGGCACGACCCTGCGGAACGAACCGCGAAGTCACCACGGTGACGCACTCCCTGCCGGGCCCCCACGCCGCAGGCAGGTCTTCGCCCCCGCGGCGGACATGATCGGCTCCGAGCTCGATCTGCGGCTGACCGGCACCCATGTCGTGCACGCGCTCACACCGGGGTTCTGCGACGCGGCCTCGGTGTATCTGCTGGAGCGGTGGGTGCGGGAGGAGAACGCGACGCCCTCCGTCGATCCGGCCCAGATCGAGGCGCGCAGGCTCGCGGTGCGGGTGGGCACGGAGGCGCAGGAGTCCTGGGACGGTGTGCTGCCGGTCGGTGAGGTGATCGTCTTCCCGCGCGAGACGCCGTACGCGCGCGCCCTCGCCACCGGGCACACCCAGGTGCTCGACGGGGTGGACGCGCACACCTCGCAGCGGCTGCTGGCCTCCGCGGGCGGGGACGCGCAGCGCATAGACGACCTGCTGAAGACGACGTCCTTCCTCGTGGTGCCGCTCCAACTGCGCGGCTCCGTCATCGGTTTCGTCGCCTGCACCCGCGGTCCGGAGCGCGAACCGTTCCTGCCCGGCGAGGCCGTGGCCGTGGAGTCACTGGCGGCCCGCGCCTGTGTGGCCCTGGACAACGCGCGCCGCTACGAACGCGAGCGACGCACCGCGCTCGCCATCCGCAACAGCCTCCTCCCGGACCCGGCCCGGCAGTTCCCCGGCTGCCGTATCGCCCACGGCTATCTCCCCGCCGGCCAGGCCAACATCATCGGCGGCGACTGGTTCGACGTGCTGCCCCGCCCCGGCGGCCGGGTCGGCCTGGTCGTCGGCGACGCGATGGGCCACGGCCCCGACTCCGCCGTCGCCATGATCCAACTGCGCACCGCCGTACGCACGTTGGCCCGGCTCGACATGGAACCGGCCGAACTCTTGCGCCGCCTCGACGAGTTGGCCTACGACACCCCGGGCGCGTCCTTCGCCACCTGCATCTACGCCGAGTGGGACGCCGCCTCGCACACCTGCACCCTGGTCGGCGCCGGGCACCCTCCCCCACTGCTGCGCGCACCCGAAGGGCCGACCGCACCAGTGATCCTCGCCAGTGCGGGACTGCCGCTGGGACTCGGCACCGGCAACTACGAGACCACGGTGCTGACCGTCTCCGAGCCGTCCCTGCTCCTGCTCTACAGCGACGGGCTGGTGGAGTCCCGGCACGCGGACATCGACCAGGAGATCGCCCGGCTGGCTGCGGCCCTCGACACGGCCGCCACTGAACCCGCGCCCTCCGGCGGCACGGACGCGTTCCCCGCGCTGTGCGAGCGGCTGCTCCGCTCCCCCGGCGCGGCGCCCGGAGCCGACGACCGCACGCTGCTGCTGGCCGAGTTGACGCCCGCGACCACCTGAACAGGCCGCGGGCGCCCTCGCCCCCTGCATCGTCCTGGATCAGCGTCCGGTCGGCAGCATGGCCCACACGGCCTTGCCGCCGGTGAGCGCCGAGCGGTCGACCCCCCAGGTGTCCGCGAGCGCCTGCACGATGAACAGGCCGCGCCCGCTCTCGTCGTCGACACAGGGCTCGCAGCGGGAGAGCCCGCCGCCGGTGTAGTCGTGGTCGTGCACCTCGATGCGCAGACAGTGGTCGTCGACGATCCCGACCCCGCACAGAAGCCGCGCGCTGGGGGTGTGACACACACCGTTGGTGGCCAACTCCGAGACAAGGAGCACCGCGTCGTCGCACACGCTCTCGGGCAGGCCCCACTTGGCCAGTTGCGCGCCCATGACGTGGCGGGCGACCCGGACGCCGGAGCGGTGCGCGGGAAGTTCCAGCCAGTGCGCCAAGTCGGGGCTGGCGACGTCTAAGAGCTGCGGGGAGGGAGTCGTGTGGGGGGACACGGTGGTTCGCCTTCCATCGGGGGCGTGCGCAGGCGGGAGACGCGAGTCGTCGGCAACAGGCGTGCCGGAGTTGGGGTGTTCCGGCGGGGGGCCTAGATCACTGACACAAGTAACTATGCCCATAGGTCAGTTCAAGCTGCAACCGGCTCCCTGATAATTACAGAACGCCGATTTCTGTCTGGCGGCATCAGCAAGTCGCTGTCAGACTGGCGCCGGTGACAGTCCCTCAGGAGGTTGGGCGTGAGCGAAGCTCGTTCGGGCGCCGGTGCACCCACGGTCCTGCGCATGATCCTCGGCCGACGGCTGCAGGACCGGCGGCAGGAAGCCGGCGTGTCCCTGGAGGACGCCGCCAGGGCCCTGCGGGTGACATCCCTGACCATCCGCCGCCTGGAGAAGGCCGAGGTCGGCCTCAAGCCGCTCTACGTCGAGAAGCTGCTGGAGACCTACGGCGCCGAGCAGCAGGAGATAGAGGAGTTCGTCACCCTCGCCGAGCGCGCCAACCGGCCCGGCTGGTGGCACGACTTCCGGGATGTGCTGCCCGGCTGGTTCACCGCCTACGTGAGCCTGGAGACCGGCGCCAAGACCCTGCGCACCTATGAACCCCACTACGTCACGGGACTCCTCCAGACGTACGACTACGCGCGTGCCGTACTGAGCGGCGGCTTCCCGAACGACAACGACGAAGACCTTGAACGGCGGGTGCAGTTACGTCTGCGCCGCCAGAGTCTGCTGGAGAGGCCGGACTCGCCCACACTGTGGGCGGTGCTGGAAGAAGCCGTGCTCCACCGGGTGGTGGGCGGTCCCGCGGTCATGCGGGACCAGATAGACCGGCTCCTCGAGGTCTCGGAACTGGACCACGTCAGTGTCGACATCGTCCCGTTCTCGGCGGGTGCCCACGTGGGGGCGTGCGCACCCTTCACCTATTTCCGGTTCGAGGAACCGGAGCTGCCCGACATCGTCTACAGCGAGATCCTCTCCGCCTCCATGTATCTGGACCAGCGATCCGACGTCGCGGCCCATCTGGAGGCGCACAACAGGATGTCGCTGCTGACCTCGTCCGCGGACAGCAAGGCGCTCTTGAACCGCATGCGCAAGGAGTACTCATGACCACCACCGACAACACGGTCTACAACGGGATGCCCGCGTCGAACCTCGGCGAGCAGGGCTGGGAATGCCCCTGGAGCGGTCCCAACGGCGGTCAGTGCGTGGAGACCAAGCAACTCGCCGACGGCCGCGTCGCGTTGCGCCAGTCGACCGATCCCGCAGGCCCCGCGCTGATCTACACGCCGCAGGAGATGGCCGCGTTCGTCGCCGGGGTCAAGCGCGGCCTGGCCGACCATCTGATGGCCGGCTGAACCAGAACCACGGGCGTGAGGAACTGGAGCCGGCCCGGCTGCGACCTGCCCGAGACGCCGATGCACACCACTTGAGAGGGACAGCATGACCAACCCCCACGCCGCGCGGGACATCGACACCAGCAGGCCGCACTCCGCCCGCATGTACGACTACTACCTGGGCGGCAAGGACCACTTCGAGGTCGACAAGCAGGCCGCCGAGACGGTCGCGGCGGCCTACCCGGCCATCTTCGTCTGCGCCCGTGAGAACCGTGCGTTCATGCACCGGGCCACCCGTGTCCTGGCCCGGGAGCACGGCATCCGGCAGTGGCTCGACATCGGCACCGGCATCCCGACCGAACCGAACCTGCACCAGGTCGCCCAGTCCGTGGTCCCCGAGGCCCGGGTGGTCTATGCCGACAACGACCCGCTGGTCCTCAAGTACGCCGAGCGGCTGATGCGCAGCACCCGGCAGGGCCGCACCACCTATGTGCAGGCTGACGTCAACGCCCCCGAGACGCTGCTCAACGCCCCGGAACTGGCCGAGGTACTGGACCTGGGCCAGCCGGTCGCGCTGTCCCTCAACGCCCTCCTGCACTTCGTCACCGACTCCCAGGACCCGTACGGGCTCGTGGAGCGCCTGCTGTCGGTTCTCCCCTCGGGCAGCGCCCTGGCCATCAGCCACTGCACGCCCGACTTCGACCCCGCCACCTGGGAGAAGGTGACGTCGATCTACACCAACGCCGGGACACCCGTGCAGTTCCGCTCCCAGAAGGACGTCTCCCGCTTCTTCACCGGACTCGACCTGCTGGACCCCGGCATCGCGGTCGGCCACCGCTGGCGCCCCGACGCCGCCGACGAGGACACCGTAACGGCGGAGCCGCCCACGGACGCCGAGGTCAGCCTGTGGACCGGGGTGGGCATCAAGCCGTAGCGCCGTCGTAGGACGCCAACGACGTTACGTGCGGGAAACCTTGACGATGGCGGTGCCGGATGCCACGATTCCGGCGCCGCCATGTTTGCGTAAACATCCCCTCCATTCCCTCCCTCCATTCCCTCCCGCCGAGCCCACCGGGTCCGGAGACGGCGAGCCGACATCCCGTCCCGCCCGGTACCTGTTCCAACGGCCGCTCAGCCGCGCGCTGGCCCCGCCATGCGCCGAGCCGCCATTCCTGAAAGGGCAAGTCGATGCGCACCAACTCCGCCAGAACCCGTCTGCGGGCCACCTTCGTGGCCGTCGCCATCGCCGCGGTCACCGGCACCACGCTGGCCGGCAGCCCCGCCTCCGCCGCGCCCAGCACGAACACCTCCCAGTTCAAGGGCGTCAACTGGGCCGACCCGCGCGACAATTACGCCGACGACCCGGTCGTCCTGTCCGGCCTGTCGCTCACCGACACCTACGCCCAGACGTACACCAAGGCGACCCGTGTCATCGCGGCCTTCCGCGCCAACCTCGGCGCCAACACGGTGCGGCTGCCCATCAACCCGTACACGGTGAACGGCAGTTACTGGAAGTCGTACCGCGGTGTCATCGACGCGGCGACGGCGCAGGGCTTCAAGGTCATCGTCTCCTACTGGGAGGGGACGGGCGCCAACAAGGACGGCTTCATCGACGACCCCGCCACGTACTGGCCCATGTGGGACACCGTGGTGAAGGCCTACCAGCACAACCAGCGCGTCTACTTCGAGCCGATGAACGAGCCGCACGGCTACACCGACGCCGAGTGGGCCGACCTCGCCGCCAAGTGGCTCGACACCTACTCCCGTGTGCCGCGCAACCGGGTGTTCGTCAGCGGCGCCGGCTACAACGACCACGTCACCACGGTCTGCGCCGACCCGCGCCTGAAGGGCACGTACCTCTCTCTGCACCACTACGGCTTCTGGAAGGACTACGCCACCTACGACCAGTGGGTGAGCGACCTCAAGGTACGCCTCGGGGACTGTGCGAACCGCACGGTGGCCGACGAGTTCGGCGCCCCGATGACCACGGGCCTGAACTACAACGTGCCCACTCCCGACGACAATTCGGTCAACTTCATCCAGGCCGACACCGACACCTTCCGCAAGCTCGGCATGGGATCCGTCTACTGGCCCGGCCTGCGCACGGACGACACGTACTCGATCCAGAAGCTCATCGGCGACGCGGCCCGCCCCTGGCTGGCCACGACCAACCAGTCCGGCGCGGACCGCCTCGCCTGGGCGTGGGGTCGGGGGCGTCCGGTCAAGTCCTGAGGCGGCTGCCTGATCCGTCTCCGCGAAAGGGCGACGCGGGGGCGGATCCCGGCACCCGACTCATGGCGAACAGCGCGGCCGGGTGCGGAAGTTCACTGCCGGTGCGCCGGGGAGAGCGCCAACCCGCGTCGTGCAAGATCGACTTGGGTGACGACGACCATGAGCTCGTCGCCCACTCGAAGGACCGACCTCCCAGGCGATGACGGCGTGGTCGCCGTCTCGCGTACGGATCAGGATGTCGTGCTCGATGACGACCCTGTCCCCCACTTCCAGATACGTGTAGAACGGCTCACGGGCCTCCACCTTCTCGTACAGCTCGGGAAAGACCTCGAAGTGCTTCCGCAGCGCCTCGATGCCGGCCGCCTTGACCCGACCGAAGGTGACGATCCGTCCGTCCTCCGCCCAGTACATGCCGAAGACGCGGTTCATCACCGGAGCCTCGAAGGGGTTCGGCCTGGAGCGGGCGGAAGCCGCGCTCGAACGCGGCGACCAGGTCGCCGTGACCAGTCGCTCGGAATCCGCGTTCGACGACCTGGTTGCGAAGTACGGCGACGCGGTACTGCCCCTGAAACTCGACGTCGTCATCAACAACGCGGGCTACGGCCTGTTCGGGATGACCGAGGAGGGGACCGAGCAGCAGGCCCGCGAGCAGATCGACGTCATTCTGTTCGGTGCGCTCTGGGTCACCCAGGCGGTACTGCCACACCTGCGCGCCCGCGGATCCGGCCACATCATCCAGGTGTCCTCCATCGGCGGCGTCGTCTCACTGCCCGGCCTCGGCCTCTACCACGCCTCCAAGTTCGTCCTGGAGGGCTTCACCGCGAGCCTCGCCGCCGAGGTGAGGGACTTCGGCATCAAGGTCACCCTGGTCGAACCCGCCGGGTACGCGACCGGATGGGCCGGGCCCTCCGCGGTACAGGCCCGACACCTGCCCGCCTACGACGACTTCCGTGCCGCCATGACACGGATCTCCGCACGGCGCGGCGATCCGAGTGCGACGCGGGCGGCGATCCTCACCGTGGTCGACGCGGAGCAGCCGCCCCTGCGGATCTTCTTCGGGGAGGGACCCCTGGACATGGTCACCAAGGAGTACGAGGCACGGCTGGACGAACGGCGGAAGTGGGACGACGTCTCGAAGCTCGCGTTCGGAGCCTAGGACACCACGGCGTCGGTCCCGCACCCCGGCTCCGCCCGAAAACTCACCCGCGTCGCCAACCATGCGTGTGTTATGAATCTTCACGCCTGACCGATATGGCAAAAAGACAGACAACCATTCGACCGGCCAACGGGTGAGGGCCGGTCGGGGTCGCCGATGCCGGGGTCCGCTCCCCGGGCTGCGGTGATCTTCCTGCATCAGGAGGACCTCCCGCATGTTCCGACGTATTGGCAATACGGTCGTCCGACATCCCGTCTGGACGATCGTCGCGTGGCTGATCGCGGCGGTGGCGATTGTCGCCACCGCTCCGGGCCTGCCCTCCAACAGTGACGAGAGCAGCTTCCTGCCCAAGAGCTACGAATCGATCAAAGCCGCGGATCTGCAGGTGAAGGCGTTCCCCAGCGCCTTCACCCCGTCCGCCATCGCGCTGTACCAGCGCACCGACGGCGGCACACTGACCGCCGCCGACAAGAAGGACGTCGCCCGCATCACCACCGAACTGGGCGCGAAGCACATAGACCAGGTACAGAAGGTGGTCCCCGGCCAGCCGTCCAAAGACGGCCGGTACACCATGTCCCTGGTCCAGATGGACAGCAAGAACGCCGGCCAGCCCGTCCAGGCGGACGCCGCCAAGGTGCTGCGCGACGACGTCAAACAACTGGTCAAGGGCACAGACCTGGAGGTGAGGCTCGGCGGTTCCGCCGCGCAGGCCCTCGATCAGCAGGACTCCTCCAAGCGCGGCGAGGCGCTGATCGGCATCGGGACCTTCGTCATCATCCTGGTGACGCTCCTGATCATCTTCCGGGCGCCGATCCTCGCTTTCCTGCCCCTGCTGCTGATCGGTGTGGTGGCGGCCATCGCCAACGGGCTGATCGCCTACGCCACCAAGCTGTTCGGTCTGCAGGCCAACAGTTCCGTCTCGTCGATCCTGATCGTCGTGCTGTTCGGTGTGGGCACGGACTACTTCCTGTTCCTGATGTTCCGTTACCGGGAACGGCTGCGGGCAGGTGACGAACCGAAGCAGGCGATGATCAACGCGGTCGCCCGGGTCGGTGAGGCCATCGCGTCGGCGGCCGGCGCGGTCATCATCGCGTTCCTCGCGCTGGTGCTGTCCACGCTGGGTTTCCTCAAGCAGATGGGTCCGGCGCTGGCGATCGCGGTCAGCGTCACCCTGGTCGCGGGCCTGACCCTGATCCCGGCCGTGGTCTCGCTGATCGGGCCGAAGGTCTTCTGGCCTTCCAAGTCGTGGCAGCGGGAGCCGGAGAACGCCCGGTTCGCCGCGCTCGGCCGCGGTGTGCGCAGCCGTCCCGCGCTGACCGCCGCGCTCTCCGGCCTCGTACTCGTCGCCCTGTCGCTCGGCACCCTCGGTTACAAGGCCACCTTCGACCTGGCCTCGGGTTCCATGCCGAAGACCAAGGAGTCGATGGTCGTCCAGGACGAGATGCAGAAGGCGTACTCGGCGGGTGCCGCCGCGCCCACCGACGTCTATCTCTCCAGCGCCGACGGCCGGGCGCTCGACCGCAGCACCTTCGCCTCCTACGCCGAGAAGCTCGGGGCCGTGGACGGTGTCGCGAGCGCCCGGATGAGCCAGGTCAACAAGGGCGGGACCACGGCGGACTTCACCGTGACGCTGAAGTACGAGGCCTCGACGGAGAAGGCGATCGACACCGTGGGCCGGGTGCGCGAGGTCGCGCACTCCGCCGCTCCCGACGGTACGGAGGCCCTGGTCGGCGGAATGTCCTCGATCTACAAGGACATCAACGCCGCGGTCAACCACGACTACCGGACCGTCTTCCCCGTCGCCGCCCTGCTGATCATGCTGATCCTGGGACTGGTGCTGCGCAGTGTCGTCGCGCCGCTCTACCTCATGGCGTCGGTGGGTCTCGGCTTCGGCGCCACACTGGGCGCCACCGTCTGGATCTTCCAGGACGCGCAGGGGCACCCTGGGCTGATGTTCATGCTCCCGGTGATCATGTATCTCTTCGTGGTCGCCATCGGTACGGACTACAACATCCTGATGATCGCCCGGCTGCGCGAGGAGGCCCGCGAGGGTCGCGATCCGCGTGAGGCGGCGGGTATGGCGCTGCGGCACGCGGGGCCGACCGTCGCGGCGGCCGGTTTCATCCTCGCGGCGACCTTCGCGACGATGATGCTGGCGGGCAACGCGCTGCTCACGGAGATGGGTTTCGCCGTCTCCTTCGGGATCGCCGTCGCCGCGTTCGTGATGGCGATGTTCTTCACGCCCAGCCTCACGGCTCTCATCGGCCACGCGGCCTGGTGGCCCGGCCACGCCGACCGCGCCCGGGAGGCGACGCCTGCTCCGGGCACCGGTTCCGAGATCTCCGGCAGTGGGGATCAGGACTCGGTCGCCCACGATCCGGCCGGCCGACGCGGTTAGTCACGACACCGAGGGCCTGTCCGCCGGACCGACATCCGGCGGACAGGCCCTCGCTCGACTCCCGTACGGCGACGCCGAGTTCCCCGGACTTCGCAGTCGTCAGCCGGTCGGTACGGCATCCGAGGCCGTCGGCGACGGAGTGCCGGACCCGCTCCCGGTGTCGGCGCACTCCGGGAGCGAGAGTCCGTCAGGACCTCCGGTGAGCGCGGTGGCCGTGACCCAGCCGGTGCCACCGGCGCTGAGGGCCAACTCGACCCACAGGTCACTGGTGTAGCCGTGGGCCTGCACCGTCTCTCCGTGCGTCACGCACAGTGCCAAGTAGTTGCCGCCCGCCTCGACGTGACTGGTCCGTTCACCGGCCGTGCCCGGGCTCGTGCGGACGGGCGCGTACGCGGCGCCTTCCACCGATGTGGTGCCGGGCACCGAGGGCCCCACCGACGGCTGACCCGAAGTCTCGCCGCTACCGCTCGGCGAAGGCGAGGCCGAGGGCGAGGGCGCCGACGCCGCGACATACACCGTGGCCGGCGTTCGACGGCTCGCCGTCACCCGGTCCCCCGGCCCCGGCGCACCCTCGTCGACGCGAGGCAACTGCACCGTGCCGGCCGCGCCGTCGACCGGGATCACGACCCGCGCGACCGTGCCCTCCGCCACCCCGTCCGCAGGTTCCGCCGCGTACTGGACCTGAAGACAGTCGGCCGCCAACTCCGTGACGGTGCCGGTGACATCGGCCCCCGCGGACACCTCGGGCAGGGTGATCCCGATGGCGTCGGTTCCCGCGCAGGAGGACGCCGTACTCGTCGGCACCGGCGAACGCTGCTGCTCCGGGGCGTCGGCGATCCGCAGCTGGGTCACCCGGCCGGGCTGGGTGTCCGTGGCGTCGACGACTATCGTGCCGCTCTTCGCCAGGGCGAGGGGCTGCCCGTTCAACGCGGGCCGGACATGGCGGCCCTTGGACTCGATCCGGTACAGGGAGTAGACCGTGCGCGAGCTCTCGGCGAACTCGGCGGACCCGAGATCCGGCGCGTACGCGGAGTGGACCGCCCCCGTGGTCCGGTCCACGGCCGCGTTCGCGCCGGATGTCGTGCTCCCCTCCAGATGACGGATGGCCGCCACGAGATACGGCCTGGGGTTGCCCAGCTCTCGCTGGAGTCCCGACACCGACACCTCACCCAGCGGGGTCACGATCGACACGTCGGCGGAGACGCTGATGTTTCCCGACGAGTCGATCGTGAACGTCACCGGCAGGAAAGCGGGTTTGACGGAGACCGTCGTACCCCCTGTCGGGTCCTTGCACCCCGTGGCCAGCAGCGCCGCGAGCAGCGCCGGCGCGAGCAGCCTCCCCCGACAACCCCACATACGTTCCCCCCGATGACCCCGCAATGGGCTGTCCCACCAGTGTGAGTTCGCGGCGGGCCGGGGTCTTCGGGGCAACCACCGGTCTCCTGACCGGTGTTCTCGGTGCTGGCCCTGATGCCACCGCCCCGAGCGTCCGCCAGCATGGGCACATGGGCCGCAGCGTGCTGATCGTGGACGACGATCCCGGCTACCGAGCCGCCGTACGGGCCTTGTTGGAGGTCGACGGCGAGTACACCGTGTCGGAGGCGGCTTCGGCGTCGGCGGCCGTCACGGCGATCGTCCGGGGGAACCGTCCCGACCTCGTCCTCCTGGACCTCGGGCTCCCGGGCGAGGATGTGTTCGCCGCCGCCCGGGAGTTGAGCGCGCTGGCGCCAGGAGTGGTGGTGGTCCTCTGTTCGGTGCGTGAGGCCGACGAGTTCGGCGGGCGGATCGCCCACTGCCCGGCGGCCGGCTTCCTCACGAAGGCACGGCTGTCGGCCGCCGCGCTCTCCCGCTTCATCGCGGCGGACGACTCGGACGAGGGCTGAGGTCACACGGTTCGATCGGACTGCAGATACGTGAGGACGGCGAGCACACGCCGGTGGTACTCGCCCTCGCTCTCGTCGGGGAGGCCAAGTCGCTTGAAAACACTGCCGACATGGGTCTCGACCGTCTTGACGGTGACCACGAGGTGGCTCGCGATGGCGGGGTTGGTCAGCCCCTGCGCCATGAGCTTCAGCACCTCCAGTTCCCGGGCGCTGAGTCTGGCCAAACGTCCTTGCCGGTGAGGGCCGTTGAACAGCAGCCGTAGAACCTCCTGGTCGAACTCGCACTCCCCTTCGGCGATTCGGCGCACCGTGTCGAGGAAGTGTTCGTCGGCGACCCGCTCCTTGAGGAGATAGCCGACGCCTCTGACACCGGAACCCGTCAGTTCGGTGAGATGGGTTACCTGAATGCTCTGGGACAGCAGGAGAATCCCCACACCGGGATGGGACTGCCGGATGTCGACCGCGGCCCGCAGGCCCTCCAGACGCTTCGTCGGCGGCATCCTGATGTCGATCACCGCGAGGTCGGGGTCGGTGCGGGCGACCGCCGCGCGCAGGGAGTCCGCGTCGCCGACCTGGGCGGTGATCCGGTGCCCCCGGCTCTCCAGCAGTGCGGCCAGCGCGGACCGGAACAGCCGCTCGTCATCGGCGAGCACGATGCGCAGCGGGCCGGTCCGCCGTACGGCCGCCGGTCCCTCCCCGCGCGGTGTCCACTCCGGTGTCCGTCCCGAATCCGTCATCCTCGTCCGTCCTCCTCCTCGGAACACCGGGCCCGTCCGGTCGTCAACGTGGCCGCCACCACGGTCCCTTGGCCCGGCGCGCTACTGACGGTCATCTCCCCGTCGAACACCGCCACCCGGTCCCGCAGCCCGAGCAGCCCGGTGCCTCCGTCCGGGTCGGCACCGCCGATGCCGTCGTCGGTGACCGCGAGCCGCAGGATGCCGTCCTCGTGTCGTACGTCGATGTCGATGGTCGTGGCGTGGGCGTGTTTCAGGGCGTTGGTGACCGCCTCGGCCGCGATGAAGTACGCGGTGGCCGCGAGGGGGCGTGGCAGTTCCGGTACCTCTGTCGCACTGACCCTGACCGGGCAGGGGGACCGGGCGGCGATCGCCTCCAGGGCCGCCACGAGCCCTGTCTCGCTGAGGACGGCCGGGTGGATTCCGTGGGCGAGGTCGCGCAGTTGGTCCATGCCCTCGCCCATCAACTCCGCGATGCGGTCAAGGAGTTCGGCCAGCTCGGCGGAGGCCGTCGGCTCGGGCACCCGCTGGGTGTCCAGTCGTCGGCGTGCCAGCCGCAGCGTCACCAGCGCGGTGACGAACCTGGACTGCGCGCCGTCGTGCAGATCGTGCTCGATCCGCCGGCGCTGCTCGTCGCCCGCTTCGACGATGCGGGCGCGGGACGCCCGTACCTCGGCCAGCTGGGCCTGGACCTCGGCGGCCAGCCGTTGGTTGTCCAGTTCGAGCGCCACGGCCGAGACGACCGCCTCCAGCACGTACCTGTCCTCCCGCAGTGCCGGGTCGTGCAGCAGGACGCCGACCCGCCGGCCGTTCCGTTCCAGGGGGCTGACCTGCTGTCCGGGTGCCGCCTTGAGCGTACGGCCCCGACTGTCGACGTAGCCGACCGCGTCCGAGGCGGGGAACCCCACTTGTACGGAGGTGTCGCCGAGCGCTTTCGCGAGCGCGTCCCGAAGTTGTTCCCTGGAGGCGAGCGGCATCCGGCGGAGCAGGTCGGCCACGGCGGTGCGACCCAGCCGGACGCGCCACACACCGGCCAGGAACGCCAACGGCAGCAGGAGCACGGACACGTGCGCGATGTTGATGAGGGGGGTGTGGGTCCACGAGGGCCCGGTCCCGAGCATCCCGTCCAGCGCGGAGGCGAGACCGCCGACCAGGCCCACGACGTAGAGCGGAGCGAGGACGCGGCGGGCCGGGCGGGTGGCGGTCGTCCAGTGGGCCAGCAGGGCGGCGACCACGGCTCCGCTCATGACGAACTGAACCACGTCGGTCGCCTGGCGCAGCCGGTCCACCGGGTGCACCAGCAGCAGGTTCGGCACGACCGAGGTGGAGAACGGCACGCTCAGCGGCATCAGCACGAAGGCCGTCAGATATCCGGCACCGGCGAGCACGCGGTCGGTCCGGGACGTCGACCGGCCGTCCGGATACATAAGCAGCAGCGGGATGAGGAAACCGCTGGAGGCCGAACGGACGAGCAGGCCCACGGTGTGCACGACCGGGTCCAGGCTGATCTGCAGGTCCTCCGCGAACCAGCCGATCCCGACCAGCAGCATCATCAGCCCGACCCGGTTGCCGGGCCGTCGCAGCCGGGCCAGCAGTCCGGCCACCAGGTAGAGCCCGCCGACGGCTCCCGAGAACGGGATCGTGGTCGTGGTGGTGTACCGGCCGGGAGCGGTCACGATCAGGACGTACGTCCCGAACCCCGCGCCGAACACGGCCAGCGCGACGGCCTCACGCCGGGCCGACAGTCGCACGCCCAGGGCACCGGACAAGTACGCCGCCCCCTCCCCCACCGACGCGACTACTCAGCGTAGGCCGGGAGCAACGCTTCCTGTGGCGGAATCCGTGCAATACGGGTCACTCCGGCCGCAGGGCGGGCCGGTGCGCACACCCTCGACTCCCGGATCCGGCACCGGGTTTGGTGGTCAAGGCTGACTGAAGGAAAGACTCGCGCGCCGCAGCCGCCGGAGCAGCTCGGTCACCGCTCAATGCAGGCCGGACGGCCCGCACGGGTCGGTCACAGGGTCTCCTTGATGATTCTGCTGCGGCTCGAACCTCCGGCGGCCAGTACCGCGTCGATGTTCTCGTAGGCCTTGGTGAACTGCGCGGCCAGGTCGCCCCCGCCGACGAGCTTCCCTTCGGCGTCCCACGCGACCTGCCCGGACGTGTAGAGGAGACCGAGGTCGGGGACCGCCAAACCGTGGGAGATCACACCGGTGAGGGGCGGGAGTTCAGCGGGATTCAGCGCGATGGTCGAAGACATGGCGAGGCCTTCCCTCTTGCCGGGAGAATGGGTGTTCCGTCGTTCCCGCGCAATACGCAGCGGGTGTTCGCCTCATTGCGACGCGACGCCGGAATGGGGTGTCGCATCGGCACGGTTGCCGCTCTCGACGCGATCAGTACGGTGGCGTCGGCATCGTCGTTACTGGTGAGACGATGCTCCTTCGACGAGTCGAAATGCACCGAGTCCCCGGCATTGAGTTGCAGCGATACACCCGAGATGTCGAGAGTGAACGCCCCCGACACGACATGCAGCCATTCCTCGCCGACATGTCGCACGGTCTTGGTGTGTTTGCCGGCCGCCAATTCGACCCGGATGACGGACATCGTTTCGCGCGGCCCGCTCAGTACGGTGTAGCGGCCGTCCTGGCCCTCCCGCGTCATCGCCTCGTGCGCGCGCACCAGATGGAAGTCGTCCTGGTCGGGTTCCTGCACCAGTTCACTGATGGATACGCCGTGGACGCGGGCGATCTGCAGCAGACTGCCGTCAAGCCAGGCCGTCCCTTCCTCGTCCGCGCCGAGCGCCCCCCCGGGGCGATCGGTGCCACCTGCCATTCGGCGGGCCCCGGCAGATCGGCGAACGCCTGCCGCAGCCAGGGCAGCATCGCGAACGCCGACTCGCCGGTCACGGGAGCGAAGGCGTCCGCGTAGACCACCTGTCCGATCCGGCCGGGGGCGAGCGCGGCGGCTCCGGTGATCACCATCCCGCCGTAGCTGTGCCCCACCAGAATCGCGTCCCGCACCCCCCGGATTCGAGCAGTTCGGCGCTGTCTCGCGCGTGGACGCCCAGGCCGACGCCAGGCGAGGAGAGCTCTCGACGCTCCGCGAGGCCGGTCAGGGTGGGGGTGAGAACCCGGTGACCGGCGCTCTCCAGCAAGGGACGCAACCGGTCCCACACCCAGCCACCGCCCCACGAACCGTGTACGAGTACGAACGTTGCCATAGCCCGCTCCTCCTGAGACTCAGAGGAAGAAGTGACCCTGGCGCACCGGCAGTTCAGCAACGCCAACATGGCGCGGCACAACTTCAATCTCCTGGCCGACCTCGTGGTGGAGGAAGAGCCCGACGCACTGGAGTAGGGCCGACGAGTCGTGTCAGAGGGCCCACCAGCAGTACAGCCTCCGGTTCCCCGCCACGGCCCGCCGGGCCAGCCCGGACAGCGGCCGGAGCAGCTCCAGCGCCCCGGCGGGCGGCAGACCCACTTCCTCCACGGCCGCGAAGGGCCCCGCCACCAGGCCCAGTTGGTCATCCGTTGCCGAGGCCAACGCGTCCCTGAGTGTGTCGGAGACGCTGACGACGAAGGCGGCTTCGGCCTCGGGGTCCGAGAGCAGTTGTCCGGAGCGCGGACGCGCGCGTGCCTCGTCGTAGGCGCAGTCCGTGAGGAGGCCTTCGAGCCGCGCCATGACGACCACCGGGTCGACGCCCTTCAGGGACAGCCCGTCGAAGACCGACGGATCCGGTCCGCCCGGTGCGTCGAGGACCCCTAGGGCGGCCTCGTCGCTCTCGGCGGAGTAGTAGTCGCAGATCGCCATGCCGTTGATCCTGCCCGATCCCGGGTTCCGGAGGGCGCCTGTCGTACGGTTGCCACTCGGGGTTCGTTAACATAGGGGTGGAAATGGCCGTTTCCGACGACGAGTTGACGCGCGCGCTGCCCGGCATTCTGCGGGAGCACTCGGATCGGATCGGCGAGAAGACCGCCTATCTGGACGACCGGCGTGCCGTCACCTACCGGGAGTTGGAGCGGCGCACCGCCCGGCTGGCAGGCCATCTGGTACGGCTCGGGGTGGGTCGCGGGGACCGGGTCGGGATCCATCTGGGCAACCGGGTGGAGCTGGTCGAGGCCTGGCTCGGCGTGCTGCGTGCCGGCGCGATCGGTGTGCTGCTCAACTCCGCGGCATCGGAGGAGGAGTTGGCGTACTTCCTCGACGACAGCGGCGCCGTCGCGATCGTGACGGAGCAGTCGGTCGCCCAACCGGCCTCCGTACGACGGGTGATCGTCGTCGGACAGGAGGAACCGGCCGACGGCATTCTCGACTTCGAGGAGCTGGCCGCAACGGATTCGGGTACGGCCGCCCGTGACGACCTCGGGCTCGACGAGCCGGCCTGGATCCACTACACGTCGGGCACCACCGGGCAGAGCAAGGGCGTGGTCTCCACGCAGCGCTCCGCACTGTGGTCGGTGGCGAAGGCCTACGTACCGGCGTACGAACTGGAGCAACAGGACCTGCTGCTGTGGCCGTTGCCGATGTTCCACGCCCTCGGCCACTCCGTGTGCCTGCTGGGGGTCGTCTCGGTCGGTGCGACGGCACGCGTCCTCGGACCGGGCTCGAACCTCGCCGAGGCGCTGGCCGCAGAGCCGTTCACCGTCCTGGGCGGGGTGCCCGCCACCTACCGGCTCCTGCTGGAGTCACTGCGCGAGACGGCACGTCCCGTGCCCACGTCGCTGCGGGTGTGTGTCAGCGGAGGGGCGCCCTGTTCGCCCGAGTTGCGGTCCGAGGCCGAACGGGTCCTGGGCGCTCCGCTGCTCGACGGATACGGCTCCACGGAGACCTGCGGGAAGATCGCGATCGAGCGGCTGGACAGCCCGCGTGACGACCTCGCGCGGGGTTTCCCGCTGCTGCTGCTGGACGTCCGGATCACCGATCCGTCCACCGGTGCCGAGGCCGGCGACGGGGACGAGGGCGAGATCTGGGTGCGCGGTCCCGGGCTGATGGCCGGCTATCACAACCGTCCGGAGGCGACCGCCGCGGCGTTCACCGACGGCTGGTACCGCACCGGGGATCTCGGCCGACGCGACGCGAACGGCCATCTCCATGTCACCGGCAGAGTCAAGGAGCTCATCATCCGGGGCGGTGTGAACATCAACCCGCCTGAGGTGGAAAGGGTGTTGCTGGCCCGCCCCGACATCGTCGACGCCGCTGTCGTCGGCCGGCGCCACGATGTGCTGGGCGAGGTTCCGGTGGCCTTCGTCGTCCCCGGCCCGGACGGGGTCGACACGGAGCGCGCGCTCGCCGCCTGCCGGGAGCGGCTGTCCGGATTCAAGGTGCCGGACGAGATCTATCCGACCGCGTCCCTTCCCCGCACCGCTTCGGGGAAGATCGCCCGCGCCGTGCTCGTCGAGGAGTTGCCCGAGCGCCTCGCCGCGGAACGTACGGCCGCCTCGGCCGCGCTGCGCGAGCGGCTCGCCGCCGCGTCCGACGCCGTGCTCGACCTGGTCCTCGACGTGACGGCACGGACCCTCGACGTCCCCGTCCCGGAGCTGGACCCCGACGTACCCTTCAGCGCGCAGGGGTTGACCTCGCTCGGCGCCGTCCTGCTGCGCGACCGGCTGGGCACCGCCACCGGCCTCGCACTGCCCGCGACGCTGGTGTTCGACCATCCCACGCCCACCGCCGTGACGGACCTGGTGCGCGCCGCGCTCCACGGCGAGAGCCGCCCGGGGCCCGCCCGCACTTCCGCGGGCGACCCCGGGGAGCCCATCGCCGTCGTCGCCATGGCCTGCCGCTATCCGGGTGGAGTGGAGTCCCCGGAGGACCTGTGGCGACTGGTCGCCGACGGCACCGACGCGACCTCCGACTTCCCCGCCGACCGCGGCTGGAACGTTTCCGACCTGTACGACCCGGACCCCGACCGCCTCGGCAGGTCGGTCACCCGACGGGGCGGTTTCCTGCACGACGCCGCCGACTTCGACGCGGCCTTCTTCGCCATGTCACCCCGCGAGGCCCTGGCCACCGACCCCCAGCAACGGCTGCTCCTGGAGACGAGTTGGGAGCTGCTGGAGCGGGCGGGGCTGGACCCGGCCGGTCTGCGCGACAGCGACACCGGCGTCTTCGTGGGCGTCATGCACGCCACCTACGCGAGCCGACTGCACCACGGCGGCCACGAGTTGGAGGCGCATCTCGCCCTCGGCTCGGCCGGCAGCGTGGCCTCCGGCCGTATCGCCTACACGCTGGGGCTGCGCGGCCCCGCCGTGACCGTGGACACCGCGTGCTCGTCGTCGCTGGTCGCCATGCATTCGGCCGTACGGTCCCTGCGCGACGGGGAGTGCTCCCTCGCGCTGGCCGGCGGGGTCACGGTCATGTCGTCGCCCGGACCGTTCATCGCGTTCAGCAGACTGCGCGGGCTGGCTCCGGACGGCCGTTGCAAGCCTTTCTCGGCGGCGGCCGACGGTACCGCGTGGGGCGAGGGTGTCGGCCTGGTCCTGCTTGAACGGCTCTCGGACGCGCGCCGCAACGGCCATCCCGTACTGGCCGTGCTGCGCGGCTCGGCCGTCAACTCCGACGGCGCGTCCAACGGTCTCACCGCGCCCAACGGCCCCGCACAGCAACGGGTGATCCACGCGGCACTGGCCGACGCGGGGCTGTCCCCGGCCGACATCGACACCGTGGAGGCACACGGCACGGGCACCGCGCTCGGCGACCCGATCGAGGCACACGCGCTCCTTGCCACCTACGGCCAGGACCGTCCCGCCCAACGCCCGCTGTGGCTCGGCTCGTTGAAGTCCAACCTCGGACACACCCAGGCGGCGGCCGGGGTCGGTGGCGTCATCAAGACGGTGCTGGCGATGCACCACGACCGGCTCCCCCGCACCCGGCACTCCGACGAGCCGTCCCCGCACGTGGACTGGTCGTCGGGCACGGTACGTCTGCTGACCCGGGACGAGGAGTGGCCGCCCGAGGCCGGACGGCCGAGGCGGGCGGCGGTCTCGGCGTTCGGCATCGGCGGGACCAACGCGCATGTGATCCTGGAGGAGGCGGAAGCGGACGCCCCACCGTCCCCGCGCAACGAGGTGACACCCCCGTTGCTCCTCTCGGCCGCCACCCCGTCCGCCCTCCGAGCACAGGCCGCACGCACCGCGACCTTCCTCCGCGAGCACCCCGAACTCCCCCTGCTGGACGTGGCGTTCACCCACGCCACGAGCCGGTCCGGACTCCCCCACCGAGCCGCCGTCACCACCCACGACCGAGCTGCGACACTGACCGCCCTCGACGCCCTCACGGAATCCGCTCCCCCGCACACCGCCGCCTCCACAGCCCGCCTGGCCCTGCTGTTCACCGGCCAGGGCGCCCAACGCACCGGCATGGGCGCGGAGTTGTACGACTCCTTCCCGGTGTTCGCGACCGCTTTCGACGCTCTGTGCGCCCGCTTCGACGCCCACCTGGAACGCCCTCTGCGCCCGGTGCTGTGGGACGCGGACAAAGCCGCCCTCCTGGACCGCACGGACTTCGCCCAGGCCGCCCTGTTCACCTACGAGGTGTCCGTCTTCCGACTGCTCAGTTCCTGGGGTGTACGGCCGGACTTCCTGGCCGGGCACTCGGTCGGCGAGCTGGCGGCGGCCCACTGCGCGGGCGTGCTGTCCGAGGCCGACGCCGCCGAACTGGTCGCGGCCCGTGGAAGGTTGATGCGGGAACTTCCGGAGGGCGGCGCCATGGTGGCGCTCGACGCAACCGAGGCGGAGGTGACGGCCGAGCTGCCCGACGGCGTCGCGATCGCGGCCGTGAACGGCCCGCGCGCGGTCGTCGTCTCCGGCGCGGAGGAACCGGTCCTCGCGCTGGCGGAACGCTTCGCCGTACGGGGCCGCCGTACCGTCCGGCTACGGGTCAGCCACGCCTTCCACTCCCCACTGATGGATCCGATGCTCGCCGAATTCGGCCGTATCGCGGGCAAGTTGGCTTACGGCGCCCCCGACATCCCGGTGCTGTCGGGCCTGACCGGGCTTCCGGCCATCGGAGAGGAGCTGCGGTCGGCCGCCTACTGGGTACGGCACGCCCGTGAGGCCGTGCGGTTCGGGGACGCCGTCCACTGGCTGGCGCACGACGGGCGGGTGACCGCGTTCGCCGAGGTCGGCCCGGACGCCCATCTCACGGCCCAGGCCGCCGGGGCCGGCAAGAAGCTCCTCTTCGCCGCGACGGCCCGACGGGACAGCGCCGAGTCACGGACGCTGTTCAACACGCTCGGCCAACTCCACGTGCACGGCGCGGGGTTGGACTGGCGCGGGGTCTACGCGGGCAGCGGCGCCCGGCGGGTGGACGGCCTGCCGACCTATCCCTTCCAGCGGCAGCGCTACTGGCTCCCCGACACCACCAGCGGCGCGTCCGCCGGTTCCGGGCACCCGCTGGTGACGCAGGCGGTCACGGTGCCGGGTACGGAACGGCTGCTGTGCGGCGGCCGGTTGTCCGGCGCGGACCAGCCGTGGTTGCGGGACCACGTCGTGGGCGGACACACCCTCGTGCCGGGCGCGGCCTTCGCCGACCTCGTGCTGCACGCGGGCGACCTGTGCGGGCTCGCCGTTCTGGAAGAACTCGCCCTGCTGAACCCGCTGTTCCTGCCCGACGACGAGGGCGTCCAGATCCAGGTCGTGCTGGGCGAGCCGGACGACTCCGGGCGCCGCGCGGCGGACGTGTACGCACGGCCCGAGGAGTCCGGGGCGCTGGGCACCTGGACACAGCACGCGACCGGCCGGCTCGGCCCGGCCGTGCCGGGCGTCCTGGCCGACGCGGTCCCGCTCACCGTGTGGCCGCCGACGGGTGCCACTCGGGTGGACCTGTCCGAGGCGTACGACCGGGTGGCCGCGGCCGGGTTGGCGTACGGTCCGGCGTTCCAGGGGGTCACCGCGTTGTGGCGGCGGGACGAGGAACTGTTCGCCGAGATCGGTCCATTGCCCGTCACGGACGCCCGGCGCCATGTCCTGCACCCGGCCCTGCTGGACGCCGCCCTGCACCCGGGTCTGCTCGCCGAACCGCCCACCGGCCCGGCCCGGCTGCCGTTCGCCTGGCGGGGTCTGACCCTGTACGCCACGGGCGCGACGGCACTGCGCGTCCGGATGACGAGGCCCGGCCCGGACACGATCACCCTCGATCTCGCGACCCCCACCGGCAAGCCCGTGGCCCGCCTGGAGTCGATGACGACCCGGCCGGCACCGGAGATCGGCCCTACCTCGGCCGCCGAGTTGTACCGGCTGCGCTGGACGAACGCGCCGGCTTCCGGCGAAGTGCCCGCCGTGGCGGTGTCACAGACGGACGACCTGGGCCTGGCCGCGTTCCTCGCCTCCGCCGACGACGAGGCGACCTGGTCCGAGGAGACACCCGAGACCATCGTCGCCTCCCTGGCCGCTCCCGGCGCCCAGGACACGGACCCGGTCACAGAGACACACCAACTCGCCGTACGGGCAATGCAGTTGCTGCAAACCCACCTCGCCGGTTCCGGACGCCTGGCCGTGGTCACGCGCGGCGCCGCCGCGCCGTCGCCCAACCTGTCCGCCGCAACGGTCTGGGGCCTGCTGCGGACCGCGCAGTCCGAGTACCCCGGTCGCCTCACCCTCGTGGACGTGGACGGCCACCCGGAGTCCCTACGACAGCTGCCCATCGCGCTCGCCACCGGCGAACCCCAAATCGCGATACACGACGGCGTGTTGATGGTGCCCAGGCTGACAGCCACGCCCCCTTCCGAGGTCGAGGACTCGCTCACCGGGGGCACCGTCCTGATCACCGGCGGCACGGGATCCCTGGGGGCGATGCTGGCCCGGCACCTCGTCGACCGGCACGGTGTGCGGCGGCTCGTCCTCCTCAGCCGACGCGGTGAACAGCCTCCGGGCGCACGGGAGTTGCGCGAGGATCTGCAACAGACGGGCGCCCAGGTGGATCTGGTGGCCTGCGACATCACCGAGCGGGAGCAACTCGCCGCCGTACTCAAGGCGTTCGGGCCCGACCTGACCGCCGTAGTGCACGCGGCCGGGGTACTGGACGACGGCGTGCTGGCGGCCATGACACCTGAGCGGCTGGCGGCGGTGCTGCGGCCGAAGGTCGATTCGGCCTGGCACTTGCACGAGTCGACGAAGGACCTGCCGCTGGCGCGCTTCGTGCTGTTCTCGTCGGCGGCGGGGCTGCTGGGCAATCCGGGGCAGGCCAACTACGCGGCGGCGAACTCCTTCCTGGACGCGCTCGCGCGCCACCGCTCCCAGCTGGGCCTGCCCGCACTGTCATTGGTCTGGGGCGCGTGGGCGGACGAGGAGGGCATGGCGGCCCGCAGCGGCCGAGCGCACGACGGTCCGGTGCGCGCGGTCTCCCCGGAGCAGGCGTTCGCGCTCTTCGACGCCGCGCTGGGCAGCGCCGAACCGGTCCTGGCGCCACTGCCGTTGGACCGCTCGCCGAGGGCGTTCCCGGCCGGGACGGTCGTCCCGCCACCGCTGCGCGGGCTGCTGCGCACGGGCCGCCCCTCGGCCGCCGCCGCGAGCACGGGCGGCGGCGGAGTGCCGGACGACAGCGCAGGATCATGGCGGGACCGCCTCGCGGCGCTGGCCCCGGCCGAGCGATTGCCCGCCCTGCGGTCACTCGTCCGTATCGAGGTCGCGGCCGTGCTCGGACACACGGAAGTCGGCGCCGTGGACCGGGACTTCGCGGAACTGGGCCTCGACTCCCTGATGCGGGTCATGCTCTGCAACCGGCTGAGCCTGCTGACCGGAACACCGCTGGCGGTCACCGTGGCCTACGACTGGCCGGACACCGACCAGCTCGCCGGGCACCTGTACAGCGAGCTGCGCGGCACGCTGCCCGACGGGCCCACGGCTGCGAGCGTCCCGGCACCGGTGCGGTCCGGTGGGCGCGGTCGCGGAGCCGGGCAGTCGCTGCCCGTCCTGTACCGGCAGGTGTGCGAAACCGGCGATGTCGTATCGGCCATGCACCTGCTGGTGACCGCGTCCATCGGCGCTGCCACCTTCGGCCCCGAGGAGGCCGCCCGGCACTCCCTGCCACCGCTGCGGCTCGCCTCGGGCACCCGGGGGCCGGCCCTGGTCTGCGTTCCGGGCTTCGCCTCCAACCTGGGCCGCCCCTGGTACGCCGGCCTCGCCGCGTGCTTCGAGGGCGAGCGGGACGTGTTCGAGGTGCGGCACTCCGGGATCGATCACGGGGACGCGGTGCCACGGGACCTGGAGACGCTGACCGCGTCGCACGCCGCGACCGTGCGCCACCAGCTCGGGGATCGCCCCTACGTAGTGGTCGGCCATTCCATGGGCGGTTCGGCCGCCCACGCGCTCACCACCCACCTGGTGGGCCTCGGCGCTCCCCCGGCCGGGCTCGTCCTGATCGACTCGTACCACATCACTCCGGACCGGGAGGCCGAGCCGTGGCTGCTGTCCCTGCCCGCCCGGATTCCACTCGCGGCCGGCGAGGGATTCGACACACTGGTGGACGATCTGACGCTCCTGTCGCTGGGCGCGTACACGCGAATGTTCCGCGGCTGGCAGCCCGAACTCACGCGGGTGCCGAGCCTGTTGGTCCGGGCCTCCGCTCCACTGGCGGACATGCCGCCCCAGTGGCGGTCGTCCTGGCCCGGCGTGCGGCACACGGCGGATGCCCCCGGCACTCATCTCAGCGTGCTCGAAGAGGACGCGCCGACCACCGCCAAGGCCGTCCGCGACTGGATCGACGGCCTCGCATAGCCCGACGGGAGATCGAATATCTGTGTTCGCGGCATGAGAAACGGAATTCACGGCCGCACACTCACGATCGCGCCGTGCTACTATTGATCTCAGTTGCAGTTGTGGTTGCCAAACCCTTCAGATGCCCGCACCGCCCTCCGAGGCGGTGGAGCATTTTTTTGTGTGTCCGGTTTTTCTTCCGGCGGGGTGATCATCACGGCGACACGGAGCCCGCACAGTGCGGACTCCGCTGACCGCCCCGAAGGAGAACAAAATGGCCAGTGGCACAGTGAAGTGGTTCAACGCGGAAAAGGGTTTCGGCTTCATCGAGCAGGACGGTGGCGGCGCTGACGTCTTCGCCCACTACTCGAACATCGCCGCCCAGGGCTTCCGCGAGCTGCAGGAGGGTCAGAAGGTGACCTTCGACATCGCGCAGGGCCAGAAGGGCCCGACGGCCGAGAACATCGTTCCTGCGTAACACCGACGTTAACTTCGCAGCTGGGGCCCGCACCTTGGGGTGCGGGCCCCAGCTCGCTGCATTTCCCAAGCTTTCGGCGATATTCCGCCGAAGCCACCGGCTCGTTCTTGCGATTCTCTGCGCCGTTCATTCACCGCGGGAATTCCTTGATACGTGCCACATCAAGGAAGGTTCCACATTTTGAACCGCGCACGTACGAATGACCGTTTCTCGCGAAAGCGCAATGGAAATCCGGAATCCGGAAAGAGCGGCGGCTACCGCTCGGCGGCCCCGTCCGGCAACCGCTCCAGTGCCCCGCGCCGCTCCAAGGGCGGCGGTGGCCGACCGGTCGCCCTGCAGGGCGAGTTCGCGCTGCCGAAGACGGTGACCCCCGGCCTTCCCGCCGTGGAGTCGTTCGCCGAACTCGACATGCCCGCCAAGCTGTTGGCCGCGCTCGGCCACGAGGGCGTCACCGTCCCGTTCCCGATCCAGGCCACCACCCTCCCCAACTCCCTTGCCGGGCGCGACGTTCTCGGCCGCGGCCGTACCGGCTCCGGCAAGACCCTCGCCTTCGGCCTCGCGATGCTGGCCCGTACGGCGGGCCGCCGGGCCGAGCCGCGTCAGCCGCTCGCACTCGTCCTCGTCCCGACCCGCGAGCTGGCCCAGCAGGTCACCGACGCGCTCACCCCGTACGCCCGCGCCGTCAGTGTGCGGATGACCACCGTCGTCGGCGGTATGTCGATCGGCCGCCAGGCCGGGGCACTGCGCGGTGGCGCGGAGGTCGTGGTCGCGACGCCGGGACGGCTCAAGGACCTGATCGACCGCGGCGACTGCCGCCTGGACAACGTCACCATCACCGTCCTCGACGAGGCCGACCAGATGGCCGACATGGGCTTCATGCCCCAGGTCACCGGCCTGCTGGACCAGGTGCAGACGGGCGGCCAGCGGATGCTGTTCTCGGCCACCCTGGACCGCAATGTGGACCTCCTGGTCCGCCGCTACCTGACCGACCCCGTCGTCCACTCCGTCGACCCGTCCCAGGGCGCGGTCACGACGATGGAGCACCACGTCCTGCACGTCCACGGCACGGACAAGCAGCGGGCGACCACCGAGATCGCGGCGCGCGACGGCCGGGTCATCATGTTCCTGGACACCAAGCACGCGGTGGACAAGCTGGTCAAGCACCTGCTGAACAACGGCGTCCGTGCGGCCGGGCTGCACGGCGGCAAGTCCCAGCCGCAGCGCACCCGCACCCTCGCGCAGTTCAAGGACGGGCATGTGACGGCGCTGGTGGCGACCAACGTCGCGGCGCGCGGCATCCACGTCGACAACCTGGACCTGGTCGTCAACGTCGACCCGCCCACCGACCCCAAGGACTATCTGCACCGCGGCGGCCGTACGGCCCGTGCGGGCGAGTCCGGCAGTGTCGTGACGCTGGTCACCCCCGACCAGCGCCGTGACTTCACCCGCCTGATGACCATGGCCGGCGTGACCGCCGAGGTCACCTCGGTACGGTCGGGCGAGGAAGAGCTGACCCGGATCACCGGCGCCCAGGCCCCCTCCGGCGTCCCGGTCGTCATCACCGCCCCGGTCGTGGAGCAGCGCGAGCGCCCCCGCCGCAGCCCCTCCTCCTCGTCGTCGCGCGGCCGTCGTGGCCGTCCGGCCGGCGAGGGCCGGACCGGCGGCGGCACGGCCCGACGCGGCGGCAGCGGCGGTGCCGGCGGAAGCGGCAGGGGACAGCGACGCTCGTCCTTCGGCCCCGCGGCCTAGGGATCAACTCGGCCTCTTCGGCGGCCTGTTCGGACGGCATCTCCTTCTCTCTGTGAGGCAACATGCGTTGTGTCATCGCCCGGTATCCCTTCGATCTCACCAAGCTGGGAGTCCTGGAGACGATGAAGGGCATCAAGCCCGAACTGGTCACGGGTGAGTCCGTGACCATCGGGCGGCGCCGCTACCCCGTCAAGCAGGTGGGGCAGGTCATCACCCGGCAGGACCCGCGCGACTTCAACAGCGGCGAGGTCATCCGGGCCATGACCCGGCTCGGCTTCACCTGCCACGGCCTGCCGGAGGCGGTGCCCGTGCACGTCCTCACCCCGATGGAGAACGCGTCGGCGCTGCTGGGCACCGGCGCGCCCCAGGAGGCGTAGGAACGACAGCAGTACCACCGTGAGGGCCCTGCCGACGCGCGTCGGCAGGGCCCTCACGGCGTTCGGCGGCCCAGGAGGGACCCCTCGGAACGAGCAGATGAACAGCGGGTTAGCATATGAGCGCCGCCTAGCTCGAAAGAGAAACCTGTGCCTGTCAACGAGGACTCGTTCACCAACTGGAAGCACCGCGAGGAAATCGCGGAGTCGATGATCCCGATGATCGGGAAGCTGCACCGCAAGCGGGACGTCACCGTCCTGCTGCACAGCCGCTCCCTGGTCAACAAGTCGGTGGTCAGCATCCTCAAGACCCACCGGTTCGCCCGCCAGATCGACGGCGAGGAACTCTCCGTCACCGAGACCCTGCCGTATCTGCGGGCGCTCACCGCGCTCGACCTGGGTCCCTCCCAGATCGACATCGGCATGCTCGCCGCCACCCACCGCACCGACGAACGCGGCCTGACCGCCGAGGAGTTCACCGCCGAAGCCGTCGCCGGTGCCACCGGCGGCAACAAGATCGCTTTCCGCGAGGGCCGCGACGTCGTGCTCTACGGCTTCGGCCGCATCGGCCGCCTGGTCGCCCGCCTGCTCATCGAGAAGGCCGGCTCGGGCAACGGACTGCGGCTGCGCGCCATCGTCGTACGCCAGGGCGGGGACCAGGACATCGTGAAGCGCGCCTCGCTGCTGCGCCGCGACTCGATCCACGGCCAGTTCCAGGGCACGATCACCGTCGACGAGGCGAGCAACACGATCATCGCCAACGGCAACGAGATCAAGGTCATCTACGCGAGCGACCCCTCCGAGGTCGACTACACGGCGTACGGCATCAAGGACGCCATCCTCATCGACAACACGGGCAAGTGGCGTGACCGGGGAGGCCTTTCGCAGCATCTGCGGCCCGGCATCGACAAGGTCGTGCTGACCGCGCCCGGCAAGGGCGACGTCCCCAACATCGTGCACGGCGTCAACCACGACACCATCAAGCCGGACGAGCAGATCCTGTCCTGCGCGTCCTGCACCACCAACGCGATCGTGCCGCCGCTGAAGGCGATGGCCGACGAGTACGGTGTGCTGCGCGGGCACGTGGAGACGGTCCACTCGTTCACCAACGACCAGAACCTGCTGGACAATTACCACAAGGCCGACCGCCGCGGCCGTTCGGCGCCGCTCAACATGGTGATCACCGAGACCGGTGCCGCGTCCGCCGTGGCCAAGGCGCTGCCCGACCTCAAGGCCCCGATCACCGGCAGCTCGATCCGCGTCCCGGTGCCGGACGTCTCGATCGCGATCCTCAGCCTGCGGCTCGGCCGCGAGACCACCCGCGCCGAGGTCCTCGACCACCTCCGCGACGTCTCGCTGACCTCCCCGCTCAAACGGCAGATCGACTTCACCACCGCCCCCGACGCCGTGTCGAGCGACTTCATGGGCTCCCGCCACGCCTCGATCATCGACGCGGGCGCCACCAAGGTCGACGGCGACAACGCCATCCTCTACCTCTGGTACGACAACGAGTTCGGCTACTCCTGCCAGGTCGTCCGGGTCGTCCAGCACGTCTCCGGGGTCGAGTACCCGACATACCCGGCACCCGCCGTCTGACCACCGGAACACGCTGAACGTACGACGGCCCGGCCGCCCCGGTATGGGCGGCCGGGCCGTTGTCGGTCGCAGCCGGGCGAGGCGTCAGCGAGTGCTGCGCTTACCCCGATACAGCACGACGAATCCGGCGACGAGCAGCAGCGCGCCGGCCACCGCCGGCCACAGGTTCGCACCGGTCTCCGCCAGGCCGCCCTGTGCCTGCGGCTGGTTCGGGCCTACGGCGGCGTAGCTCTCGCCGCCCGAGGACGACGCGGGCGGCGTCGCCACCGGACTGCCGACCTGACCGCCGGCATTGTTGCCCGAACTTCCCTGCGCCTCGGTCGACTTGGACCCTTCGGTCTTCGTGTCGGCCTTGGGGACCGACACGGCGGTCGTCAGGTCTCCGGGGTCGGTGGTCTGGGTGTCCGGGGCGCTGGTCGCGGGCTCGGCGGTGGGCTGGTCGTCGTTGCCGCCGGTCCCTCCGTTGTCGCCGCTGCCCGCGTTGTCGCCGCTGTTTCCGCCGCTCCCGCCGTCGCCACCGTTTCCGGCCGGCTCGTCGGACGCGGTCTCGGTGGGCGTCGCCGTGGCGGATTCTGTGGCCGTAGGAGACTCCTGCGGCTGACCCGTACCGCCGTCAGAACCGGAGCCGCCGCCCGAACCCGAGCCACCGGCCGTACCCGAGCCGTTGTCCCCGCCGGTGCCGCCGCCGGAGCCCGAACCGCCGCCCGTTCCCGGGTCGTTGTCCGTGCCGGCGCCGCACTTCTCACCGCTGTTGATGCAGGTGACCATGTCGTTCATCAGGCTCTCGGAGAAGACGTTGATGAAGTCGCCGTGGTCGGTGACGGGCTTGTGCTGCTGCTCGGGGAAGGAGTCCACCGCGAACAGCGGGCTCGTCTTGCCGCCGTCCTGGAGGCTCGGCGCGTTGACGGCGTAGACGATCCGCTGCACCAGCTGCGGGATGGCCTTGAAGCCCGCCGGGCAGGCGCCGTCGGCGGCCTCGAAGGCCACGTGGGTGCGGTGGTTGGCGCTGTCGATGTTGCGGCCGTCCCAGCAGCTCTGGAACTTGAAGGTGCGCACCACGTCGCTGCCCGCCGGGCACAGCGGGTACTTGTCCTTGAGCTGCCGGTCCTCGAACCCGGTGCAGCTCCAGGAGGCGTTGGCGTTGGCCGGGCCGTTGACGAAGGCCTTGGCGTCGCCGGTGATGATGCGCAGGAGGCGCGGCATCGCGACGACCTTGCTCTGCGGGTTGCCCTCGAAGGTCAGGGTGACCTGCTTGGCCGTGACGATCTCACCGGTGTTGCCCTCGGTGCCGCCGCCGGGCTTGTCGGCGTCCCGCTCCTGCTTGCCGTTCTGCAGGCGCAGCACGGGCCAGTAGTAGGTGGACTTGTCGCCCGGGTTCTCGCAGCTCGTGTCGGCGTTCGCGAGGTCCTGGTCGCTGGCGAAGGCGTTGTTGGACTGGTTGCCGATGTAGTCGTGGAAGTGGTGGGCGCCGTTGCTCACTCCGGGGGCGACGATCACGTTGTCGGAGTTGAACAGGCCGTTCTCGTTCACCCCGCAGGCGGTGACGAACGTGCCGCGGGAGGCGCCCGCCTGCTCCTGCGGAGCGTTCACGTTCGGCTGTACGGAGGTGATGTCCGCGTAGTCCGAGGCGACGGGCCCGTTGGTGGTCTGCTGGCCCTGACCGCCCTGACCGCCCTGGCCGGAAGCGCTGGCGCTGGCACTGGCACTCTGGTTGTCGCCGTTGCCGCCCTGGTCGCCCGTCTCGTTCGTGGGCGCGATCAGGGTGCAGCCGGCGAGGGCGTCGAGCCCCTCCGGGCGGTCCCCGACACGTGCGATGGCGTCGTCGATCCGTCCGATCGTCGCCGCCCGCTTCTCCTTCAACGGATTCATGATCGCGTTGTCGGCGAAGGAGGCGTCCTGCCGTATGGACTCCGTCGAGTCCCGGAGTTTCTGGTAGGCCTCGGTTATCTGCTGGTCCAGATTCGCGAGTTCCTTGTCGACGTCGGCCTTCGCCCCGTCCGGCACCGTCGTCAACTGGGTGCCGATGTCCGGGCAGTCGATCGTCGCGCCTCGCGATGCCGCGTCCGGAGAACCTTGTTGGGCGGAGTCACCGCCCCAACCGCCTTCGGACGCCGACGCGTAGACGTTCGCCGCCACCAGTCCTCCGCCGCCCAGCATCAGGGCGACTGCTGCCATCGTCGCGCGTCGTGCGCCTGTGGGGCGTCTGCGCGTGTTGCGTGCCAAGGAAGTTGCTCCTACACGTATCGGTCGGCCCGGCTCGTTCCGGCATGGAAATCCCCCGACCCAATACGGAGCCCGGTCCCGATGTGTTCAACCGTCCCAGAAATTCATAGCGACCTCTTATGGATCACCCGCCCCGGCGGGCCTCTGACCCCTCGACACACCAGGGCGAGGTAAAGGTCACAAATACGTATCGGACATATCGCGCTTCAACCTTCACACGAGGCACACACGTTGGCTAAGTTGACGTCCAGGCCGTACGACCTACTCCGGCGATCGGCGCCGGGCCGCACGGCTTGCGCCGAGTCCGGCGTGCCGCTCGCGGCAGCCGGAGCCGGGGACCCAACCGAACTTGGGGTGAATCGGTCCAACCGCCCTTCAGGGCACGGACCGTAGGGCAAACCTTCCGTGATCGACGCCCGAACCCGACAGCTAACCCGGTAGGCGCGAAGCGGAAGGAGCACGTCTGCCATGCCGGCAGAACGACGCACGCGCACCGGAGGCAGTGGCCCCACCGTGGACGACCGACCCAGCCGCGACGAAGTCCAGCGGCGGATCAACTCCCTTTACGACAGGGCCGAGACGGCCACCGGAAACTACAACGCCACGCGTGCGATGTCCGGGAAACCGCGCAAGCGTGTCGAGTCCCGCCCCGGCGCGTCACGTCCTTCCGACCCCGCCGTCGAAGCCGTCACCCGGCAGCTGTTCGACCGCGCCCGCACCCAACTGGGCCCGACCGTACCGGCGATCCTGCCGCCCGGCAGAACCCCGGCCCGCCCGGCCGAGTCCCGACCCGAGCGGTCCGAACGTCGTCCCGAGCCCCAGGGCACCGGCCTCGCGCTCGAAGCGCAGCCCGGCCGCGCCGTGGCCGAACTGACCGCGGGGACAATCGCCGCACCGGAGCTCACTGCCCCGCAATTCACGTCACCCGTAGCGGAGTTGACCGCAGCCCCCATCGCCGCCCTGCCTCCCGCCGCACAGCAGACACAGCAGTCCCCTGTGATGCCGCAGATGTCGCAGACGCAGGCACCTCAGGCTCAGGTGCCGCAGATGTCCCAGATCGCCCAGATCGCACAGATGGCTCAGGCTCAGATGGCGCAGACGCCTCCGGCGACCGTCCTCGACCTGCCGCCGGTACCGCCCGCCCCGGCCGTGGATATGCCGCCCGCGCGCGTCATGGCACCACAGCAGTTCGCGACCGCACCTGCACCGGCCTTCGACCCGCTCACCGCGAGCCTGGACCTGCTCCCGGCCATCGGCGCACCGCGCACCGAGACCGCGCCGACGGGCGCCACCTGGCCGCCCCCGGAGACGGCCTGGCCCGCCCCGGAGACCACTTGGTCCACCGGGCAGATGCCCGTGGTGGAGCAACAGACCTGGGCGACAGGGCAGATGCCCGCGGTGACCCAGCAACAGCCTTGGTCCACCGGCCAGTTCCCGGCAGTGACCGAGCAACAGATGTGGTCCACCGGGCAGATGCCCGCAGTGACCGAGCAACAGATCTATTCCACAGGGCAGATGCCCGCGGTGACGGAGGAACCTGCTTGGTCCACCGGGCAGATCCCTCTGATCCCCCAGCAGCCCACGGCCCAGCCCGACTGGCAACCCGCACCGGAACCGTCCTGGCGCCCGCCGCAGCAGGAGTGGCAGCCGACCGCCCCCGCCCCCGAGGTCTCCTTCGCCGCGGCCCCCTCCGTCGCCCCCACGCTCGCACCCTCCGCCCCTCCGGCCATGGCCCCGGAAGTCACACTCCCGCCGGCCCCGGCCATGAGCCCGGCGCCTGCCGCCGTCACCGCACCGGACGCCGGCACCCAGAGCAAGACCGCCACCGCCCTCGCCTTCGCCCGCGCACAGATCGGCAGGCCCTGCCTGTGGGGTGCGGCGGGACCGGACGCGTACGACTGCTCCAGCCTCACCCAGGCCGCCTGGAAGGCAGCGGGCGTCCTGCTCCCGCGCACCGCCCAGGAACAGTCGGGCGCGGGCGCCCTCGTCCCCCTCACGGACATCCGCGCCGGCGACCTGATCTTCTTCTACGACAGCATCGACCACGTCGGTCTCTACACCGGCAACGGCCTCATGATCCACGCGCCGAGCCCCGGCACGCCGATACGCGAGGAGTCGATCTTCTACGCCGGTTCCGCCGCCATCCGGGGCGCCGTCCGGCCCGCCTGAGCCGCTCGGGGCCGGGGTTTCCCGGCCCCGGTCGTGTGCACCCCGCCACTCCCGGCGGCCCGCGTCGTTGGTCTGTACGAGTGGTGGAACCCAGGACACGGTCGTAGCGTCGAACGAGAAGAGCGACGACGACCGTGTCTCGCCGGGCGGGCCCACCGCCGGTGCGGGTGCGGAGCGACGGGTACGAACAGGCGGCCGGGAGCGGACATGTACAAACACACCATCGTCGGACTCGTCACGGTCTGTGCCGCCGCCCTGCTCGCTCCGGCCGTGGGCACCTCGTCCGCGGCCCCGGCGACGGTGAAAGCGGCTCCGGTCGTCCAGCGGCAGCCCGCGGTCCCCGTGCTGGTCGACTGCCTCTGGCATCCCGAGGTGCGTCCCGCCGATTTCGTGCTCGCCTGCGGCGACGGCAACAGCCGCCTGGCGTCGCTGCGTTGGACCAACTGGGACGCCAACTCCGCGACGGCGACGGGCGTCAACTGGGTGAACGACTGCAAACCCTATTGCGCGGCGGGCAAGTTCCACTCGTACCCGGTCGTGGTCTGGCTCGACAACGCCCAGACGTGGAAGCGGCATCCGGGGGTACGGCAGTACGGCCGGATCAGCCTGACGTACACCGCCGGAAGGCCGGACAGGTTCGCGCACGTCGTGACCTATCCCCTGTGGAACTGAACCGGCGGCTCAGAGCGACAGTTCCACCACCAGCGGCCGATGGTCCGAGATCGCCGTCCGCGGTGTGTGTGCCGTCCCCACCGCATCCACGTCGAGCCCCGTCGCCAGGATGTGGTCGAGCTGGACACGCGGGCGGTGCGAGGGGTAGGTCGCCCGCCCGGCCGGGCCCCGCCAGCCGTGCCGCGCGGTCGTGTTGAGGGCGACCCGGGGCAGCGCGCCGATCAGGTTGAAGTCGCCCAGCAGCAGCTGGGGTTGCGGCAGATCGGCGATCCAGCGGCGGACGGTGAGCAGCTGGCGGATGTTCCAGCCCGGTACGAAGGAGAGATGGAGGGCCACGGCGGTGAACGGACCGCGCGGTCCTTCCAGTACGGCGGCCAGGGCGGCCCTGGGCTGATCGCGGGCCAGCACCGGAGCGGTCCGCCCGGCCACCTTCAGCGGCACGGCCAACGGCCCCGGAGAGAGCCGTAGGGCCCGCCACTCGCGGACCGGCAGGCGGGAGAGCAACGCGACGCCCTGGGACGGGACTTCGGGCTCCAGTGCCTCCGTTCCGTGGACGCGCGGTGCGGGGTCGGCCGGATCGTTGACCCAGCCCCGGCCCGGCACGAAACGGCTGTGCAGCGCGGTCGCGTAGCGCCAGTCGAGGGCGCCCAGCGCGGCCGCGGCGACCGCCGCCTGGTCGACGCGGCCGGAGCGTTCCTGGAAGCGGTCGACCTCCTGGAGGGCCAGTACGTCGACGTCCAGGGACACGACGGCCTCGGCGAGGGGTCCCGAGACGTCGTCGGGGCGGGCGGCGGCCGGGTGGCCGTCCGGCCGGATCAGCTGGCCGTGCAGCACGTTGAACGTCGCGCACCGTACCCGTATGTCACCCATGGCCGCTCCCTCCCAGGGGAGCGATCTTCGCATCCGGCGGGACGCGCCGTGCGGCGGTCGGCAAGATCACTCCCAATCACGCGGAATTTCGAGTCAATCCGCGATCGCGCACGTACCAGCGGGCATGGGCGCCCCGCGCCGACCCGCCACGTCACCGACTCGGAGAACAGGCACCCCATGAACGCATCCGCACCGAACAGCCCAGCCGCCGACGCCACCGCGCAGATCGGCGTCACCGGCCTGGGTGTGATGGGCCGCAATCTGGCCCGCAACTTCGCCCGCAACGGCTACACGGTCGCCGTCCACAACCGGTCGCCGCACCGGACCCACGAGTTGATGAAGGAGTACGGCGACGAGGGTGCCTTCGTCCCGGCCGAGACGGCACAGGAGTTCGTGGCCGCCCTCGAACGCCCCCGCCGGCTGATGATCATGGTGCAGGCCGGTCCGGCCACCGACGCCGTCATCGACGAGTTCGCCGCGCTGATGGAGCCCGGCGACATGATCATCGACGGCGGCAACGCGCACTTCGCCGACACCCGCCGCCGCGAGGCCGCCCTGCGCGAACAGGGCCTGCACTTCGTCGGCGCCGGGGTCTCCGGCGGCGAGGAGGGCGCGCTGAACGGGCCGTCGATCATGCCCGGCGGCTCGGCGGAGTCGTACGCCGTGCTCGGGCCGATGTTCGAGTCCGTCAGCGCGAAGGTCGACGGGGAGCCCTGCTCCACGCACATCGGCACGGACGGCGCCGGGCACTTCGTGAAGATGGTGCACAACGGCATCGAGTACGCCGACATGCAACTCATCGCCGAGGCCTACGACCTGCTGCGCCAGGTCGGCGGCTACACCCCCGCCGAGATCGCGGACATCTTCCGCCGCTGGAACGAGGGACGGCTCGGCTCCTACCTGATCGAGATCACCGCCGAGGTCCTCGCCCACACGGACGCGGAGACCGGCGGGGCGTTCGTCGACGTCGTCAAGGACGCGGCGGGCCAGAAGGGTACCGGGCGCTGGACCGTGCAGACCGCGCTGGAGCTGGGTTCGCCGGTCACCGCGATCGCCCAGGCCACCTTCGCCCGCGCCTCCTCCAGCCAGGCGGACCTGCGCGCGGCCTACCGCGGGCTGCCCGGTGGCACCACTCCCCCGCTCAGCCGCACCGAGGCCGACCGGTTCACCGCCCAGGTGGAACAGGCGCTGTACGCCTCGAAGGTCATCGCCTACGACCAGGGCTGGAAGATGATCCAGGACG
The DNA here is from genome assembly GCF_053598575.1 of Streptomyces sp. NPDC001100. Lineage (NCBI taxonomy): Bacteria > Bacillati > Actinomycetota > Actinomycetes > Kitasatosporales > Streptomycetaceae > Streptomyces > Streptomyces sp. NPDC001100. Next base: position 214,568 of record NZ_JBSFKO010000013.1, read on the forward strand.
CGGCCACCGAGTACGACTGGTCGATCGACCTCGCCGCGGTCGCCGGGATCTGGCGCGGCGGCTGCATCATCCGCGCCTCCTTCCTCGACCGGATCCGCGCCGCCTACACGGCCGACCCGGGTCTGGTCAGCCTGCTGGGCGAGGAGACCTTCGCGCGGGAGATCGGCGACGCGCAGGTCCCGTGGCGCGAGGTGGTCGCCTCAGCGGCCCGTCGAGGTATCCCCGTCCCGGCGTTCTCCGCCGCGCTGTCGCACTACGACACGCTGCGCGCCGAGCGTCTGCCGGCCGCCCTGCTCCAGGGCCAGCGCGACTTCTTCGGCGCCCACACCTACGGGCGTACCGACCGCTCCGGCACCTTCCACACCCACTGGTCCCGGCCCGGCCGCCCGGAGACGACCGCCTGACCAACTCACCTGCCCGGCCCGCCTGTTGAGGCGGGCCGGAAGTCCTCGCGCCCGCTACTCGTCCACGGCGAGAGCGGGCGCCGCCGTACTCGCGCGCACCACGAGTTCGGTCGGCACCAGGGTGGTGCCGTGCTCGTCGCCCCGGTCCCGCATCCGCCGCAGGACACCCTGCACGCACAGGCGGCCGACCTCGGCGAAGTCCTGGTGGACGGTGGTCAGCGGCGGCAGGAAGGAGCCGGCCTCGGGGATGTCGTCGAAGCCGATCACGCTGACGTCCTCGGGGATGCGCCGACCGCGCTCGTGCAGGGCCCGCAGGAGACCGAGTGCCATCTGGTCGTTGGCCGCGAACACCGCTGTGCAGTCGGCCTGTTGGGCGAGTTCCAGTCCCACGCGGTAGCCGGACTCAGCGGACCAGTCGCCGCGCACCACGGGGGGCACGGGCCGTCCCGCGTCGGTGAGCTCGGCGCGCCAGGCGTCGGCGCGGCGCTGGGCTGCGAAGGACTCCTCGGGTCCGGCGAGGTGCCAGACGGTGCGATGGCCGAGGTCGAGGAGATGGCGTACGGCGGCCCGTGCCCCGCCGTTCTGGTCGGTGTCGACGACGCTGTAGCGGTCGCCGGCGTCGGAGTCGGCCACGACGACCTGGACGTGGGGCGGCAGCGAGATGGTCGCCGCGTCGAGGAGGTGGACCTCCATGATCGCGATGACGGCGTCCACGGCGAGTTCGCCGAGGCGGGAGAAGGCGCCGCGCACCTCGTCCTGGGTCGGGACGGCGACCGGCAGCAGGGTGACGGCGTAGCCCTCGTGCGCGGCGGAGGTGGCGATCGCCTCCAGGGTGCGCATGTTGCCCGTGGTGGAGAGGTTGAACGTGATCACACCGATCGTGCGGAACTCACCCCGCTTGAGCGCGCGGGCGGCGCTGTTGGGCCGGTAGCCCAGTTCCTTCATGGCGGCGAGGACCTGTTGCCGGGTCTCCTCGTTCACACCCGCGTAACCGTTGGACACCCGGGAAACGGTCTGCGAGGAGACCCCGGCCAGGCGTGCCACATCGGCCATGGACGCGCTCGGGGCGCGCTGCACGAACCGTTTCCCGCCACGTCTACGGGGCTCCTCGGTGCCGGCCGAGGCACCGTGCGCTGTGTCCACCCGTCTCCTTCCCCTATCGATCCGATTGCCTGGGGCACGTTTCACCAAACGGCCCTTGACCACCGACATTGGGGCAGTGTAGACATGCCGCCATCAGATGTTTACGTAAACATAACAGCCCGGGACCCTCTCGGACCTGGGTGTTTACGCAACCATCGCGACGGCGTGTGACGCCGGTTCCGAGATGGACGAGCGAGGAACTACATGACGACGCTTCAGCCCCCTGCGGCCGCGAATCGGCCCCCGGTCCGGCCATCGGCCAAACGGGACCGCCGTTCCTGGACAGGGTGGGGTTTCATCGGCCCCTTCGCGGTGGTCTTCGCCTTCGTCTTCCTGGCTCCGATCGTGTACTCGGTCTATCTCAGCCTGTACCGCAACCAGCTCATCGGCGGAAACCACTTCGTCGGCCTGGACAACTACACGCAGGCCTTCCAGGACGACCAGTTCTGGTCCTCGCTGGAGCGGGTCTCGCTGTTCCTGGTGATCCAGGTGCCGATCATGCTCGGCATCGCCCTGTTCGTGGCCCTCGCCCTGGACAGCGGCCGGCTCTTCGGCCGGGACTTCTTCCGGATCACGATCTTCCTGCCGTACGCCGTGCCCGCGGTGGTCGCCACCCTGATGTGGGGCTTCATGTACGGCACCCAGTTCGGTCTGGTGGGCGACATCAACAGCGCCTTCGGCGTCACGTTGCCCGACCCGCTCTCCACGCACCTGGTGCTGGCGTCGATCGGCAACATCGTGACCTGGGAGTTCGTCGGCTACAACATGCTGATCTTCTACTCCGCGCTGCGGGTCATCCCGACCTCGCTGTACGAGGCCGCGGAGATCGACGGTGCCGGGCAGTTCCGCGTCATCACCGCCATCAAGCTCCCCGCGATCCGCGGCGCGCTGGTCATCGCGACGATCTTCTCGATCATCGGCAGCTTCCAGCTCTTCAACGAGCCGAGCATCCTGCGACCGCTGGCACGCAACGCGATCACGACGGACTACACCCCGAACTTCTACACGTACTCGCTGTCCTTCAACGGCCAGCAGCACAACTACTCCGCGGCGGTCGCGATCATCATGGGCCTGATCACCATGGTCATCGCCTATGTCGTGCAGCTTCGCGGCATGCGCAAGGGAGCCTGACCATGAGCACCCCCGTCACCACCGCCTCGGCGTCGGCGCCCGCACCGTCCGGCGGCGGCTCCCGGAGCGCGCCCCGGCTGCGCACCCCCCGCAAGAAGCACACACCCGGTCGCCCCAAGCGCAGCGTGCTGCTGACCGTGCTCACCGGTCTGATCCTGGTCTACACCGTGGTGCCCCTGATCTGGCTGGTCATCAGCGCCACCAAGACCCAGTCGGGGCTCGCCGACTCCAACGGCCTGTGGTTCGCGCACCGCTTCGCCCTCTGGTCGAACATCCATGACACGTTCACGTACCACGACGGCATCTTCGGCCGGTGGCTGCTGAACACCCTGCTCTACGTCGTGCTCGGCGCCGGCGGCGCCACCTTCCTGGCGATCCTCGGCGGCTACGCGCTGGCGAAGTTCAACTTCCCCGGGAAGCGCGCGATCTTCGCCGTGGTCATCGGCGCCGTAGCCGTCCCCGGCACGGCCCTCGCGGTGCCGACCTTCCTGATGTTCAGCAAGATCGGGCTGACGGACACCCCCTGGGCGGTGATCATCCCCTCGCTGATCTCGCCGTTCGGCCTCTATCTGATGTGGGTCTTCGCGACCGAGGCCATCCCCGTCGAACTCCTCGAAGCCGCCCGGATGGACGGAGCCGGTGAGATCCGCACCTTCTTCCAGGTCTCGCTGCCGCTGCTCGCCCCCGGTGTCGTCACCGTGCTGCTGTTCACCACGGTCGCGACCTGGAACAACTACTTCCTCCCGCTGATCATGCTCAGGGATCCGAACTGGTACCCGCTGACCCTCGGTCTGAGCGCCTGGAGCTCGCAGGCGCAGACGATCGGCGGTGACGTGATCTTCAACCTGGTGATCACCGGTTCGCTGCTCACCATCGCGCCGCTGATCGCGGCGTTCCTGCTGCTGCAGAAGTACTGGCAGTCCGGTCTCGCCGCCGGAAGCGTCAAGGAATAACCCACCCTCAAGAAGTCCCACCCACGAAGAAGTGGAAGCACCTCCATGCGCAGAACCACCGGCCGCCTGCTGCGCGGCCTCGCCCTCCTCTCCGTCCTCTCCCTGGGGGCGACGGCGTGCGGCAGTTCGGACGACAGCAGCTCCAGCAGCAAGGCTGTCTCCGCCTCGGACATCCAGGCGGCCCTCAAGAAGGGCGGCTCGGTCACGGTCTGGGCCTGGGAGCCCACCCTGAAGAAGGTCGCGGCCGACTTCGAGAAGAAGTACCCCAAGGTCAAGATCAACCTGGTCAGCGACAAGTCCGGCGACAAGTACTACACCGCGCTGTCGAACGCGATCGCGGCCGGGAAGGGCGTCCCGGACGTCTCCCAGGTCGAGTACTTCGCGCTCAGCCAGTACTCCCTGACGAAGGGGCTCAGCGACCTGGCGCCGTACGGCGCGAGCAAGTTGGCCTCCAAGTACACGGCCGGTCCGTGGAACGCGGTGAGCGACGGCTCCAAGGTCTACGGCCTGCCGATGGACTCGGGCCCGATGGCGATGTTCTACAACAAGAAGGTCTTCGACAAGTACAAGATCGCCGTCCCGACCACCTGGGACGAGTACGTCGACGCCGCCCGCAAGCTGCACAAGGCCGACCCCAAGGCGTACATCGCCAACGACGCCGGTGACGCGGGCTTCACCACCAGCATGCTGTGGCAGGCCGGTTCGCGCCCCTACAAGGTCGACGGCACCAAGGTGACGGTCAACTTCGAGGATGCGGGCGCGAAGAAGTACACGGAGACCTGGCAGAAGCTCCTCGACGAGAAGCTCGTCTCGCCCATCAACGGCTGGACCGACGACTGGTACAAGGGCCTCGGTGACGGCACCATCGCCACCCTGACCACCGGTGCCTGGATGCCCGCCAACTTCGTCAGCGGTGTGGCCGGTGCCTCCGGCGACTGGCGCGCGGCCCCGATGCCGCAGTGGACCGCCGGTGCCAAGGCCAGCGCGGAGAACGGCGGTTCGTCCCTCGCCCTGCCGGCGCTCGGCAAGAACAAGGAACTCGCCTACGCGTTCGTCGAGTACGCCAACGCCGGCGCCGGTGTCCAGACCCGTGTCGACCAGGGCGCCTTCCCGGCGACCAAGGCGGAACTCCAGTCCTCCGCGTTCCTGAACAAGGAGTTCCCGTACTTCGGCGGCCAGAAGGCCAACCAGATCTTCGCGCAGTCCGCGGCCGAGGTCGCTTCCGACTGGTCGTACCTGCCCTTCCAGCAGTACGCCAACTCGATCTTCAACGACACGGTCGGCAAGGCCTACATCTCGGGCACCACGCTGGCCCAGGGTCTGAAGAGCTGGCAGGACGCCTCCGTCAAGTACGGCAACGAGCAGGGCTTCACGGTCAACAAGTGACCCGCTCGAAGTAGCCGGTCCGAAGCGACCGGCACCTCCTCGGGAGCCGCCGCCGAGCAGCATCCGCCCGGCGGCGGCCCGCCCGGAATCCACCACGCATCTCGTTCCACCTGTGCAGTAGCCGGAAGGACCTCCATGATCTCCACCCTCCTGTCCCAGTTGCGGCACGGACCGGACGGTGACGCCACCCCCCGTCTCGCCTACGGCGCCGACTACAACCCGGAGCAGTGGCCTCGCGAGGTGTGGGACGAGGACATCCGGCTGATGCGCGAGGCCGGCGTCAACATCGTCTCGCTGGGGATCTTCTCCTGGGCCCGCATCCAACCGGCCCGGGACGACTGGGACTTCGGCTGGCTCGACGAGGTCATGGACCTGCTGCACGCGGGCGGCATCGGCGTCGACCTGGCCACCGCCACCGCGTCCCCGCCGCCGTGGCTCAGCACGGAACACCCGGAGATCCTCCCGGTGACCGCCGCCGGCGAGACCCTGTGGCCGGGCGGCCGCCAGCACTGGCGCCCCACCTCGCCGGTCTTCCGCGAGCACGCGCTGCGCCTGGTAAGGAAGTTGGCCGAGCGGTACGCGAACCATCCCGCACTCGTGGCCTGGCACGTCTCGAACGAGCTGGGCTGCCACAACGTCTACGACTACTCCGACGACGCGGCCCGCGCCTTCCGCGACTGGCTGCGCGCCCGTTACTCGACCGTCGAGAACCTCAACCAGGCCTGGGGCACGGCATTTTGGTCGCAGCGGTACAGCGACTGGGAGCAGATACTGCCGCCCCGGCTGGCCGCGTCCTTCCCGAACCCGACCCAGCAGCTCGACTTCAAGCGCTTCTCCTCCGACGCGCTCAAGGAGCATCTGCGCGCGGAGCGCGACCTGTTGCGCGAGATCACCCCGGGCGTGCCCATCACCACCAACTTCATGGTGATGGGCAACACCAAGGGCATGAACTACGCCGACTGGGCCGCCGAGATCGACTTCGTCTCCAACGACCACTACGTGACGCCCGGTTCGCAGGACCGCGACGAGCTGTCCTTCTCCGCGAACCTCGTCAGCGGCATCTCCGCCGGCCGGCCGTGGTTCCTGATGGAGCACTCCACCAGCGCCGTCAACTGGCAGCCCGTCAACGTGGCCAAGCGCCCCGGCGACCTGGCCCGCGACTCGCTGCTGCACGTCGCGCACGGCGCCGACGCCGTCTGCTACTTCCAGTGGCGCCAGTCGGCGGCCGGCGCCGAGAAGTACCACTCCGCGATGGTGCCGCACGCCGGTGCCGACAGCGAGGTCTTCCGCGCGGTGGCCGAACTCGGCCGCACCCTGCGGACGTTGGCCCCCGTCGCGGGCGCAGAGCGCGAGTCCGCCCGGGTCGGCCTCGTCTTCGACTGGGAGTCGTGGTGGGCGAGCGAGCAGGACTCGCACCCCACCGACCGGCTCGACTACCGCCAGGAGGCGCTGGACTGGTACTCCGCCCTCCTCGACCTCGGCGTGCGGGCCGACATCGTCACGGCGCAGACCGCCCTGGACCGCTACGACGTGGTGATCACGCCGGTCCTGCACATGATCCCGGCGGCCCTGTCCAAGGAGCTCACGCGCTACGTCGAGCAGGGCGGCCACCTGGTCTCCACCTACTTCTCCGGTGTCGTCGACGAGAACGACCACATCTGGCTCGGCGGCTACCCTGGCGCCCTGCGCGACCTGCTGGGCATCCGCATCGAGGAGTTCGGCCCGCTGCTCGACGGCGACGCGGTCGAACTGGACCTCGACACCGCCGCCACCGGCTCCCTGTGGACCGACCGGATCACGGTGACCGACCCGGAGGTGGAGGTGCTCGCCCACTACCGCAGCGGCGCGTACACCGGCCGCCCCGCTGTCACCCGCCGTACGGTGGGCGGAGGTTCGGCCGCCTACGTCTCCACCCGGCTGGGCCGCGCCGGCCTCACGGGCCTCCTCCCCCAGTTGCTCGCACCCGCCGGTATCGACAGTGAACTCCCGGACGGCGCAAGGGGAGACGTCGAACTGACCGTGCGCCGGAACGCCGACAGCCGCTACCTGTTCCTGGTCAACCGCACGGACGGGACAGTGCCGTTGACGGGCCTGTCCGGGGAACTGCTGGTCGGCACCGCGGGCGAGGACGGTTTCCCGGTCCTCGCCGCCAGAGACGTGGCGGTGGTACGCCGGCCCGCGAACTGACGACGGGGCGCGTGACCGCGCGCAGCGGTCACGCGCCTGGCACGACCCGCGCCGCGTCGGCGACCTGACGTACTTGATCGACCGTCAGGCGCCGGACGTCCCACATCAGTTCGGCCGCGTCGACGGCCGCCGGGTTCGGGGGCGGCGGGTCGTCGGGGACGTCGACACCTGTGAGGACCGAGAGGGTGTCGACGGGAACGCCCAGGACGGTCGCGAAGTCGGTCAGCAGGTCGGGCGTGAGTTCCTTACGGCCGTTGCCCACTCCTCCGTACGTGGCCGCGGACCAGTATCGGCCTGTCAGGCTCAGAAAGGTATGGGCGATCCCGGTCCAGGTCAGGTTGCGGTTGCCGACCATGCGCATGAGCACGCCACCAGGACCGCGCTTGAACCGTTCGTACACCGGCGGCGTCCGAACCGGCTCCGTGCGGCTCTCCTGCGGCAACGAACGCGCAAGCCGGATCAACTGGCGTCTGTGCTCCGCAGGCAGGCCAACAGCGTCCGTCACGAGGCCCGCGACCAATCCTCTCGCCCGCGCATCCAGCGGAGCGAGTTCGTCCGGTATCGGCAGACCCGCGATCACGAACAAGTCGGCCGCGTGCAGCCGCAACACCGGCGCGAGCCTCCGAAGAAGCGCAGGACTCGGCGCCGTTCCCTCGTACACCGCGCGGAGTTCGGGTTCCGGGATCGCCGCCGAACTCGCCAGTCCGGCGATGTCCAGCTGCCGCTGACTCGCCAACCGGGCCAGCAGTACGTCGAAATCCGGAAGCCCCGTCATTCCGCGGCCGTCGGGCGCAGCCCCGAGAGGGTGACCGAGACGAGTCGCCGCGCCGCCGCCCTGGACGGCAGGACGCCCGCCGCGGCGAGGGCGTGGAGGCAGTAGGTCGCCAGTTCGTCCGGGGAGACGTCATCACGGATGTCACCGGCCCGCACGCCCTCCGCCAGGAGCTCGCTCAGGAAGCGGTGGAGGTGCTGCTCGGCGCCGGCGACGTGGTCGCCCCGGTGCAGCAGTGCGCCGAGTTCGGGGCCGTGTCCGTGGCGCCGCTGCTGGATGAGCGCGAAGGCCTCAAGTACCGCTCGCAGCCGCTCGCCCGCGCTGCCGGGGCCGTCCCGGAGTTCGGCGAGTTCGCGCAGATGCCCGGTGATCTGCTGCTCGTGCCACGCCGTCATGATCGACTCGACGTCCGGGAAGTATTTGTAGAGCGTGGCCCGGCCGATCCCGCTCGCCTCGGCGATCTTCGACATCGTCACCGAGCGCAGCCCGTGCTCGGTCACCAGCACCGCCGTGTTCTCCAGCACCGCGTCGCGTACGGCGCGGCGGTGCTCGTCGATGGTGTCGTTCCAGAGCTTCGGCACGGCCTAAGCATACGTCGCGCCGCTGTCGAGACGCATTGCATTGACAGCGACAGAGTGTCTCGATAAACCTGTCGGAGCCGCAGCCGACAGCGAACCGAGGGACCGATGCTCACCGCCGAAACCCACATAGCCACCGAACGCGCCAGCCGGTATCTCGTCCAACTCTGCAAGCACTTCGACAACAAGGGCCGTCACCTGATCCACCGCCCGCGGGCCCACGCGCTCCCGGACGTTCCCACCGACCACATCCATGTCGAGTGGACGGACAGCGACGGGGTGCTCCACCTGCCGTGGGGACAGTGCACCCTCCGGGCCGCCCCCGGCCTGCTGCGCGTGTGCGTCGAGGCCGAGGACCAGGAGAACCTGGGGCGACTTCAGGATCTCGTCGCCACGCACATCGGCAGGTTCAGCAGGCGCGATCCGTTGCGGGTGGTATGGCGGCCGGCGCCGTAGCCGCCACCCTTCGTGCGCTGGATACCCCCTAGGGGTATAGTCCAGCCAGACGCACACCGAGAGGGGCGGATTCATGGGAGCGATCGGGCACGCGTTGTCCATTGCCGGTTCGATGACCTGGGAGGTCACCTGGGCGCTGATCCTCGGCTTCACGCTGTCCGCCGTCGTGCAGGCGGTGGTGCGCCGGTCGACTGTCGTACGGCTGCTCGGTGACGACCGGCCGCGCACACTGGCGCTGTCCGCCGGGTTCGGCGCGGCCTCGTCCTCCTGCTCCTATGCCGCTGTCGCACTCGCGCGTTCCCTGTTCCGCAAGGGCGCCGACTTCACCGCGGCCATGGCCTTCGAGATCGCCTCCACCAATCTGGTCGTCGAACTCGGCGTGATCCTGGCCCTGTTGATGGGCTGGCAGTTCACCGCGGCCGAGTTCGTCGGCGGACCGATCATGATCGTGGTGCTCGCGGTGCTGTTCCGCCTCTTCCTGCGCGAGCGCCTGTTGCACCGGGCGCAGGAGCAGGCGGAGCGCGGGCTGGCCGGCTCCATGGAGGGGCACGCGGCGATGGACATGTCGATCGGGGGCGAGGGGAGTTTCGTCCGCCGGCTGTTCTCGCGGGACGGCTACACGTCCGTCTCGCACATCTTCGTGATGGAGTGGGCCGCGATCCTGCGCGACCTGGTGGCCGGCCTGCTGATCGCGGGCGCGATCGCCGCCTGGGTGCCGGACAGCTTCTGGCACACGTTCTTCCTCGCCGATCACCCCCTCGCCGCGAAGCTGGTCGGCCCGCTCGTCGGCCCGTTGGTGGCCATCGCGACCTTCGTCTGCTCGATCGGCAACGTGCCCCTCGCGGTGGTCCTCTGGAAGGGCGGCATCAGCTTCGGCGGGGTGATCGCCTTCATCTACGCCGACCTGCTGATCCTGCCGATCCTGAACATCTACCGGAAGTACTACGGCGCCCGGATGGCCGGCTTCCTGCTGGTCACGTTCTTCACCGCAATGGCCGTCGCCGGCTACATCGTCGAATTCACCTTCGGCGGGCTGGGGTTGATCCCCGACCAGGCCGACGCGACGATCCCGGACGACGGCATCACCTGGAACTACACGACCTGGCTCAACATCGCCTTCCTGCTGCTGGCCGCGAGCCTGGTCGTACGGTTCCTGCGCAGCGGCGGCCCGGCGATGCTGCGGATGATGGGCGGTTCGCCGGACCACGGCGAGCCGGAGGCGGAACACGCGCACCATAACCACCACTAGAGCGGCCGCCTCCCACCGGATTCCCACGCCGTACCGGTCAGTTCACTGTAAAGAACCTTGACAGACTATTGGTCTAGTCCAAATATGGTCGCTGTTCGCCCCGATCCGGGGCGACTTCTCTCCTTTCAGCATGGGAGCGTCAATGAGACGACCTGGGCCTCTTCGCGTGTCACTGTCCTGTACGGCCGTAACGGCCCTGTCCGCGGGGCTTGTTGCTCTCGGCGGGGGTGCCGCGAACGCCGATCATCGCGCGCAGCCCATGCCGGACCATGTGGCGGCGCCGTACTTCGAGGCGTGGACCGGTGAGAGCCCGGCCGCGCTCGCCGCGGCCTCGGGCAACAAGTACCTCACCATGGCGTTCCTGCAGACCGAGGCGCCCGGTTCGTGCACGGCGTACTGGAACGGCCAGCCCGCCCAGCCGATCGCCAGGTCCACCTTCGGCAAGGACATCGCCACCATCCAGGCGCGCGGCGGCAACGTCATCCCGTCCTTCGGCGGCTACGGCGCGGACACCACCAACACCGAACTGGCCGACAGCTGCACCGACGTCGACGCCATCGCCAAGGTCTACGAGAGCCTGGTCACAACCTACGGCGTGAGCCGCATCGACCTCGACATCGAGGCCGACTCCATCAACAACACCGCGGGCATCGACCGCCGCAACAAGGCGATCGCCAAGGTGCAGCGCTGGGCGGAACGGACCGGCCGCAGCGTGGAGTTCTCCTACACGCTGCCGACGACCACGACCGGCCTCGCGCCCAACGGCGTGGCCCTGCTGCAGAACGCGGTCGACAACGGCGCGCGCGTCGACGTCGTCAACATCATGACCTTCGACTACTACGACGGCGCCGCCCACGACATGGCGGAGGACACCAAGACCGCCGCCACCGGCCTGCACACCCAACTCGCCGCGCTGTACCCGAAGAAGAACCCGGCGAAGCTGTGGAAGACCATCGGCGTCACCGAGATGCCCGGCATCGACGACTTCGGACCGGCCGAGACCTTCACCACGGACAACGCCGTCACCGTGAAGAAATGGGCCGTCGCCCGGGGCATCAACACACTCTCCTTCTGGGCGCTCCAGCGCGACAACGGCAACTGCGTGGGCACCGGGGGCGCCAACAACTGCTCCGGAATCGCCCAGGACACCTGGTACTTCAGCCACACCTTCAAGTCGTTCACCCGCCGGTGACGGGGACGATCACCTCCCAGGTGTCGACCCCGTAGTCGAGGGTCATGCCGTGCCGTTCGTACAGGGCGAGCGCCTTGCTCGTGTTGTCGGTGTCCACGCCCAGGCCGACGCGGTCGCGGCCCAGCGCCGCGTAGTGACCGAAGCCGTGGCGCAAGAGGTGGCTGCCCAGGCCCCGGCCACGGGCCTGGCGCAGGACGGCGAGGTTGCCGATCCAGCCCATCGAGGCGCGGTCGTTGTGGGTCCGCAACATCGCGACGTCCCCGAGGCCGTCGACGTGGGCGATCCAGATCAGCGACCAGTCGACCCGCTCGGCGTCGATGTCGTCCAGCCACTGTGGGTACGTGCGGTACTGGAAGTCGAAGTGCTCTGTCATGGCCTCCTGGAGGAGGGCGTGGGCCCGGCGGCGGTCCGCCTCCTCCAGGCAGGGGCGCAGGGTCACGCCGGGCGGGGCGGCCGGCAACGGGTCTGCCGACGGTGACAGTTGACGGGCCATCACGTTGTAGCGGCGGACCGGCTGCCAGCCTCGGGCGCGCAGTGCGGGCAGGTCCGTGGTGGGGTGCAGGGTGAGGTGCAGATGCACCACGGCGCGGGACACTCCGTTGGCGGCGGCGCGTTCCGCGGCCCTGGCCTCCATCAGGTCGAACAGATGCAGGGCGCCCGGCAGTTGGCCCGGCACGATGTAGTGGTCGATGTCGATCCGCTCGCCGCCCGAGTCGTCCCACAGCAGGCCGTAGCCGATCAGACGGGCGCCCTCGAAGAGCAGCCAGGAGTCGCGCTCCAGGTCCACTTCGGGGTGCTTCAAGTCCGCCTGGACCTCGGCCAGTTCGGTGTCCGGACGGCCGATCTCCAGGATGTCGATCTCGTTGAGCAGGGCGCAGACCGCCGCCGCGTCGTCGGATGTCGCCGGGCGGACACTCAGGTCGGGCGGCAAAGCGGTGGGGGCGGTCATGGACCCACTGTCGGGTGACGGCCCCCGGCTCGCAACGGAGTTTCCGCGCCCCGTCGGGTCAGTCCGCCATCAGCTCCCGTACCAGGGGCGCCACCTTCGTGCCGTAGAGCTCGATGTTGGTCATGAGGGTGTCGTGGGGCATTCCGGTGATGCCGTACTTCAGGTTGAAGCGGGTCGCGTCGAGGGTCTTCAGGGTGTCGGCGATCTTGCGGGCCACGGTCTCGGGGGATCCGACGTGCAGGGCGCCGCCGGGGCCGACGTCGCGCATGAGGCTCTCGCGGGTCGGGGTGCGGAAGCCGCGTTCCCGGGCCACGCTGCGGATCAGTTCCTGGAAGGCCGGCACGAACTCCTCCACCGCCTGTTCGTCGGTGGCGGCGACATGGCCGGGCGCGTGCACGCCGATGGGCCGCGCGGGGTGGCCGAACTCGGCCAGTGCCCGGCGGTAGAGCTGGGAGAACGGGGCGAAGCGGGCTATGTCTCCGCCGATGATCGCCAGCATCAGGGAGAACCCGTACTGGGCGGTGCGGATCACCGACTGGGGGCTGCCGCCGACGCCGATCCAGGTGGGGATGGAGCCGGTCTCGCTGTGCGGGTGGACGGAGATGCCGTCGAGGGCGGCACGGGTGGTGCCGGACCAGGTGACGGGCTTCTCCTTGAGCAGTTCGGCGAAGAGGGCGACCTTCTCCTCGAAGAGTTCCTCGTAGTCGTTCAGGTCGTAGCCGAAGAGCGGGAAGAACTCGGTGCTCGAGCCTCTGCCGAGGATGACCTCGGCGCGGCCGGCGGAGACGGCGTCGAGGGTAGCGTACCGCTGGTAGACGCGGACCGGGTCGTCGGAGCTGATCACGGTGACGGCCGAGCCGAGGTGGATGTCGGAGGTGCGCGCGGCGATGGCCGCGAGGACGACGTCCGCCGCCGACAGGGGCATCGCCTCGGTGTGGTGTTCGCCGATGCCGAAGTGGTCGACGCCGACCTGGTCGGCGAGGACTCCTTCCTCGACGAGGCGGCGGATGGCCTGGCCGTGGGTCAGCGGCTTGCCGTCCGCGCCGTTCGTGACGTCGCCGAACGTGTCGAGACCGAGCGTGACGCCGTCGGTACTGGTCGGGTTGGTCATGTCGTACTCCTTGGGTCCGCTCGGTGGGTCAGGTGGCGATACGGCGCATCACGCGGAGAAGCCGGGTCAGGTCCTCGGCGTCGACGTGGTCGAGGACATGGCGCCGGACGCTGGCGAGGTGGGCGGGCCAGGCCTCCTGGAGGCGGGCGAGGCCCTGGTCGGTGACGACGGCGTTCCAGCCGCGGGCGTCCTCGGCGCAGCGTTCCCGTCCGACCAGGCCCTGTGTCTCCAGGCGGGCGACGATGCGGGTCATGCCGCTCAGCGAGAGGTTGCAGACGGACGCCAGCTCGCTCATGCGCATCCGGCGGTCCGCGGCCTCGGAGAGGTGCATGAGGGTCGTGTACTCGGACAGCGGCAGGCGCTGCTCGCGCACCATGTCGGCGTCGACCGCGCGGGGCAGCACGAGCATCACCCGTGCGAGTTCGCGCACCAGCGCCTCTTCGTGCGGGCTCATGGGGCGCAGTGGCTGCTCGGGCGTGGTCATGCCACCAGTTTACTTGATTGACGCAGCAATGACTTTTCGCCGGCAGCAAGGGCTCGGCGCAGCTCGATCACTCACCCGAGGGGCGACGGCTCTCCCGCCGTCTCCGCGTGGCCGTGGTAGCGCAGCAGGAGCATCGCGGCGTCGTCGTGGAGCGGCCCGGCCGTGTGGCGGACCAGGTCCTCGCGCAGCGAGTCCAGCGCGCTCTGCGCGTCGGGTTCCTTCAGCAGGTCCGCCCGCAGGCCGAGCGGATAGAAGGTGCCGTCCTCGTCGCGGGCCTCGGTGACACCATCGGTGTACAGGAGCAGTTGCTCGCCGGGCGCGAAGCACACGGGGAACGGCTTCGGGGGCTCGCTGCCGTGGGCGCCGCCGAGGCCGAGCGGCGGGGCGTAGGCGGGCGGTGCCGGGAAGTCGGCGGTGCCGTTGCGCCGTACGACCATCGGGGGCGGGTGGCCGTAGTTGAGGAAGAGCACCTCGTGGTCGGTGCCGATCTCGGCGAGGACGGCGGTCACGAACTTCTCGTCGGACAGGACGCGGGAGACGCTGCGCTCCAGGCGTTCGCCGAGTCCCACGAGGTCGGGTTCGTCGTGGGCGGCCTCGCGGAACGCGCCGAGGACAACGGCGGCCGTCTCGACGGCGGCCAGGCCCTTGCCCTGCACATCGCCGACGATGACGCGGACGCCGTGCGGGGACGCGACCACCTCGTAGAGGTCACCGCCGATCCGGGCCTCCGCGACGGCCGAGGTGTACGACACCGCCGCCTGGAGCGGGCCGGCGGTCAGCGGCACCGGGCGCAGCAGGACGCGTTGCGCGACCTCCGCGATGGACCGCACGCTGGCGAGTTCGGCCTCGCGGCGTCCGCGCATCACGGCGGCGGCGATGCCCGCGCCGGTCACGCCCACCACCGACACCATCGCCAGGAAGCCCCTGCGTTCCTGGAACAGGCCGTCGTACAGGCCGAGTCCGACGCAGAGCGCGAGGGCCGCCGCGCCGAACCACGCGGTGCGGCGCCAGCCGCCGACCAGTCCGGCGAAGGCAGGTCCGAGGGAGGCCAGGGGCAGGAAGCCGAGTCCGGGGCCGGTGAGCACATCCCCTACGGCGACCACCGCCATCACAGCGGCGGGCAGCCAGGTCAGCACGGAGAGACTGCGCTGCGGCTTCGTTGCGGCCATGGTCCACTCCAACGGCGTCCCGGCATCCGGAACCGGCTTCGCCTTCCGCGCAGGGGCCCCTCCCCCACCTTGGACATCGCAAGGCTGCCAGGCAACCCCTCGGGAGCGCCCGGCCCTTTACCCAATTGATTCCGAGAACTGACATTTCCTGATCGGTGACAACCAATCGGCACAGGCCGGTTGGCGATCACGGACTCCGGGCAAGTGAACTGTGCAGGACCCGCCGCGCAAGAGATGCAGCGGCCCCGGTGCGGTGACACCGCGGGGATACCGGGTGTCCTAGGAGGGGAAGTGATTCGCCATGCGTACGCATCGGCGTACCCATAGGCGTTCCGTACGCGTGGAGTACCTGCTGCCGGACGAGGCCGCGGCGGCGGGGCAGGCGCGAAAACTGACATCGGAGTTCCTCGCGCGCTCCCGCAGCCGGATGGCGCGGGTGGACGAGGAGCAGATCGACGACGCGACGCTCATCGTGTCCGAACTGGTCGCCAACGCGACCGAACACGGGCGCGGCGAGTGCCGGCTGCGGCTCCAACTGTCCGACGAGCGCGTCACGGTCGAGGTCTACGACGGCAATCCGACCCCGCCCCGGGTGCGGCCGCTGACGGCCGAGGGCGAGAGCGGGCGCGGCCTCGCCATGGTCCGCTGCCTGGCCCACCGCCTCGATGTCACCCCGCTCACCGGGGGCGGCAAACGGGTGCGGGCGATCCTGGCCATCTGACCGGCTCCTGGGACTTAACACCAAGTCAACGCGGGCGTACTGCCGAGCGAAACGTGGCCGCGCGATTTTTTGCTCTACGAACGTAGAGAAAAAAATCCCCGGAGGCCCGTATGGCTGCCGCTCCTCATGCCCTCGACCCGCTCACCCCTGACGAGATCACCACTGCCCGCGAGCTTCTCGTGGCGGCCGGGCTGGTCACGGAGGCGACTCGCTTCGCCTATCTCGGACTCCTCGATCCGCCCAAGTCCGCCCCGGAGCAGGGCGATCGCCGGCTGCGGGTCCTGCTGCTCGACATCTCCGGTGGCCCCTCCTGCGACGCGACGGTCTCCCTGACGGAGTCACATGTCGTGTCGTACCGCCTGATCGACGCCGCGACCGAAGGTCAACTCCCAGTGTTGGACTCTGAGTTCGCGATCGTCGAGGAGGTCCTCGTCAAGGACCCGCGCTGGCTGGCCGCGCTGGCCGACCGCGGCCTGGACGTGGACTCGGTGCGCGTCGCCCCGCTCTCCGCGGGGGTGTACGACGCCGAGTACCCGCAGGAGCGGGGCCGCCGCATCCTGCGGGGACTGGCCTTCGTCCAGGAACACCCCAAGGACCACGCCTGGGCGCATCCCGTCGACGGGCTCGTCGCCTACGTGGACGTCCTGAACCGGAGCGTGGACCAGGTCATCGACGTCGGCCCGGTACCGGTGCCCGCCGAGCCGGGGAACTTCGACGACCCTGCCGTCACCGGTCCGCCGCGCACCACCCTGAAGCCCATCGAGATCACCCAGCCGCAAGGGCCCGGCTTCACCCTGGACGGCAACGCCCTCACGTGGGAAAACTGGTCCCTGCGCATCGGCTTCGACGCCCGCGAGGGGCTGATCCTCCATCAACTCGCCTTCGCCGGACGCCCGGTGATCCATCGCGCGTCGATCGCCGAGATGGTCGTGCCGTACGCCGACCCCTCCCCCGTGCGGTCCTGGCAGAACTACTTCGACACCGGCGAGTACCTCATCGGCCGCTATGCCAACGCGCTCCAGCTCGGCTGCGACTGCCTCGGCGACATCACCTACCTCGACGCGGTGATCGCCGACGAGACCGGCACTCCGCAGACCCTCACCAACGCCGTCTGTCTGCACGAGGAGGACTACGGCATCCTCTGGAAGCACACCGACCTCTGGGCGGGCTCCGTCGAAACCCGGCGCCAACGGCGCATGGTGCTCTCCTTCTTCACCACGGTCGGGAACTACGACTACGGCTTCTACTGGTACCTGTACCTCGACGGCACCATCGAGTTCGAGGCCAAGGCCACCGGCGTCGTCTTCACCTCCGCCCACCCCGGCGGCGACTACCCCTACGCCACCGAACTCGCCCCCGGCCTCGGCGCCCCGTACCACCAGCACCTGTTCAGCGCGCGGCTGGACATGGCGGTGGACGGTCCCGTCAACCGCGTGGAGGAGATCGAGACGGTCCGGGTGCCGATGGGGCCCGACAACCTGCGCGGCAACGCCTTCGCCCTGAAGCGGACCACGCTGACACGGGAGAGCGAGGCACAGCGGATGGCCGACACGGGCGTGGACCGCGTGTGGCACATCTCCAACCCCGGTTCCCTGAACCGGCTCGGCAGGCCGGTCGCCTACGCCCTGCACCCGGAGGGCAAGCCGGCCCTCCTCGCCGATCCCGAGTCCTCGATCGCGGCCCGCGCCGCCTTCGCCACGAAGCACCTCTGGGTCACCGCCTACGACTCGGCCGAGCGCTACCCGGCGGGCGACTTCGTCAACCAGCATCCCGGCGGGGCGGGGCTGCCCGCGTACGCCGCCGCCGACCGTGACCTCGACGGGCAGGATCTCGTCGTCTGGCA
This sequence comes from Streptomyces sp. NPDC001100, assembly GCF_053598575.1. NCBI lineage: Bacteria > Bacillati > Actinomycetota > Actinomycetes > Kitasatosporales > Streptomycetaceae > Streptomyces > Streptomyces sp. NPDC001100. Next base: position 232,296 of record NZ_JBSFKO010000013.1, read on the forward strand.
CACCTTCGGGCTGACCCACGCCCCGCGTCCCGAGGACTGGCCGATCATGCCGGTCGACACCACGGGCTTCACGCTCAAGCCGGTCGGGTTCTTCGACCGCAACCCCACCCTCGACGTGCCGCCGAGCACCTCCGGCCACTGCGGGACAACGGACACCGGAGGTTGCCATGTCTGAACAGACCATCAGCGGCAGCTCAGTTGACACACCGTCAAAACTCCGCGGCTCCATCGGAGTCGGTGGGATCGTGTTCATGGTCGTCGCGGCCGCCGCCCCGCTCACCGCGATCGGCGGCGCCCTGCCGGTGATGCTGGCCATCGGCAACGGCCCCGGTGTACCGGCCGCCTACCTCCTGGTCGCCGTCGTGCTGCTGCTGTTCAGTGTCGGCTACGCGGCGATGAGCCGCCATGTCGTCGACACCGGCGCCTTCTACTCGTACGTCACCGCCGGGCTCGGCCGGATCACCGGCACCGGGGCGGCCGGGCTGGCGCTGCTGACGTACAGCACGATCCAGGCCGGGATCTATGGCCTGTCCGGTGTCACTCTTCAGGGGCTGGTCGTGAAGTACGGCGGCCCCGACCTGCCCTGGTGGCTGTGGGCCGGCCTGCTGTGGGGACTGGTCGCGGTGCTGGGCTTCCGCAATATCGAGGTCGGCACGAAGGTGCTGTCGGTGCTGCTGGTCCTGGAGGTCGGCATCGTCACGGTGATGACGGTGGCGATCCTCGCCCAAGGAGGGGCCCACGGAATCGACTTCGACTCGTTCACACCGGGTGCCTTCAGCACGGGCTCGGCAGGCATCGGGGTGATGTTCGCGGTCGCCTCCTTCGTCGGCTTCGAGGCGACCGCCATCTACAGCGAGGAGGCGAGGGACCCCAAGCGCAGTGTGCCCAGGGCGACTTACCTCGCGGTCATCGCCATCGGCGGCTTCTACGCGCTGTCCAGTTGGGCGGTCGTCCTGGCGGTCGGCACGGACCAGGTGCAGGGCGCGGCGGCCAAGAACACGAGCGGGCTGGTGTTCGCCGTAGCCGGGCAGTACGTCGGTTCGGCCGCCTCCGGCACCATGGAAATCCTGCTGCTGACAAGCCTGTTCGCGGCGCTGCTCGCCTTCCACAACGCGATCTCCCGCTATCTGTTCTCCCTCGGCCGACAGGGCGACGCCCCCGCGGTCCTGGGCCGCAGTCACGCCAAGCACGGCTCGCCGCACGCCGGTTCGCTGGTGCAGAGCGTGTCGGCGGCCGTGGTGGTGGGGGCGTTCGTGCTCGCGGGGTCCGATCCGGTGCTGGAGCTGTTCACGTGGATGAGCGGTCTGGCCACGCTCGGGGTGCTGGTGCTGATGATCCTCGTCGGGGTCGCGATCATCACCTTCTTCGCCCGCACCGGGGCGGACACCCGGCTGTGGCACACACGGTTCGCGCCGGCGCTCGGCGCCCTCGGGCTGTGCTGGATCACGTTCATGGTGCTGGCCAACTTCACCACGCTGATCGGTGGTTCGGCCTCCCTCGCGCGGCTCTTCGAGGGGATCGTCGTGCTGTTCTTCGCGGCCGGTGCGGTCTCCGCCGCCGTCCGGCGCCGCCGCGATGCATGACGTCCTCCCGGCGGCCGTCGCGCTGACGGGCTCCGGTCTGTGCCTCGCGGGGCATGTGCCGGGGCCCGTGCGGCACTGGGGGCCGCACGCCGTCGTGCTAGCCGTGACGCTGCTGACGGTGGTGGGGAGCCCGGGGCCGCACCCGCTGCTCATGGGCGCGGGCGTGACGGCGGGCATGTGCCTGTTCACCCGTGGGCCGGTTACCGTCGACCTCGCGGTGATGGCCGTGGTCACGGTGGCCATGGCCCGGCTTCCGGACGGGCAGCACCACCATGCCGACGGCCATGGGCTGTTCGCGCTTGCGGTGGTGCTGTGGCTGCTGGCCCAGGCTGGAGTCGTCATGCACCGGGCTCTGCGCCCCGGTGTCCCGTGCGTGGGTCCGCTCAGCCGTGCGGGCGGCGCGATGATGGCCCTCGGCATGGCCGCCATGCTGGGCTGACCGGGTCGGACCCGCGTCGGAGCGGCTGGATTAAGGTCGGGGCATGCCCAAAATCGTCGATCATGACGCGCGGCGCCGCGCGATCATCGAAGCCGTTTGGGCCCTGATCGCAAGACGCGGGCTCGACGCCGTCACCATGCGGGACCTCGCCGCCGAGGCCGGCTACGCCAACGGTGCGCTGACCGGCTACTTCCGCAACAAGGACGAGATCCTGCTCGCCGCCTTCCAGCACGCCTTCGAGAGCACCAACGTCCGCGCCCGCGAGTCCATCGCCGACGCGACCGGTCTGCCGGCGCTGCGCCTGCTCTGCCTGGAGATCATGCCGCTCGACGACGTCCGCCTCATGGAGGCCCGGGTCGTCATCGCCTTCTGGGACCGCGCCGTCCACGACGACCGCATGGCCGGGGTCCACGAGAGCGCCATGGCGGCGTGGCGCGAGCAGATGTGCGGCTATCTGCGACAGGCCCGCAGGCAGGGCGACATCGGCACGCGATCGCCCGACGACGAGGTCGTCGACACTCTCCTCGCGGCCCTCATGGGCTTCCAGATCAACGCGGTCCTGCTGCCCCATGCCACCACACCCCGGCGTCAAGAGGCGGTTCTCGACGGCCTGTTGGGCTCGTTGCGGCCGTAGAGCAGCGGGGGTACCACGGGTATCTCCGGGGCGGTCTCGATGTCGGCCGGGGTCATGCGGAACCCGGCGGGGTACGCCTCGCGGCGGGTACGGCGGTCGGGTTCGGTGGTGCGCCACATGTAGAGGCAGCGGACGCACTGGAGTACGTCCCACACGCCGGGGACGGGCGAGGTGGTCACGGTGTCGACCGTGTCGTGGGCGCAGCGGGGGCAGGTCATGGCGGGTGGCTCCTGACGGTGGTGGTGCGTGGGTCGGGTCAGCGGGCGGCGATCAGGGCGCGCAGACGGTCGGCCCACTCGGGGGTCTCGGGCAGGTCCCGCACCGGGGTGTCGAAGTGGCCCCTGCTTGTCCGGTGCGACCGGGGTCGTGGCGTCGATGATCATCTTGCTGGTGATGCCGGGCGTGACATGAGTCGTGGACGGATTCCAGCCGGACGAGACCGCCGTGAGCACGAACGGGCGTTGATACTGCAACGGTCGCTCCTGCCGCCCGGCGACCCGCAGGCCGGCGGTTGGGGGTGGTGAGCGGGGCCGAGCACCGGGCGGTGGAGGCAGCACGCGAGGATGCCTTGGCGATGATCCGGGCGGGCAGCGGCCCGTTCGCCGCCGGCAGAGGCCTTCTGAACTGGCGCTCCGAGCCCCACTGGCCGGCTCCCGTCCTGCCCGCCGGAGTCCTGACGGTCGGCTAGACGCCCGGCGCTGCCGGGCCGAACCGCACCGGCAGTGCGCTCAACCCCCGCACCAGCGTGCTGGTCCGCCAGCGCAGTGTCGTGGGGTCGGCGGCGAGGGTGAGGTCGGGACGGTGGTGCAGGAGGAGGCGGACGGCGACGGCGGCCTCCGTGCGGGCCAGGGGCGCGCCGAGGCAGTGGTGGAGGCCGTGGCCGAAGGCGAGGTGTCCGGGGCCCCGGCGGCGCAGGTCGAAGCGGTCGGGATCGGGGAAGTGGAGGGGGTCGCGGGAGGCGGCCGCCAGTGAGATCTGTACCGCGTCTCCGGCCGGGATGCGGGTGCCCGCGAGATCGATCGGCTCGGCGGCGAAACGGAACGCCGTGGCGTGGACGGGTGCGCTGTGGCGCAGCGACTCCTCGACGGCGGCGCCGACCAACTCCGGCTCCATGCGCAGCAGTTCGAGTTGGTCGGGGTGGGTGAGGAGAGCGTGGACGGTCGCGGAGATGAGGTTGACGGTCGTCTCGTGCCCGGCGACGAGGAGGAGGAAGGCCATGCCGAGGAGTTCTTGGGAGGTGAGGGGGGACTCGGGGCTGCGGGCCGCGGCGACCAGGTCGCCGAGCAGATCGGCCTCTCGGGTTCCGCGCTTCCGGTGGATCAGGTCGGCCAGATACCCGCCCAGGGCGCCGGCGGCCGAGGCGCCTGCCTCGGGCGAGGCGGGCATCACGAGTTCGTTGGACCAGGCGTGGAACACCGTACGGTCCGCTGCGGGCACCCCGAACAGGTCGCAGATCACCGTGACGGGCAACAGCAGGGCGTAGCCGCTCACCAGATCCGCGGTCCCCCGTGTCGGCAGCCCCGCGAGCAGGTCGAGGGCGATCGCCTCGACTGCCGGGCGCAGCGCGGCGATCCGTGCGGGCGTGAAGTGGCCCGCGACCAGCCGTCGTAGCCGGGTGTGGTCGGGTGGGTCGGTCTGGAGCATGTTGCGGCCGAGGGCGTGGCCGCCGTCGTCCTGCCAGGTCGAGGAGTGGCGTATGTCGTTGCGCAGGCGCGGATCGGTCAGGGCTGCACGGGCCGCGTCCCGGGTGACGACCAGCCAGCTCTCACCGCTGCCCGGGACCAGGACGCGGTGCACGGGGCCCTGTGCGCGCAAGGCCGCGTAGACGGGGTGGGGATCGGTGGCGAGGTCGTGGCCGTCGGGGGCGAGGTCCTGAAGGGTGGGTGCCGGCACGGCACTCCTTTCGCTGGTCGAACGGGAACGCTCGGCCGCGGTGTCACCCGCCTGCGTGCCATACGGCGTCCACGGTGTGCGCCAGGGCCGTCGCCTGGGCGTGGCCCGCCCTTGCGGCCGCCGGTCGGCGGGTGTCTGCGGTCATGTCGCGGCCCATCGCGCGACGGGCCGCGCGGTCGGGGGTCACGAGGGTGATCTCGGTTCCCTGGGCAGCGAGTTGGGCCGCCTGCTGCTTGGCACTGGGGTGCGGACCCACCGCGCCCGGTATCGGTGAGACGGCCAGGATGTGGCGGTGGTCGGCGGCGAGTTGAAGATTGGTCGTCGTACGGCTGCCGCCGTCGATCCAGCGCCGGCCGGCGGCCGTGACGGGCGGGAGGACGAGGGGGACGGCGCAGCTCGCGGCGACCGCTTCGAGGAGGGTCGCCTTCGTCTCCGCGTCGAAGGCCTCCACGGATCCGGTCGCGGCGTCGACGGCCGCGACCCGCAGAGCGCGCTCCGGCCATTCGTGTGTGCCGCGCAGCAACGTGCCGACCGCGTCGAGGAGTTCGCTCTCGGTTCCGGTGCGGGCAGCGAGAGCGGCCCGGGCCAGCCGTTGCACGGAGCGCTGCGGATCACGGGATCCGAGCGCCGCCCACAGGAAGCGGGCCGTCTGGGCGACGGTGACCCTCAGGTGCATCGAATCGGCCCTGGCCAGTTGGCGTTCGTACAGCTCCCGCGGTGACTCGCCGGCGGCGAGCCGGGTACCGAAGATCGCGCCCGCGGAGGTGCCGATGACCACGTCGGCGCGGGTGATGTCGACACCGGTCTCCGCGAGCCCGGCGAGCACTCCTGTCATCCAGGCCCCTCCGACGGGCCCACCACCGCCCAGGACCAGTGCCCTGTCCCGCATGACGCCACCCCCTGCCCAAAATGGGGAGTGCTCCCCATTTGATGGATCGACGATAGCATCTCTACCGGGGAGCACTCCCCACTGGTTCGGAGGGTGATGATGACAGGCCCGGACGACGCGACGGCACCGGCACGGCGACGCGATGCGCGGCGCAACCGGGAGCTTCTGGTCGAAGCCGCCCACGAGGTCTTCGCCGAGCAGGGTCTGCACGCGCCGATCGACGTGATCGCCCGCCGGGCAGGCATCGGCAACGCCACCCTCTACCGGCACTTCCCCACCCGCGCCGCTCTCGTGGACGCCGTCTTCCGCGACCAGCTCACCGACACGATGACCGCGGGCGAGCAGGCGCGCGGCGCCGACGACGCCCTGGCGGGACTGACCGGCTATCTCCACACGGTGTTCGCCGGCCTGGCCGCGGACCGCGGTACCAACGACCTGATGACCACCCACCTCGACGGTGTCGACTCGCTCCAGGCCGTGCACGCCCACAACCGGCGCACCGTGGAGACACTGCTGAGCCGCGGGCAGGACCAGGGCACGATCCGCACGGACGTCACCCCGGAGGACCTGCTGTTCGCGCTGGCCGCCCTGGGCCGGACCGTCCCCTCCCTCACCACGGCCGCCGGCCCCGACGCCTGGCTCCGCCCCCTCGCCCTCCTCCTCGACGGCCTGCGCGGCACACCCGCCGCACCCCTGCTCCCGTGCCCCGCCCTGACCCCGGCCCAACTCGACAAGGCCCTGCACGGCCTGGGCCCGGGAAGCTGAGTCGACCGGCCGCCTGACTCACCGAACAGCAAACCGCCCGGCGCCGAGGACCGATCCCTCGGTCCTGCGGCGCCGGGCAGCGCATCCCCCGTGCGTTCACCGCACTCCGGTCAGGACTCGACCCCGGCCCCTTCGCGCGCCGCCACGGCCTCCGGCTCCTCCTCGTCCTCCGACGCGGTCTGCCGTACGGCCGGGATCGCCGCCGCGACCAGGGCCGCGAGGAGGGCGACTCCGCCACCGATGAGGAGGCCGGTGCGGAAGCCGTCCTCGGAGGTGAAGGTGTAGCCGCCGGCCGTGTTGGTCATCTGGGCGAGGACGACGCCGATCACCGCGGCGCCGATCGAGGTGCCGAGCGAGCGCATGAGGGTGTTGAACCCGTTGGCGGCGGCGGTCTCGGAGAGCGGGACCGAGCTCATGATCAGGGCGGGCATCGCGCCGTAGGCGAGGCCGACGCCGCTGTTGATGACGATGCAGACGAGCATCAGGCCCCAGGCGGAGCTCATCAGGCCCATCGACAGGGCGTAGCCGGCGGTGATGACGAGGACGCCGCTGATGAGGGTGAACTTGGGGCCGCGGGCGTTGGTGAGCTTTCCGCCGAGCGGGGAGACGATCATCATCATGATGCCGCCGGGTGCCATCCAGAGGCCGGACGCGAGCATCGACTGGCCCAGGCCGTAGCCGGTGGCCTCGGGGAACTGCAGCAACTGCGGCACGACCAGCATGCTGGAGTACATGCCGACGCCGACGAAGACCGAGGCGATGTTGGTGATCAGGACCCGGGGGCGGGCGGTCGTACGCAGGTCGATCAGCGGGTCGCCGGTGCGCAGTTCCCAGACACCCCAGGCCAGGAAGGCCACGATCGCTACGGCGAACAGGCCCAGCACGGTGGCCGAACCCCAGCCCCAGTCGGCACCTTTGGAGATGCCGAGCAGCAGGCAGACGAGTCCGACGGCGAGGCCCAGGGCGCCGGGCGCGTCGAAGCGCTGGCCCTTCGCGGCGGCCGGTACGTCCGGGATCAGGAACCAGATCAGCCCGGCGACGACCGCGGCGAGGGCGGCCGAACCCCAGAACAGGGCACGCCAGTTGGCGTACTGGGCGATGGCCGCGGCGATCGGGAGGCCGAGACCGCCGCCGATGCCCATGGAGGCGCTGACGAGGGCGATGGAGGGGCTGAGCCGCTCCTGCGGTACGACGTCGCGCAGCAGGGCGACGCCCAGCGGGACCATGCCCATGCCCATGCCCTGAAGACCGCGTCCGACGATCATCGGGACGACGGAGGAGGAGAGCGCGCAGACCACCGAGCCCACGATCAGCGGGACGGAGCAGGCGAGCAGCATGCGGCGCTTGCCCAGCAGGTCGCCGAGGCGGCCGACGACCGGCACACAGACCGCGGCCACCAGCAGGGTGGCGGTGATCACCCACGCGGCGTTCGAGGACGAGGTGTGCAGCATCTCCGGGAGGTCGGCGATGAGCGGGGTGACCAGCGTCTGCATGATCGCGGCCGTGGTGCCGGCGAAGGCCAGCGTGGCGACCACTCCGCCTGCGCGGGCTGTGGGCTGGGGGGCGTCCATGACGGGACTCCTCGGCGTATCTGTTCGGTCGGGACGTGAAGGAATGTGCATCGTACACATCATATGTATCAACCATGTGATGGGGACGATGCATACCGTCGTGCGAGGATGGGTCCGGCCGTCCCGAACCGCATGACACGGCGGCGGCATCGGCAGGAAGCAGGAGGCAGCGGACCGATGGACAGGCGCACGCGCGAGATCGAGTACGAGCAGATGCTCCTCAGCCGGCACGGGCTTCTCTCGCACAAGGGCGGGCGGCGCAAGGACGGCGTGCTGGACCGCAGCGCCTACATCCTGCTGAGCCGGATCCGTATCCAAGGGCCCATGTCGATCGGCGAGTTGAGCGACGCCTTCGGCCTCGACACATCCACCCTCAACCGCCAGACGGCGGCGGCCATGCGCTCCGGTCTGGTGGAGCGGATCCCCGATCCGCAGGGCGGGATGGCCCGCAAGTTCCGCATCACGGACCTGGGCGCGCGGATGCTCGACGAGGAACGCGAGGGTCTCGTCCAGTCCCTGGACCAGATCATGGACGACTGGTCGGAGGCGGACATCGCCGCCTTCGCGGCCTTTCTACGGCGCTTCAACACCGACATCGAGCGGCTCGGCGGGCGTCCCTGGCCGCGGCCGTGAGTGAGCCCCGCCCCGTGGTCATGCACGGGGCGGGGCTCAGGGTTCACACCGGGCGTGCCCGGACAGGCTGTATCAGGAGGAGCGGCGTGAGCGGCTCGCCGCGTGGACCACACCGCCGCCCAGGGCGATGACGAGGGCCGCGCCGCCCGCGAGGAGGCCGACCGACGCGTTGGAACCGGTCTCCGCCAGGGGCTGCTCGCCGCCGTTGGGCGTCGCCTTCGGCGTGGGCAAGGGCGTCGACTTCAGCGGCGGGACGTGCGCGGAGGTGGGAGGCGTCGTCGACGGCTCGGGGCTGGGCGGCGGGGTCGTCTCCTCGGCGGGCGGCGTGCTCCCGGCCGGGGTCGACGGCGTCGCGGGCGGGGCCGAGGCCGGCTGGGTCGGCGTCGGGGTGGGCGAGTCCGGGGTGCTGGGCGTGCACTCCTTGTCGCCGCCGTTCCAGGCCACGATGAGGTGGTACGAGGTCATGATGTTGTCGGGCTCGTAGGGGAGCGGGCCGTGCCCCTCGCCCGTACCGCCGTCGTAGGTGACGTCGTCGCCGTACAGGTCTATCCGGCCGTAGCAGTCGGGCGACTTGACGTTGAGCTTCTGCCAGGTCTGTCCCGAGCCGTCCGCGCCGGCGACGTCCTTGGCGGTGAGGTGGACCGTGGCCTTGTCGACCATGGTCTGGTGGCCGGAGGTGTACCAAGTGGAGCCTTCGGCGGTGTACTCGGCGAGCGAGACGGGGTACTTGCAGCTGTCGCCGACGCTCTGACCGGGGGCGAGCCGGACCTCGACGGTGCCGGGGACGGTGTCCCACTGGTGGAAGCCGCCCTGCGAGGTCCAGTCGGCCCCGACGACGTTTCCATCGGCACCGACGATGCGGTGCTGCACGGTGGCGGACCGGCACGCGTCGTTCTCGGTGGCGCTCACCGGGCCGGCCGCGGGCACGGGCGCGGCGGCGGCGATGAACGCGGTGGCCGCCGGGGCGGACAGGGATGGGAGGTGGAGCGAACGTGACAAAGTGAGCCTCGACGATGATAAAAGGTGTGGGAGGCGGCAGAGCGGGCGGCGGGCGCACGAAAGGAAACGATCGAGGGCGTGCGCGACCGGACCGCTCGCGGGTACTTCGCTCAGGAAAGGGACAGCGAAGTTAGCCGAATTCCTGTCACCTTTCACAACTCCCGTCAATCCTTCACCAGTTGGCCACACGTCAAGACCCGGGCATCACCGCGAGCAGATGCCGGTGCAGGCCCTCCAACTCGACGTAGAGACCGGGGTCCAGCAGTTCGTCGCCGTCCCGTTCGTAGGCCAAGTCCGTGAGCAGGTCGGTGAGTTGGTGGGTGCCGCCGCGCAGGTCGCTCCACGGCAGGCGGATCCGTCCCTGGGCAGGCTGCTCCGACAGGTTGACGACGACGAGATGGCGGCCGGAAACGGTCGTCCAGGACCAGGCGATCAGGTTCTCGTGTGTGGGGTTGTCGGGCCAGCCGGTGCAGTCGAGCAGCTGCCACTCCCCTCCTGTGCGCATGCCGGAGGCGCCCACCGCGGCGAGCAACTGCCGGTAGAAGGCCAGGAGTTCCTTGTCGACGGGCTCTTCCGGCCGGCGGGAGAGGAAGACCGGCGGGCGGACCCGGCGCCCCTCGAACTGCCCCTCGTGCCAGAGGGTCGCGCCGGGCAGCGTGGCGATCGTGACCGCAGCCGCCCGTTCCCGCTCGGGTGACAGCGTCGCGGCGGCCCGGGGTTCGTCGTGGTTCTCCAGAAAGCGGACCAGGCCACGCTGGTACCCGAGGTCGGCCCTCAGATGGCCGCGCACCGAGTCCGCGCCCTCGTGCAGCAGCCGGTCGTAGAGCCGTTTGTCGTAGCAGTGGTCGAACCCCTGCTGCTGGAGGGCCCATTCGAGGTCCCAGTAAGCCTCGGCGACGAAGAGGAGGTCGGGGTGGCGCTCGCGGACCTTTGGGAGCACATACGGCCAGAAGTCCTCGGCCGGTGCCGTGCCCGCGCGCTCGCCCCAGGTCTTCGCGAAGACGTCGGTCATCAGCAGCATGGCCATGTCGCAGCGCACGCCGTCCGCCTGGTCGCCGATCGAGGCCAGGGTGTCGACGGCGGCCGTACGCAACTCGTCGCTGAAGGCGTTGAGTTGGACGACGTCGGGCCAGGGCGCGAAGTAGGGGTCGCGGCCCCGCGCGAACACCTTGCCACCGGACTCCAGGAAGGCGCCCGGATCGCGGGCCAGGTCGTCCGGGGTGCCCTGAAGCAGGCAGCCGGGGCGTTCGGTCAGCCAGGGGTGGTCGGGAGCGACGTGGTTGGGGACGTAGTCGAGGATCAACCGGACGCCGCGCGCGGCCAGTTGGGCGCGGGCTTCCGCCAGTCCCTCCGGGCCGCCCAGGGCCGCGTCCACGACGTAGTTCCGGACGCAGTACGGCGATCCGGCCACGTCCTCTGGGCGGAGGTCGGGCAGCGCCGCCCGGAACGACGCCTGGAGCGACTCGTCGCGCAGGGCGATCTCCAGTCCGGCGGGGCTGCGCTCCCACACGCCCATCAGCCAGACGGCGTCGACGCCGGGGAGGGCGACCTCGTCCCAGGCGGGCGCGGGCACCTCGCCGAGGGTGACGGGGTGGCCGTAGCGGGCGCTCAACTCCCCCAGCCAGATGAGGGTGTTGATCTCGTAGATCACCGGATGTCCGGGCCAGGCGGTCATGACAACGGCTCCTCTCGGTCGCCGGTCGGGCGCAGGCTCTCGCGGCCCCGGGCCGACCACTCGCCGTCGCCCAGGGTGTGGAAGAGGGTGGCGGTGATCGCCGACAGGCCGGTCCAGCCGGTCTGGTGCGAGGCGCCGAGGCCGGCGCCGTTGTCGCCGTGGAAGTACTCGTAGAAGAGGATCAGGTCCTTCCAGTGCGGGTCCTTGGCGAACTTGGCCTGGGCGCCGTGCACCGGCCGGTGTCCGTCCTCGTCGCTGAGGAAGGTGGCCGTGAGCCGGTCGGCGATCTCGCGGGCGACCTCGTAGAGGGTGAGCTGGCGGCCCGAGCCTGTCGGGCACTCCACGGTGAAGTCGGCGCCGTGGAAGGCGTGCAGGTTCAACAGGGCGCGGATCAAGAGCAAGTTGACCGGGAACCACACCGGGCCGCGCCAGTTGGAGTTGCCGCCGAACATCCCGGAGTCCGACTCGGCCGGCAGATAGCCGACGCCGTAGGTCTCCCCGTGCACGTCGAAGGTGTACGGGTGCTCGGCGTGACAGCGGGAGAGGGAGCGGATGCCGTGCGGGCCGAGGAACTCGTCCTCGTCGAGCATCCGCGACAGGACGCGGCGCAACCGGTCCTCGCCGAACAGGGCGAAGAGGTAACGGCCGTCGGCATTCGGGCCCATCGCCTCGTGCGAGGAGATGGTGGCCTCCACGGCCGGGTGGCGTTCGATGAACTCCAGTGCCCCAGCGACGAGTTCGGGGAAGCGTTGGTCCGCCCAGCCGCCGACGAGACTGGTGGCCGCGAGGGGGATCAGGCCGACGAGCGAGCGCACCTTGAGCCGGGTCGCCGTGCCGTCGGGCAGCCGCAGCACGTCGTAGAAGAAGCCGTCCTCCTCGTCCCACAGGCTGGCGTTGTCGGCGCCGATGCGGTTCAGGGCGACGGCGATCCACGCGAAGTGCTCGAAGAGGGACTGCGCCTGCTCGACGTAGACAGGGTTGTCGACGGCCAGCTCTATGGCGATCTCAAGGAGGTTCTGGCAGTAGAGCGCCATCCACGCGGTGCCGTCCGCCTGGTCGAGGTGGCCGCCGGTGGGGAGCGGGGCGCTGCGGTCGAAGACGCCGATGTTGTCGAGGCCGAGGAAGCCGCCCTGGAAGACGTTGTTGCCGTCCGTGTCCTTGCGGTTGAGCCACCAGCTGAAGTTCTTCATCAGCTTCTGGAAGGCGTTCTCCAGGAAGGCACGGTCGCCCTTGCCGGTGCGGTGCTTCTCCAGCTCGTAGAGGAACAGGGTGGCCCAGGCGTGCACGGGCGGGTTGACGTCCCCGAAGTTCCATTCGTAGGCCGGGATCTGGCCGTTGGGGTGGAGGTAGAGGCGGCGCAGCAGCAGGTCCAACTGGCCCTTGGCGAAGGTGAGATCGACCATCGACAGGGCGACGGTGTGGAAGGCGAGGTCCCAGGCCGCGAACCACGGGTACTCCCAGGTGTCCGGCATCGACATGATCTCGTCGTTGACCATGTGGTACCAGTTGCTGTTCCGCACCCGGGGGTCGGAGGCGAGCGGGTCGACACCGTGCTCGGTCAGCCAGCGCTCGACGTCGAGGTAGTAGTACTGCTTGCTCCACAGCATTCCGGCCAACGCCTGCCGCACCAGCCGCCGTTCGTCGGCCCCCGCCTCGGCCGGGGTGCAGGCTTCGTAGAACTCGTCTGCCTCGGCACGCCGTTGGGCCATGACGGTGTCGAAGTCGGCTGTCCAGTCGGGGAGTTCGGTGGCGGTGAGACGCAGGCGGACGGTCGCGCTCTGCCCGGCCGGGATGGTCAGCACGTGGTGGACGGCGGCCTTGGTGCCGGTCCGGTCGGGGTTGACCGCTCCGGTCTCGCCCTGGACGACGTACCGGTCGATGCCGTCCTTGACGTACGGGGATGCGTTCGGACTGCCGAAGATCTTCTCGTTGTTGGTGTCGTTCTCGGTGAACAGGGGCTGCGCGTCCGCGTCGCAGTACAGCCGGCGCGTGCCCAAGTCCTCGTGTTCGGCGCGGAGTTCGCCGCCGGGTTCCTGGTGGATGGACGGGACCGCGGTGCCACCCGCCCAGGACCAGGTGTGCCGGAACCACAGGGTCGGGAGCAGGTGGAGCGGGGCTTCGTCGGGGCCGCGGTTGTGGGCGGTGATCTCGATCAGCAGGTCCTCGGGGCCCGCCTTGGCGTACTCCACGAACACGTCGAAGTAACGATCCTCGTCGAAGATCCCGGTGTCGAGGAGTTCGTACTCGAAGTCACCGCGCCCACGGGCCGAGTTGGTGGCCTTGAGGTCCTCGTAGGGGTACTCCGCCTGCGGGTATTTGTAGAGGTACTTCATGTACGAGTGCGTGGGCGTGCTGTCGAGGTAGAAGTAGTACTCCTTGACGTCCTCGCCGTGGTTTCCCTCTGAGTTGGTGAGGCCGAACATCCGCTCCTTGAGGATCGGATCGCGGCCGTTCCACAGCGCGAGCGCGAAGCACAGCCGCTGTTTGTCGTCGCTGACGCCGGCGATGCCGTCCTCGCCCCAGCGGTAGGCGCGGGAGCGTGCCTGGTCGTGGGTGAAGTAGGACCACGCGTCGCCGCTGTGGCTGTAGTCCTCCCGTACGGTCCCCCACTGGCGCTCGCTCAGATAAGGGCCCCAACGACGCCAGGGCACCCCGGACTCGTCGGCCTCGGCCAGCCGTCGCCGTTCGGCATCCGGTGCGTCACCGTTCGTCGCCATCGTGTGTCCTCCTCGTGGCCCGGCACATTCCCTCAGACTCAGGCGTCTTGGACTCGACCGCAACGGCTTGCCCGGACGGCCATCCGGTGGTCGCGTCCCGTTCGGTCGCCGCGCTCGGGCGGGAAACGCGACGCCAGACCACGAGAACCACCGTCACGGCCAGCAGCAGCGCCGCTCCCGCCGCAAGCGGCGCCAGCAGGAACGCTCCGGCGGGACCGTCACGGTCGGCCAGGTAACCGGCCAGCGCCTGTCCGGTGGCGGTGCCCAGCGGGCCGCCCGCGCACAGGATCGTCAGGGCGGCGGTCGCGCGGTCGGCGGGCGCAAGGCGTTCGGTCAGCGCGTACAGGCTGATCATGTACGGCGCCACGGTCACCCCGGCGACGGCCATCGCCGCGGGAACGGCGTGCAGCCCGTACCCGGCGACGAGGGTGAGGGTGCCCAGCAGCAGGGTCGCCGCGAAGGTCACGTACCGGTGGAGCAGCGTGAAGCCGGCGGGGAGCCAGGCGCAGGCGGCACCGGCCAGGGCACTGCCGATGCCGAAGAGGGCGTAGAGGAGTCCCGCACTGCCGGGGTGTCCGCTGTCGTCGGCGTAGGCGGTGACGCCGGTCTGTACGGCGCCGAAGACGGTGCCCATGGCGGCCATGGCGAGGAACATGACCGCAAGTGGCAGTCGGGGCAAGCGAGTTCGCGGGGTGCCCGGTGCCGGCCGGTGGGCGACTCCGCCGGGGGCGAGGGAGAGCGCGAAGGGGAAGGTGGTCAGGAGGAGCAGGGCGATGGCCGCCAGGGTCGGTGCCGTGGGGCCGAGGGAGCTGAGCAGGCCGACGATCGCCGGGCCCGCGACGAAGCTGATCTCGTCGGCGGTCGCCTCGTACGAGAGGGCGGTGGGGACGAGGTCGGGCCGCTCGCGCGCGTGGAGCAGACGTGACCAGTGGACGCGGACCAGGGAGCCGACCGGCGGCTGGGTGAGTCCGGCCAGGGCGGCCGCGGCGATCACGCCCGGGCGGCCGGTGTGGCTCGCCGCGACGAGGCCGGTGAGGGCAGCGGCGTTGGCGAGTGCGCTCACCGCCCCGACGAGACGGTGGCCGTGCCGGTCGGCCAGTGCCCCGGCGAGCGGGGAGCCGAGCGCGTTGGCGATGCCCTGTGCAGCGGCGGCGAGACCCGCGAAGGCGTAACTGCCGGAGGCGGCCCGGACCAGGATGAGCGTCGCGAGCGACGAGGTCGCGTAGGGAAGGCGGGCGAGGAACCCGAGCGGGAAGAATCCCGCGCCGGGCACACGGAGAAGGGATCGGTACGCCATCGGCGTCTCCCGTGAGCGCGTCGGAG
Organism: Streptomyces sp. NPDC001100; assembly: GCF_053598575.1. Taxonomy (NCBI): domain Bacteria; kingdom Bacillati; phylum Actinomycetota; class Actinomycetes; order Kitasatosporales; family Streptomycetaceae; genus Streptomyces; species Streptomyces sp. NPDC001100. The sequence goes on from NZ_JBSFKO010000013.1 coordinate 247,417, forward strand.
GGACGCGCTACCCAGCCACCGACGCGTTGACGATCCCGCTTCTGCCGCGCAGCCTAGCGAGCCGACTGCCCTGCCACCAGAGCGACTTCGCCGCTCGCAGCCGTCACACCCCGGATATGGATACGGCGTTCTCAAATCGAGAGAGGTAGCCTCTCGTCCGATCGTCACGTCTCGCCGGGGAGGCCGTCATGGCAGGCACGATGCAGGGCAAGGTCACGGTGATCAGCGGCGGTTCGACCGGTGTGGGGAGGGCCGTCGGGGCACAGCTCGCCGAGAACGGGGCACAGGTGGTGCTGCTCGCCCGGCGTGCCGACCGGCTGGAGACGGCCGCGCGGGAGATGGCGGGATCGGTGCTGACGATCCCGACCGACGTCAGCAGCGGCGACAGCGTGCGGGCGGCGTTCGCTCAGGTCGAGGAGCGGTTCGGGCGGGTGGACATCCTGGTGAACAGCGCCGGCGTGGCCCGTATCCGCGCCATCGAGGAGACCGCCGACGAGGACATCCACGCCTGCGTCGGCACCAACCTCCAGGGCCCGATCCACACGATCCGCTCGGCCGTGCCCCTGCTGCGGGCGGCCGGAGGCGGCGACATCCTCAACATCTCCTCCGAGATCACCCTCGACCACATGCCGCTGATGGCCATGTACGCGGCGAGCAAGCACGGCCTGAACGGCTTCACCGCGGCGATGCACAAGGAACTGCGCGGCGACGGCATCCGGGTCGCGCTGGTGATCCTGGGCTCCATCTCCGACAGCGCCTTCATCGAGAACTTCCCCGGCGAGGACCGGCAGCGCGCCGCGCCGGTGTGGGAGGCGGACGGCTATCTGACCAGGGTGGGCGCGATGAAGCCGCTCCCCTCGGCGACCGTCGCCCGCGTGATGGTCCAGCTGCTCGCCACCCCGCCCGAAGTCGTGCAGGACGTGGTGCACATCCGCCCGGCCGGCTGAGGCCCCATTCCGCATCCATATGGCAGCCTTGGACACCCCATAAGCCGGCCTTATGAGGTCATAGACCGGACCCGCGTACTGGGTTAGGCATGCCTTAGCTTAGGCTTCCCGTCGAGTCGTCTGTCATCGTTCGAAGGGAACCTGATCATGCCGCGCCCCCTGCGGGTAGCCATCGTCGGAGCCGG
>NZ_JBSFKO010000014.1:0-139647 GCF_053598575.1 Streptomyces sp. NPDC001100
CGGAGGTCCGCTCCGTCTCCACCGTGGCGTTCACCTGTCGCGAGCCGGGCGCGACTCCCCACTGCCGGCGCTTTGGCGCTGCGGTAGATCGAGATGCCCAGCGCGAGCAGCCAATAGCTGAGAATCGCACCCATGAGAGCGGTGGTGCCCCAGCCGTTCGCCGCGTAGAAATTCGCGGGAGAGTTGCCGAAGAACAGGGACGGCACGAAAGCCAGATTGATCCCGGCCAGGACATAGGCCGACCTGCTGGTCCAGCGCGGCAGGAGTTCCGTGCGGGAGACGGCGAATCCCAGCGCGGTCAGAAAGAACGCGAGCATGAGCCGGGAGATCGACCCGTAGAGGATGTAGGTGCCGCTGACGTCGATCGTCGGGTCGATCGGATGGTCGGCGGCGATGACGGCACCGGCCTCCAGACCACTGGAGACCAGCGTGACCGTCGTGTAGACCAGCCCCGCGGTGAAGGCCATGGAACCGGCCCACTCGTACGCGGGATTCGCCCGTTTCACCAGTTCGCGGAACGCCGTCACGAATACCAGCAGGAACGCCAGCGCGACGATCCCGATGAGCAGCCGGGAGAGAACATTCGCGTCCGGCGGCGGTCCCGAATAGATGAAGTACAGCGGCACTTCGACGATGAGAGCGGCAGCGGTGGCGATTCCCGCACCGCCCGCAAGACGCCTGGCCGACATTTCGTTCATGGTGTCCCCCGGAATGTCCGTGTGGTGGATTCGGTACACCTTGAATCCTGCCGCCGACGGCACACACGGTCCCTGGGCCTGAGGACCGGATCGGGGGTGTTCCTACCGACACCCCCGATCCGTTCCTCGGCCGGATCGCCGCCATCTGCCGGATGCGGCTGGTCAGTTCGCCGTGTCCAGGGACCAGAGCGGAGTGCTGCCGGCGACGCGGCAGGTGAGGAAGTACAGGGGTATCGGCGGTGTGTAGGGCTGCCCGGTCTCGGGGGAATGGATCAGCCGGGGATGCTCCCGGCCCGGTTTCGGGCGGGTGCTCGTCCAGGAGGGGTCGGCCACCTGGGCGCCGATCGCATAGCTGATGGACGGCGGCCAGATGACGCCGATGTGCGAACCGGCCGGCACGATCCACCACCAGCGCCGGGCGTCGGCGAAGATGCAGCCGACGCGCTGAAGGCGGTCCAGGATGCGTTCCCCGTGTTCCCGGGGCATGCCCACGGCGTCGTAGCCGAGGCTCGCGCGTAACGGCGCGGGGATCACCAGGCGTCCGGGGCGGACACGGTCGCGGGTCGGCGGCTCGGCGGGGTTCGGGGGCGGAGCCGAGCTGTGAGCCGGCGGCTCGGCGGGGGACGGGAGCGGGTCGCGGCGGCGTGATCGGTACATGTGCGGGGGGTCCCTTCGGCCGGGTGGGGGATGGGCCGGGCGGGGAGGCGGGGTCGGCCCGGCGGGCGTCAGGGCGGGACGGGCTTGTCCTCGTCCGTGGTCAGTTCGGCCCAGACGATCCGCCCGGACCGGTGCGGGGCGTCCACCGTGCCCCAGTCGCTGCTGAGCGCCGTGACGAGCAGGAGACCGCGGCCGCCCTGGTCGTCGGGGCCGGGCCGACCGGGCACGGGGAGCGTGGAACCGCGGTTCTGGTCCTCGACCTCGATCCGGAGGACTCCGTCCGCGCTCCGCAGCTCACAGACGATCCAGTCGCTCGCGGAGTGCGTGAGCGCGTTGGTCATGAGTTCGGAGGTCACGACGACAGCGTTGTCCCGGACGGCTTCGCGGACGCCCCACGCGATGAGCAGTTCGTCCACGGTTCTGCGGGCCAGACCGACCGACGCCGGGGCCGCCGGCAGGCCGAACAGGTGGCTGTGGCGCGGGTGTTGGTTCCCGGAGGCGGGCCGGCCGGGGCCTTGCGGCCCAGGGAGTCGGCCAGGGCGCCCGCCTCCGGGAGGTCGATCCAACGGCTGGGGGACAGAGGGCGGAGCCATCGCCGTACGCCTTTCGTGTGCCTCGCACCCTCGGCGGTGCCGGTATCGCGCCGACCGGCCGCGCACGAGGCACGGACGGCGACCCTGCCGGGCCAACGCAGGTCACAGCCCATTCCCCCAACTGGGCTGCGCCGTCTCACTCTTGGACGAGCTGTGACGACATGCTTACTGTGGCACCTGCCAACAACGCATCGCAACCAGCAAGTTGAAAATTGCACATGGCGAAGTGCATGCTGCTTCCGCCAGGAAGTGATCGAAAGAGTCTGTGAAGAGCGAACCCTGGCAGACTGCCGCCCGGAGCTGGAGGCGCAAGGGAGGTAGACCGTGACCGCAGAGACCGACTGGGGTGGCGTCCCCTCCGTCCTGCGCATGATCCTCGGCCGCCAGCTGGAGGAACTGCGGACCCGCGCGGGGCTCACCTACGAGGAGGCGGGCGACGCCATCGGGGTCAGCCACTCCACGATCCGCCGGATGGAGGCCGCCAAGGTGGCCCGGCTGCGCCTGGCGGACGCCGAAAAGCTGCTGCAGGTCTACGGGGTGACGGACCGTCAGGAGATCGACACCTTCCTGAAGTCGGTCCGGGAGGCCAGCAAGCGCGGCTGGTGGCACACGTACCGCGATGTCATGCCGGACTGGTTCGCCGCGTATCTGAGCCTGGAGCAGGCGGCGTTGCAGGTCCGCGCCTACGAGAACGAGTTCGTCCACGGGCTGCTGCAGACCGAGGAGTACGCGCGGGCCCTGCTCGGCGCGGGCAACCCGCACGCCCCCACCGAGGCCACCGAACGCCGGGTCGCCCTGCGCATGCGCCGCCAGGAACTCCTGACCCGCGAGGCGCCGCCGCGGGTGTGGATCGTGATGGACGAGACGGTGCTGAGGTGGCCGGTCGGGGGTGCCGCGGTGATGCGTGCCCAGGTCGACCACCTGATCGAGGTCAACCGGCTGGCCCATGTGACCCTGCAGATCATGCCGTTCGCCAACGGCCCGCACCCGGCCATGCGTGCCGGGGCGTTCCACCTCTTCCGGTTCCGGGCACCCGAACTGCCCGACGTCGTCTATCTCAACGGTCTGGTGGGCGCTGTCTATCTGGACAAGAGCGACGACGTCGTGGTGTATCGCGAGGCCCTGGACCGGCTGGGTGCCCAGGCGGCGCCCGCCCGCAAGACCGAGGCCCTCCTCGGTGCGATTCGCAAGGAGCTCTGACGTGCACCACCCCATACGCAACGGCATACCGTCCCGGAACCTGGGCGCACGCGGCTGGACCAAGCCGTGGAGCGACGACGCGGGGGGCGCCTGCGTGGAAGTGAAGAAGCTCGCCGACGGACGCGTCGCCGTACGGCAGTCGACCGACCCCGACGGCCCCGCGCTGGTTTTCACACCCCACGAAATGACAAGCTTCGTCACGGGCGTCAAGGCGGGTGACGCCGACTTCCTTCTGTGAACCCCCTTGTTTTTACTGAGCGTTCATCCCGAACCCCGAACGTCCACAACTCGCATGGGAGACACGGCGTTGCCCGACAACGGATGGCCGGCCGACCGCATCGACACCGAACACGCGCACTCCGCGCGGATCTACGACTACATCATGGGCGGGAAGGACTACTACCCCGCGGACAAGGAGGCGGGCGACGCCATGTCCCGGGAGTGGCCCGCGCTCCCGATCCACATGCGCGCCAACCGGGACTGGATGAACCGGGCCGTGCGCTGGCTCGCCGAGGAGGCGGGCGTACGCCAGTTCCTGGACGTCGGCACCGGCATCCCCACCTCGCCGAACCTGCACGAGATCGCCCAGCAGGTGGCTCCCGAGTCACGAGTGGTCTACGTCGACAACGACCCCATCGTTCTCACCCTCTCCCAGGGTCTGCTCTCCAGCACGGCCGAGGGCAGGACCTCGTACATCGAGGCCGACTTCCGTGAACCGTCCACGATCCTCGACGCACCGGAGCTGCGCGAGACCCTGGACCTCTCGCAACCGGTGGCGCTGACGGTGATCGCCATCGTGCACTTCATGCTCGACGCGGACGACGCGGTGGGCGTCGTACGGCGCCTGCTGGAGCCTCTCCCCTCGGGCAGCTACCTCGCGATGTCGATCGGCACCGCCGAGTTCGCGCCGCAGGAGGTGGGCCGCGTCGCCCGCGAGTACGCGGCCCGCGACATGCCGATGCGACTGCGCACCATCGACGAGGCCCACGAGTTCTTCGACGGTCTTGAGCTGGTCGAACCCGGCATCGTCCAGGTCCACAAGTGGCACCCGGACGGCACGGGCGAGCAGAACATACGCGACGAGGACATCGCGATGTACGGGGCGGTCGCACGCAAGCCGTGACCACACGATCGAGGGGCGGTTTCGGATTCCTCCGAAACCGCCCCTCATCTGCGACTCCATAGAGTCGGGACGACAGGATTTGAACCTGCGACCCCTTGACCCCCAGTTGCGGAGTCACCGAGCGGCGTGCGCCGGGTCGTTCTTCGAGGTCAGTGTTCAGCGTACTCGGCCGCGTAAAGGAGTCTGTGCGCTCACGTTTCCGCCGGACAGCCTCGTCGCCTCGCACACCGCCGTCCACGGATCCCCGGCTCAGGTCTTCATTCTGCGAAGTCGGTCGGCCCGGCACGTACCACCAACTCGACGGCCATGGTGGTGGCTTCGGCCCACGGGTCCGCGCGCGTGGTCCCTCCCCAACACAGTTGGCGGGGCCCTCGTCGGACGACCCATAAGGTCAGCCGCCCTGCCGTACTCCGCCGACGGAGAGCAGGCTCGACGCCCGGCAAGGACAGCCGACAGAGCAACCGCCTTTTCAGCGCCCGGCCGAAGGCTCGAGTCGCGCCGGGGACGCCACGCAGAAGGCCCTGGCCGTCACGGCCTTCGAGGGCTCGGCAGCCCCGGACTTGGGCACGTCCTCACTGGCCGTCTACGCATATTCCATAATCGGGAGTTGGGGAGTTGCACTGAACGTCTTCCTGTCCCCTGCCCCGGTCGGGCGGAGCCGAGTCACTCCGCGTTGTCGGCCTGTTGCCGCTCATTTGCCGAAGCCGGCGGTGAGTCCGCCGATGAGCTGGCGGCGGCCCAGGACGTAGAGCACGAGGATGGGCAGCGTGGAGAGGACCACTGCGGCCAGGATCGCCGGGACGTTGATGGTGAACTCGCCCTGGAAGCTCCACACGAAAAGGGGCAGTGTCCTCTTGTCCGGGCTCTGGGTGAGGATCAGCGGGAAGAGGAAGCCGTTCCAGACGTTCAGGGCGTCGTAGATGACGACCGTGATCAGAGCGGGGCGGGACAGGGGAAGTGCGAGGCTCCACAGCATGCGCCAGTGGCCGGCGCCGTCGGCGCGCATCGACTCGTACAGTTCGTCGGGGATGTCACGCAGGAAGTTGACCAGGATGATCACGGTCAGCGGGATCGCGAACGCAGCCGAGGGGAGCACGATCGCGCCCAGGGTGTCGTACATCTGCGCCTTGGCGATCAGGTAGTAGACCGGGATGATCGTCGCCTGCAGCGGGATGGCGAGGCCCAGCAGGAAGACGCTGAACGCCCAGCGCAGGGCCCGGTTGGTGCCGCGCACGATCGCGTAGGCCGCCAGGAAGGAGACGACGACGGTCAGCAGCGTCGCGCCGACCGTGACCAGCGTGCTGTTGAGGAGGTAGTGCGTGAAGCCGTTGTCGAGGACCTGCCGGTAGTTGTCCAGGGTGGGGTGTGAGGGGACGGAGAGCGGGTTGGCGTCGAAGAAGCCCTCGCGGGTGCGCAGGCTGGTGACGAGGACCCAGTAGACCGGCACGAGGACGATCACCAGCCAGAGCAGTCCGCCCGCTGCGCCGAGCGGGTTGGCGCGGCGCAGGGTGCTGAGGGGGTTGCGCCGCGGGTGTGCCGGCGGCGGTTCGTCCCCGGGCGGTGTGCCGGGGGAACCGGTGGACGGGGCGTGGGAGAGCACGGACATCACATACCTGCCTGCTGGCTGCGCATCCGGTTGAAACCGGAGAACCGGGTGAGGGCGAGGGAGACGACGAGTCCTGCCACGACGAGCACCACGGAGATGGCGCTGGCGAGGCCCATCTCGTTGCTCTGGAAGCCCGTGATGTACATGTCGAGCGGCAGGATGCGGGTGGCGTAGCCGGGGCCGCCGCCGGTGAGGACGAAGACGAGGTCGAAGTAGGTGAGCGAGCCGACGACCATCAGCGTCGAGGACGTGACGATGGTGTAGCGCATCTGGGGCAGGGTGATGTGCCAGAACTGGGTGAGGCGGCCCGCGCCGTCGATCGACGCGGCCTCGTAGAGCGAGGCGGGGATCTGCCGGGCTCCGGCCTGGTAGAGCAGGGTGTGGAAGGGCACGAACTGCCAGGTGATGACGAACACCACGGCGTAGAAGGCCAGTTGGGGGTCGCCGAGCCAGTCCTGGCCGAGGATGGGCAGGTTCAGAGCCGCGCCGAGGCCGAAGTTGGGGTCGAGGAGGTTCTTGAAGATGACGGCGATCGCGGCCGTGGAGATCAGCAGCGGGACGAAGTAGAAGACGGCGAACAGGGCGCGGTAGCGCTGTTTCCCGGCGACGAGGACGCCCAGCAGGAGGCTGATCGGGGTCTGCACGATCCAGGAGAACACCATCATCTTGACGGTGAGCCACAGGGCGTGCCGGGTGACGTCACTGGTCAGTGCCTCGCGCCAGTTGTCTGCTCCTGCCCACGCGGGGCTGCCCAAGCCGTCCCATCGGGTGAAGCTCAGGTAGATCACGATCGCCATCGGCACGAGCGCGAACAGGGCGAACAGCAGCAGGGCGGGCAGGGCCATGAGGAACGGTGGGCCGCCGGCGCCGGCACGCGCCGACGGGGCCTTGGAGGCGGTGGAGGCGCTCACTTCTGCGCCGCCTTGTCCATCTGGGTGCAGAACTGCTGCGGGCTGATCTCGCCGAGGAAGAGCTGGTCGAGGTGGGTGAGCAGGTCGTTGCCGAGTTCGGGGGTGAGTGCCTGGTCCCAGGAGAGCTGGAAGCTCTTGGCGTCGCGGGCGAGGCCGTAGACGTACGTCGTCCAGTCCGCGTTGTCGGTGGTCTTGAGCTTGGCGTCGAGGTCCTTCACCGGCGGGACGTCGCCGTTCTTGAGGAGGCTGTCGATGTAGGTGGCGTTGTAGACGCCGTCCTTGAGGTAGGCCACCGCGGTCTTCTTCTCCTTGGCGCTCGCCTGAGCCGACACCGAGAAGAAGTTGGCCGTGTTGCCGACGATGTTGCTCGCGTCGCCCTTGCCGCCCGAGACGGCCGGGAAGCCGGACCAGCCGAGGTTGCCGGCGGAGACGAACTTCGGCGAGCCGGTGGCCATCGTGCCGTAGGCCCAGCTGCCCTGGAGGATCATCGCGGCTCTGCCGGTGTAGAGCTGGGCCTCGGCCTGGCCGGTGTCGGCGGAGACGGAGGTGAAGCCCTTGGCGAAGCCGCCGGCGTCCACGAGCTGCTTGATCATCTCCGCGGCCCTGAGGACGGCCGGGTCCGACCAGGCGCCCTTCTTGCCGGCGGCGATGTTCGCGAAGGTCTCGGGTCCGCCGACGCGGTCGACGAGGTACTCCAGCCACATCAGGTCGGGCCACTTGGAGGCGCCGCCCATGGAGATCGGCGCGATGCCCTTCGCCTTGAACTTCTTCACCAGGGCGAGAAGGTCGTCCCAGGTCTTCGGCGGCTCGGCGCCCACCTTCTCGAACAGCTGCTTGTTGAAATACAGGACCACCGGCTGCACGCCGTTGACCGGGACGCCGTAGGTCTTGCCGTCGAAGGTGGTGGACTTCAGCACCGAGGGGAAGATGCGGTTCTTCCACGCGGGGTCGGCGTTCAGATCGGCGGTGAGGTCGGCGACCTTGCCCGCGTCCACATAGGTCTTCAGGCCGCCGCCGCCCCAGTTCTCGAACAGGACCGGCCCGTTTCCGGCGCCCACGGCGGTGCGCAGCTTCTGCTTGTAGGGGTCGTTCTGGAAGTACTGGTAGTTGATCTTGCTGTCGGGGTGCTCCTTGTTCCACTCCGTGGCGGAGGCCCGGAACGTCGCTTCGGAGCCCTGGGTCAGCGCCCAGGCCAGCGCGCCGTCACCGGAGCTGCCGCCGGCGGTCCGCCCGCTGCTGCCGCAGGCGGTGAGGGTCAGGGCCAGGACCGCCGAGGCGGTGACCAGGACACGGGAGGGGATTCTCGCGGGCATGGGGAGCTCCTTCGGCTCTTCAGAGGTCCGAACGCGCTGGACGGCTCGTAGGGCTCGCCAGCAGCGCGATACGCGGCTCGAAACTTTTCGAAACCTCTGCGTTTTCTGGCCGACAAATTAGGGGCCGTTCTGTGGCGGGTCAAGATGCCAGTCGAAATTAATCTGTGCTCCAGGCCTGCTCTGGACCGCTCCGAAACCTTGCGCTACCTTCCCCGTAAACCTTCGAAAGGACGAGCATGGCGAAGAGAGCCGTCGAGCGGACGACCCTGACCGGCATCGCCGAGGCAGCCGGGGTCTCGGTGGCCACCGTGTCGAAGGTGGTCAACGGCCGCAGCGACGTCTCGCCCGAAACCCGGGCCCGCGTCGAGCAGTTGCTGGTCGAACGCGACTACGTGGCCCGTGGCCCGGGGGGCGCGCAGTCGCCGGTACGGACCATCGATCTGACCTTCGACCAGCTGGTCAACCCCAACAACCTGGTGATCACCCAGGGCGTGACGCAGGCCGCGGCCGAGGCCGGCGTCGACGTCGTCATCGGCACGGCGCCCGACGACCCCCTGGGCGCCGCCTGGGCCCGGAAGGTCACGAACGCGGGGCGGGAGGGCGTCATCCTGGTGACGTCCGAGCTGACCGCCCGCCAGCGCGCGCAGTTCGCGCAGCACGGCATCCCGCTGGTGCTGATCGACCCGATGAACGTGCCCGACGACACCGTGCCCAGCATCGGCGCGACGAACTTCAGCGGCGGCATGGCCGCGACCGAACACCTGCTGAAACTCGGCCACCGCCGGATCGCGATGATCGAGGGACGGCATGACTCCGTGTGCAACACCGCCCGCCTGCACGGTTACCAGGCCGCACTCAGCGGTGCCGGCCTCACACCTGATCCCCTCCTCATCAAGCGGGGAGCCTTCCGGTTCGAACCCGCCTACCAGGCCGCCCAGGAGCTCTTCGCCCTCGACGAGCCGCCCACGGCCGTCTTCGCCGGCAATGACCTGGAGGCGTTCGGTGTCATCGAGGCCGCCCGGATCCAGGGACTGCGCGTGCCGGAGGACGTCAGCGTCGTCGGCTTCGACGACACCGCCGCCGCCAGCACCTCGGCCCCGCCCCTGACCACCGTCCGACAGCCCTTCGCCGAGATCGGCCGCGCCGCGCTGCGCACCCTGCTCCGGCTCACCGCAGGCGAACCCCTGGACAGCCACCGGGTGGAACTGGCCACCCAGCTCGTCGTCCGGTCCTCCACCGCGCCACCGCCCACCCCTTCTCCTTCCTGAATCACACGCGCCGTCCTGCGCCACCACCCCGAGGAACGCACCATGACCACACCTTGGGCCGATCCGGCCTGCCCCCGTACCGACAGGGTCGAGGCCCTGCTCGCGGAGATGACCCTGGAGGAAAAGCTGGCCCAACTCGGCAGCGCCTGGCCCGGGGTCGAGCGCGTCAGCGGCAACGTGGCCCCGATGCAGGACGTCTTCGCCCGCCACACCGACTTCGAACAGGCCAGCAAGGACGGCCTGGGCCACATCACCCGACCGTTCGGCACCAAGCCGGTCGATCCCGCCCAAGGGGCGCGTGAACTCGCCGCCCTCCAGCGCGAGTTGATGGAGAGCACCCGGCTCGGCATCCCCGCCATCGCCCACGAGGAGTGCCTGACCGGCTTCACCGCCTACCACGCGAGCGTCTTCCCCACGCCCCTCGCCTGGGCCGCCGCCTTCAACCCCGACCTCGTCGAACGCATGGCCCACGCCATCGGGACGAGCATGCGCCAGGTCGGCGTCCACCAGGGCCTCTCACCCGTTCTGGACGTCGTACGCGACTACCGCTGGGGCCGCGTCGAGGAGACCCTCGGCGAGGACCCGTACCTGGTCGCCACCAGCGGCACCGCCTACGTACGCGGCCTGGAGAGTGCGGGGATCGTCGCCACGCTCAAGCACTTCGCCGGGTACTCCGCCTCCAAGGCCGCCCGTAACCACGCCCCCGTCTCCATGGGGCCCCGCGAGTTCGCCGACGTGATCCTGCCACCGTTCGAGACCGCGATACGCGAGGGCAGTGCCCGCTCGGTGATGAACTCCTACGCCGATGTCGACGGCATGCCCGCCGGCGCCGACACCGGGCTCCTGACCCGACTCCTGCGCGAGGACTGGCAATTCGAGGGCACGGTCGTCTCCGACTACTGGTCCATCGCGTTCCTGCGCACCATGCACCGCATCGCCGCCGACTACGGCGAGGCCGGCGCCCGCGCCCTGACGGCGGGCATCGACGTCGAACTGCCCGACACCCTCTGCTACGGCGAACCCCTCGCCGAACTCGTCCGCGCCGGAACCGTCTCCGAGGACCTCGTCGACCGGGCCGTGCGCCGCGTCCTGCACCAGAAGGTCGAACTGGGGCTGCTCGACGCCGGCTTCACCCCGGAGGGCGACATCCAGGGACCGATCGACCTGGACCCGCCCGCACACCGCGCCATCGCCCGCGAACTCGCCGAGCAGAGCATCATCCTGCTCGACAATCGGGAGAGCCTCCTCCCCCTCGCCGCGGACACGGCGTCCATCGCCCTGGTCGGCCCCTGCGCCAACGACGCCAACGCGTTCTTCGGCTGCTACTCCTTCCCCAACCACGTCCTGCCCCACCACCCCGGCCACGACAACGGCATCGAGACGCTCTCCCTGCTCGACGCCCTGGCCACGGAAGTGCCCCGCGCCCTGATCACCTACGAACAGGGTTGCCCCGTCAAGGACATCGACCGTGCCGGCTTCGACGCGGCGGTGGAGGCGGCCCGGCAGGCACAGGTGTGCGTCGCCGTCGTCGGCGACCGCGCCGGACTGTTCGGCCTCGGCACCTCCGGCGAGGGCTGCGACGCCGAGGACCTCTCGCTGCCGGGCGTCCAGGGCGAACTGGTCGAGGCCCTGCTCGCCACCGGCACCCCGGTCGTGCTCCTCGCCGTCTCCGGCCGCCCGTACGCGCTCGGCGCCTACGCCGACCGTGCGGCCGCCGTCGTCCAGGCCTTCTTCCCTGGCGAGGAGGGTGGCCCGGCCCTGGCCGGCGTGCTCTCCGGGCGGACCACACCTTCGGGGAAACTACCCGTCCAGATACCGCGCACCCCGGGCGGCCAGCCCGGCACCTACCTGCACGCCCCGCTCGGCGGCAACACCGAGGGCGTCAGCAACCTCGACCCCACCCCGGCCTACCCCTTCGGACACGGACTGTCGTACACGACGTTCGCGTACGACGGGTTCGAGCTGAGCGCCCAGGAGATCCGCACGGACGGCGAGGTCGAGATCAGCTGCCTGGTGCGCAACACGGGCGAGGTCCCCGGCTCCGAGGTGGTCCAGCTCTACACGGCCGACCCCATCGCCCAGCTCCCGCGCCCGCTGACCCAGCTGACCGGCTTCGCGCGCGTCCGGCTGGCCCCCGGTGAACAACGCAGGGTCACCTTCCGCCTGCACACCGACCGCCTCGCCTACACCGGACCCGACCTGCACCGCATCGTCGAACCCGGCGAGATCACCGTCATGATCGGAGCATCCAGCACCGACATCCGCCTCACCGGCACCATCCACCTGACCGGGCCGCTCCGCGAGCCCGGCAACGATCGAGTGCTGATCACACCGGCCGACGTCGGCTGAGCGCGAGATCTCCGGCCCGGTGCCCGGGTGGTCGGCGGTAGAGCCTTCCGGCATCAGCCGTACCGGGGATCCCCCTGTTTCTCCATGGGGATCCCCGTCTGACGTGTCCCATGCCGCTGGACGACACTGCGGTGATCGCCCGGCGCCCCGCGAACTCAACATCCCTGTGCACGCCGGCCCGTAGGCGCCTCGTCCTCTTGCCGTGCCACACGGCGAAGCAGGACAGCCGGGCCCGCTGGATGTGCGCGTGGAGCAGCTCGACGGCCCGAGCGACCTGCGGGGAGACCGCCTCCTCAGCAATTGCCGGGAACTCGCCCCTTGCTGAGCATGCGTCTCACACCGCGCTTCGCCCCAGTCGCCCGGCGATTGCAGCCGCGCTTCGGGAGCACGAGATGACCGGCTCAACAGCCTCGTCCCCCGGATCAAAACGAAGATCAAGGGCGAGGCCGTCGCCCTGGACCTCGAACACAAGGAGTCACCCAGCCACTTTGCCCCACGAGGGCTGACCCTCGCCGTCGGGGGCTCGGGGAAGGCGTAGCTGGAAGCATGCTCCGAGCGTGCGTGGGGTGAGGGTGAGGGTGCCTCGGTGGCGGTGGGCGAGGTCGCGGGCGATGGCGAGGCCCAGGCCGGTGCCGCCGTGGTCGCGGGAGCGGGCGTCGTCGAGCCGGACGAAGCGTTCGAAGATGCGCTCGGCGTCCTCGGTGGGTACGCCCGGTCCGTCGTCGTGCACGGTGAGGACGATCCAGTCGTCCTCGTTTCGGATGGTGATCTGGATGCGGTGTACGGCGTGGCGGGCGGCGTTGTCGACAAGGTTGCGCAGCAGTCGTTCGTATTCGTCGGGGTTTCCGTGTACGGGTGCGGGAACGGTGCTGTCGCAGGTGAGGGTCAACGGTCGTTCGGTGAGGGGGTATTGCTCGGTCAGCTGAGAGGCGAGGGCTGTCAGGTCGACGGTTTCGGGACGGGTCGTGGGGGTGCGGGTGTCGAGGCGGGCGAGGAGCAGCAGGTCTTCGGCGAGGGCCTGAAGGCGGCGAGTCTGTCGTGCGGCGGTGGTGGCCGCGGCGGGCCAGTCGGTGCGCTCTGGGTAGGCGAGCGCGACTTCCAGGCTGGCCAGCAGTGTGGTGAGGGGGCTGCGTAGTTCGTGGGCGGCGTCCGCGACGAAGCGGCGTTGTTGGGCGGCGGCGTTGTCGAGGCGTTGGAGGGTGGTGTTGATGGTGGTGGCCAGGGCGGTGATCTCGTGTCCCGTGGCGGGGACGGTGACGCGTTCGCGGGGATGGCTCGCGGTGACCGAGGCGGTGAGGACGCGGATGGCCTCGACCGGCCGCAGCGCGATGCGGACGGCGAAGTAGGTGACGGCGGCGATCAGTACGAGGCTGACGAGCCCGGCCCGCAGCAGCAGCAGGTCGGTGGTCTTGGCCATTGCCTCGGCCGTGTGCGGGAGCACCACCACATAGACCCGCAGGTCGGCGTCGGCGGCGACGCCCAGAGCGGCGGCTTTGCCACTGCTGAGTTGATCGGCGCCGATATCGGCGAACATGACCGTGTAGGTCCTGCCGGCCATATCGGATCTGTCCCCGGTGGGGTTGTCGCGCACCGGGATACGGCGGGGAACGATGGTCAGGAGTCCGGGCTCCCTGGCCTCCGACGGGGCGGGCAGCACATGGCGGGTGCCGGGATCGAGGGCTTCCATGCCTCCGCCGTAGGCGACAGCGGCACGTCGGCCGGTCGCGACGACCTCGTACGGCACCGCGTTTCTGTGAACGGGAACCACGCCCCCGTTCAGCTGATCCACGAGAGCCCAGAGCTGTTCCTCGGCCTGTCCTTCGGTGATCTGCGTGCCCTGGTGGTAGACGTCACCGTGCATCCACCAACCGATGCCGACCAGGACGACGGCGGCGGTCGAGGCGGCGGCCAGGGCCGCGCGGGCTCGTACCGAACGCGGCCACCAGCGGCGCCGTGGCTCAGTCGCGTTCACGGTCGTCCACCAGCCGGTATCCGGTACCCCGTACGGTCTGCAGGGACTGCCGGCCGAACGCGGCGTCCACCTTTTTGCGCAGTGCGCTCACGCGCGCCTCCACCAGGTTGGGATCCAGCGCCTCGTCGGGCCACGCGTGGTAGAGCAGGTCCGATTTGGAGACCGCCTGGCCCGCCCGGCGGGCCAGCAGCTCAAGGACGGCGAACTCCCGGGGGGTGAGGTCCACCCGGGCCCCGGCCCGGCGGCAGACCCGGCCGGCGACGTCCAACGAGAGGTCGCCCACGGCAAGGACGGGTGGGGCGACCGCGGCGGCTCGTCTGACCAGGGCCCGCAGCCGTGCGACGAGCACCATGTAGGAGAAGGGTTTGGCCAGGTAGTCGTCGGCCCCCGTGTCCAGGGCCTCGGCCTGGTCCCAGTCCCCGTCCTTGGCGGTGAGTACCAGGATGGGCGTCGCGTTGCCCTCCCGGCGCAACTGGGCGCAGACCTTGTAGCCGTTGAGTCCGGGCAGCATCAAGTCCAGTACCACCAGGGCGTATTCACCGGTCCGGGCCATCCACAGCCCCTGCCGGCCGTCATGGGCGAGGTCGACGCTGTAGCCCTCGGCGGTCAGACCGGTGTGCAGGGTGTGGGCAAGGTCGACCTCGTCTTCGACCACCAGGATGCGCATGCGGTGCAGCCTCGCACAGCGTCGGCCCGCCTTCCTGATCGGCCGGTCAGGTTGGATCAGCATCCGGTCAACGAGGTCCGGGCACGCTGGCGGAGCTTCTTCGCCGCTGCTGAAAGGCCTTGTCGCCGATGTCCGTTGATGAACGTACCCCCGCCGTGGCCAGGACGGTTGCCCCTCCCGTACCGGCCCGTCGACAGTCACCGGGCCCGGCCAAATCCGTTGTCGTCGTCGCGCCCTTGGCGCTGAGCATCGCTCTGGGGCTCTGGGGTATCCGCAGGAAGAACACCATGTGGGGGGACGAGGCCGTCACCTGTCAGCTCGCGCACCGCGATCTTTCGCAGATATGGCTCACCGCCCAGCACGTCGATCTGGTCCATGCCCTCTACTACGCCGTGATGCATGAGATCTTCGGCCTCTTCGGCGGAGGGCTGCTGACGTTACGGCTGCCATCCGTGCTGGCAATGTCCCTGACGGCGAGCGGAGTCGGGCTTCTGGGGCTACGCCTGGCGGGACCCCGCGCCGGACTGCTGGCCGGGCTGGTCTTCGCGCTCCTTCCCCAGGTACAGAAGTACGCGCAGGAAGGCCGCTCCTATGCCATGGTCTGTGCCCTGGTCACCTGGGCCACCTATGCGCTCGTGGCCGGCGTCCCGCATCGCGCCCGGTGGCGGTGGGCGGTCTACGGCTCCACCATGCTGCTGGCCTGCCTGCTCCACGAGTTCGCGGTCCTCGCCCTGGTCGCACACGGCGTCACACTGGCCGTCTCCCGTGCTCCACGACCGGTACTGAGGGCGTGGAGTGCGACCGCCGCGTGCGTCGTTGCCGGGCTGTTGCCGCTGGCGATCCGCAGCGCGGGGCAGTCGGGACAGCTGTCCTGGATCGACGGACCTGTGCGGCTTCCCGGATTCCTGGCCACGGCGGTCGTGGGCGTGGCGTGTGCCCTGGCACCCCTGGGGGCCAGAGGGCCCGTGCGGCTCTCCGCGCTGGCTGTACCGCTGGTCGTGCTCCCGGGCCTTCTGCTGCTGATCGCCTCACTGGTCAAGCCCGTTTTCGTCGACCGGTATGTGCTCTACAGCAGTACCGGAATCGCCTTGCTGCTGGGTGCCTGGGTGGACTCCTTCCACCGGCGCCGGCGGTCTTCCCGCTACGTGTGGATCGCGGCGGTTGCCGTACTGGCCGCGCTCGTCCCGACGAGCATTTCGCTGAGGACGCCCCAGAGCCGGAGCAATGACGTCACCGCCATCGGCGCCGCCGTACGCAAGGACGGCCGTCCCGGCGACGGGCTGCTCTATCTCTCCGACCAGTACCGGGCCTGGACCGCGGCCGACCCCGCAGACACCCGTTTCCTGACAGATCTCGCCCTGGCACAGGACCCCGTTTCGTCGGACACGCTTGCAGGTGTCGAGCTTCCCGCCCAGGAAATAGCGGCACGCATGCTGGAATTCGACCGGATCATCGCGGTCCGCGATCCGGCGGGTGCGCACTCTCCGACCGACCCGCGGGAGGAAGCGAAAACAAGCACCCTGCGACGCCACTTCCGCGAGTACGGAACAAGCCACGTCAACGGGGCCCGAGTCACCGTCTACGTCCGAGACCACGCCCCGTCTCCAAAGGCGGACCTCGGCCCAACAGCCCGGGAGCGAACGGTGGGGCGATGAGGTGACCGCTGCTGGTGCCGGCCGACACCCGCCTCCTCACGCGGGTGGCAGCGTCGTCCTGACCGACGGATCGTTGACGCCCGCCCAGCGCCGCACCGGCCACCCGATGAGACGTCACTGGCCGGCCAAGCACGAACGGCACGGGCTGCCCGTCATCGCCCTGGCCGATGCCAGGGGCGGCTGACGCGGACGTAGAAGATCGGCGCCAGCAGCACGGCGGACCACCTGCGCATCAGCAACGGTGCGGTCGGCCAGGAGGGCCCGGCCCACTCGCCCGACAGCAAGCGACCGTGGCTCGGCCAGGCAGGCGGCTGCACCAAGTCCACCGTCAATGCCGACGGCACCCTCGCGAGCCCCACCGCCGTCCCGATCGCGGCCGACAGCGCCCAAGCAGGCAATGGTGGGCACGGCCGTCTTCTCCGCCGACGGCTCCATCGTGCACTCCGCGGTCAGCGGCCAGAACAAGGTGGTCGCCATCAACACGGCGACCGGAACCATCAAGCAGACATGGGCAGTTGGCACCGCCCCGCGCGGAATCGCCCTGGTCGGCGGCACGTTGTACGTCAGCAACGAGGGCGGCCGCCCGGCGAGGCCCGGCGACACCCCATCAACTCCTGGGGCACCGAGGTCCCGGCCAACCCCAAGACGGGCGCCAGCACCACCGGGACGGTCAGCGTCATCGACACCGCCGACAACAGCGTGTCGGTCATCGACACCCGCAAGGGCAAGGTCGTCCAGACCACCGCCACCCAGCCGTGGCCCGAGGCGTCCGTCGGCTACGAGCCGAACGCGGTGACGCTCACCGACGACGGCCGACTGCTCGTCACGCTCGGTCGCGCCAACGCGGTCACCGTCTACCGCCGCAACCCCCCACAGCAGCACGCCCGTTACGTCGGCCGGATCGGCGATCCCCTGGGCCGGGCACTGCAACACGCCTGGCAGTACGGGGTTCTGGCCGCCCGCCGGGGCGTCGTCAGCGCGCTGTCGGGAGCGGGCGTACCACCCTCTACCGGTGCTTTGCCACCCACTCCAGCGCGCTGGGGGACGCCGTCCGCCGACACCGCCTCGCCCACAACCCCGCCAGCCCACCGGCCCTGCGCAGGCCGCCCGCACCGGAACGCCGGATCTGGACCGCAAACGAGGCAGCCCGGTTCCTGCAGTACAGCCACGAAGCCGACCCCGACATGGCCGACCTGTTCGAGTTCCTCATCGGCACCGGCCTGCGCAAGGGCGAGGCCCTCGGCCTGCACTGGGACGACATCCACCTGAGCGAACGCGTCCTCTACGTACGCTGCACACTCTCCGCCATCGACAACAACCAGCCCGTCATCACCACACCCAAGACCCGCTCCAGCACAAACTGGGTGGCCATCTCACCCCGCGTCGCCGCCGCCCTCCAACACCGGGCCCGCTCAACGGCCCGCGCCCACAGCAACCCGAGTGCCCCCTTCACGGGACTGGTCTTCTGCAGGCCCGACGGACGGCCGCTGCGGCCCAGCGCTGTTCTGGCCCGGCTCCGGCAACTCTCCGAGGTAGCCGGTGTTCCCCGGGTGACCGTTCCCGACCTGCGGCACCTGGCCGCCACCCTCACCATCGCCGCCGGCGTCCCCCTCACCGTCGTCTCCAAGACTCTGCGCCACTCCACCCTGTCCACCACGGCCAACATCTACAGCCCCCTCACCCGGCAGGCAGCCCGCGAAGCCGTCGACACCATCGAGCACACCCTCACCCGGGCCGAGCAGAAGAACCACCGGCAGGCCCGGCTGAAGGCACCGCGATCACCGCGCGACCCCCACATCCAACGACTCCGCGAATCCCTCAAGCGGCTCCGCTTCCCCGCCCCGCCCGGCTCCCGAACCACCGCGAACCGGCCCGGAACCCGGCCTGCGACCACACTGCGACCACCAGCCCTCCAGGAACGCGAAAAGCCGCCCTCCCCCAAAGGAGAGAACGGCCTCCGACCTGCGTCAACGCTGGTCGGGACGACAGGATTTGAACCTGCGACCCCTTGACCCCCAGTCAAGTGCGCTACCAAGCTGCGCCACGTCCCGGTGCGCTTTCCTGCGGTGAACCGCGTGATCGCGCGAACAGCAGCCTACCCCACGCCCGGGGGTGCGCCGAAGCGGTGCCGGGCGCGGGACAATCGTCGTATGAGCGACACATCCTCGGCCGGTGCGGACGGTACGAACGACCTGCGGGACCGGGACGGTACGGGGCGGGCGCGCAACGCCCGGCCCCGGGACGGGCTCGGGCGGCCGCTGCCGTACGGCGCGGACGGTGTGGCACGGCAGCCCGAGGGCGTGGTGCGGACGCCGGAGGAGACCGTCGTCGAGGCGCAGGCGCTGCTCGACGAGGGGAAGCCGTTCCACGCGCACGAGGTGTTCGAGGACGCCTGGAAGTCGGGGCCGAACGAGGAGCGTGCCCTGTGGCGCGGGCTCGCCCAGCTCGCGGTGGGGCTCACGCACGCGGCCCGGGGGAACATCACCGGCGGCGCCCGGCTACTGCGGCGAGGGGCCGGCGGCGTGGCGGAGTGGGCGTCCCTGACCGGGCGGCGACGGCCGTACGGGATGGATCTCGCGGGGGTCGCCGCGTGGGCTCGGGGGCTCGCGGACGACGTGGAGCGGGGCGGCGGGAACGTGGACGCGCGGGCTCGGGCGCCCCGGCTGCGGGGAGCGTCGTAGCCGGTCGGTGCCGGTGCTGCGCGGGACGTCGTAGCCGGTCGGTGCAGGTGCGGTGCACGGACTGTCAGTGGCGTGGGGCAGACTCGGAGGCGTGCGAAAGATTCATGTCATCGGTATCGGCGCGGGCGACCCCGAGCAGCTGACCCTGCAAGCGGTCAGGGCGCTGCGGAGCACGGACGTGTTCTTCCTTCTCGACAAGGGCGAGGTGAAGTCCGATCTCACGGGGCTTCGCCGGGACATGCTCGACGCACACATACCGGAGGGGACGTACCGCCTGGTCGAGGCGCGCGACCCGGAGCGGGACCGGAAGGCCGGAGGTGCCGCGTACTCCCCGGCGGTCGGGGACTGGCGCAGCGCCCGCGCGGACATCTACGAGCGGCTGATCACCGAGGAGTTGGGCGAGGACGAGAGCGGCGCGTTCCTGGTGTGGGGGGATCCCTCGCTGTACGACAGCACGCTCGGCATCCTGGAGGAGATTCTGGAGCGGGGCGCGGTGGCGTTCGAGTACGACGTGGTGCCCGGCATCAGCAGTGTCTCGGCACTCGTGGCGCGGCACCGCACGGGGCTGAACCGGGTGGCCCGGCCGGTGCAGATCACCACGGGCCGGCGGCTGTCCGAGGGGTTCCCGGAGGGGGTGGACGACGTGGTCGTGATGCTCGACGCGCACCAGACCTTCCGGCAGTACGCCGACCAGGACATCGACATCTACTGGGGCGCCTACATCGGCACTCCGGACGAGATCCTCGCCTCCGGGCCGATAGCCGAGGCCGCCCCGCGTATCGAGCGGCTGCGCGCGGAGGCCCGTGAGCGCAAGGGCTGGATCATGGACACGTATCTGCTGCGCCGGCACCCGGCGGCGGAGTAGCGCGCGGGCAGCACCCGAGCGGACTCGCCCACTGTGCAGGGAGGGTCCATCGGTGTGAAGGTGACCTCGTGACAGTCGCCGAGGAAACCGCGCTGCCCTCCGCACAGCAGCCCCCTGTACTGGACTCGCGCCGCCGCAACGTCGTCTTCGTGACGATCGTGCTCGGCATGCTGCTCGCGGCCCTCGACCAGACCATCGTGGGCACGGCCCTGCCGACGATCGTGTCGGACCTGGGCGGTGCCGCGCACATGTCGTGGGTGGTCACCGCCTATCTGCTGGCGGAGACCGTGGCGACCGTGCTGGTCGGCAAGTTCGGCGACCTGTTCGGCCGCAAGGTGGTCTTCCAGGTCTCGGCGATCGTGTTCATCACGGGCTCGTTCCTGTGCGGTCTCGCCACCAACATGACGCTGCTGATCGCCTGGCGGGCCGTGCAGGGCATCGGCGCGGGCGGGCTGATGGTGACGGCGATGGCGCTGATCGCCGATGTCATCCCGCTGCGGGAACGCGGCAAGTACCAGGGCGCGATCGGCGCGGTGTTCGGCGTGGCCACGGTCATCGGACCGCTGCTGGGCGGTCTGTTCACCGACCATCTGACCTGGCGCTGGGCGTTCTACGTCAACGTGCCGATCGCGATCGTCGTCGTCATCGCGGCGGCCCGCACCATTCCGGTGGTCAAGTCGGCGGTGCGGCCCGTCATCGACTATCTGGGCATCGCGCTGGTCGCGGTCGGCGCGAGCTCCCTGATCCTGGCCACGAGTTGGGGCGGCAACGAGTACGCGTGGGGTTCGGCGACCATCATCGGCCTGTTCGTCGGCGGCGCGATCGCGCTCGGCCTGTTCTGCTGGGTGGAGACGCGGGCCGAGCAACCCATGCTGCCCATGCGGCTGTTCGGCAACCCGGTGTTCGCGGTCTGTTCGATCCTCAGCTTCATCGTCGGCTTCGCGATGCTCGGCGCGCTCACGTATCTGCCGACCTATCTCCAGTACGTCGACGGCGACTCGGCCACGATCTCCGGTGTGCGGACGCTGCCCATGGTGATCGGGCTGCTGATCGCGTCCGTCTTCAGCGGCAACGTGGTGAGCAAGACCGGCCAGTACCGGCTGTTCCCGATCATCGGCTCCGCGGTGATGGGCGTCGGGCTGTATCTGATGTCCCTCATGGGCCCGGGCACCGGTGCGTTCCTGGAATCGGTGTACATGTTCGTGCTCGGCACCGGCATCGGGCTGTGCATGCAGGTGCTGACGATCGCCGTGCAGAACACCGTCGAGTACACCGACCTGGGCACCGCGACCTCCGGCGTCACCTTCTTCCGTACGCTGGGCAGTTCCTTCGGCACCGCCGTCTTCGGCACGATCTACGCCAACACCCTGGGGCCCAGCCTCAAGGACGGGATCGTCTCCGCCACGAAGGCGAGTGCGCTGAACCCGGCCGTCATCACCAAGGCGGCGACCAGTCCCGAGGGCCTGCACAGGCTGCCGCACGCCGCCGCCGCGCCGATCATCAACGCGTACGCCGACACCATCCAGACGGTGTTCCGGTGGACGGTCCCGGTCGCGGTGATCGGTTTCGTCGTGGCCCTGTTCCTCAAGCAGGTCGAGCTGCGCGACAGCGCCCGGATGGGCTCCACAGACATGGGCGAGGGCTTCGCGTCACCGCACGGCGCGGACTCGCAACGGCTCCTCGAAGCGGCCGTCGGCAAGGTCATCGGCAGCACGGACCTCGACACCGCCCGGCGGATCATCACGGACTCCGACACCCGGCTGGACATCGCCGGCGCCTGGGCCGTGATGCAGGTGGAACTGTTCGGCCGGATGGTCGGCCACGCGAGCCTCGGCCTGATCGCCGCCCGCCGGCACTTGCCCCCGGAGGTGCTCCTCCCGGTCTTCGACCGCATGGTCGAGGAGGGCTATCTAACCCGCACCGGCTCCCTCCTCTCCCACACCCCGGCGGGAGAACGCGAGGCCGAGATCATCGGCAGGGCATGGGGCAACTGGCTGGAGGCCCGGGTCCAGCAGGACATCGGCCGCCCCTCCAACGCCGACCTGCGCGCCGCCGTCGACACCATCGCCAAGCGCCTCCTGGTGGAGGACCTGAGCTCCGGACTCCCGCAGCGCCCGGCGGAGTTGGCGGAGAGTTCCACCTCCTGAAAACCGGGTGCCGGACGAGCGGGACGGTGGTCATACTCTCGGCATGTCCCCGGCTCCCGTGCGCTTCCGCGACCCGCGAGCCACGCTCGCCGACTTCGCGTCGTCGATGCTGGTCGGGTGCCCGCGCTGCGAACGGAGCGCCCACTTCGAGTGGCGCCCGTGCACCCCGCCGGACGCCAAAGGGAAGAGGTATCCGCACGCCCGCCTGGTCTGCCGGTCCTGCGGCCTGTGCCGGATCGACACGGGTCCCTCCGACCGCCCCCGGCCGGCCCTGTGGCTGCGGACCGGGACCAGGCACGGGGAGCTGTGGGCGTACAACCTCCGGCATCTGGACCTGATCAGGCGGTTCGTCGCCGCCGACCTGCGCGAACGCGCGCCCTGGTACGACACCGGGCAGAAGATGACGCTGGTCGCCCGACTCCCCGCCTGGATGAAGAGCGCCAAGAACCGGGACGAGGTGTTGCGCGCGGTGGACCGTCTCCGGGCCACGGTCATCACCCCGGGCTGAACTCCAGCCGCCCCAGCCACTCCAACCCCCCGGCGACATCGGGCACCGCTCGCACACCCTCCGGCAACGGCGGCCGTCGTACGACCACCACCGGGACGCCCGCCTCCCGCGCGGCCGTGAGTTTGGCCGCCGTCGCCGCTCCCCCGCTGTCCTTCGTCACGAGCACGTCGATCCGGTGCTCACGGAGCAGCGCCGCCTCGTCGGCCAGGGTGAAGGGTCCGCGTGCCAGCAGCACCTCGACGTCCGGCGGCATCGGGGGCTCGGGCGACTCCACCGACCGTACGACGAAGTGCAGTTGGGACAGGTGGGCGAAGGCGGCGAGGCCGAGACGGCCGGTGGTGAGGAGGATGCGGCGGCCGAGGCCGGGCAGCATGTCGGCGGCCTCGGGCAGTGAGGCGACCGGGTGCCAGCGGTCTCCGGGGAGCGGCCGCCAGCCGGGCCTGCGCAGGACCACGACGGGCAGCCCGGTGTCCGTCGCGGCCCGTGTCGCGTTCGCGGTGATCGACTCGGCGAAGGGGTGTGTGGCGTCGACAACCGCGTCCACGCGCTGCTCCCGCAGCCACTCGGCCAGCCCTTCGGCACCGCCGAACCCGCCGACCCGTACCTCCCCGGCCAGCGCCCCCGGCCGCGACACCCGCCCGGCGAGCGAAGTCGTCACCCGGACCTCGGGACGCCGTACCGCCAGCTCGGTGGCCAGCTCGCGTGCCTCGGTGGTGCCGCCGAGGATCAGGATGTGCGGGGGCATGGCGGCGAGCCTACGAGGCCGTGCCGCGGGTTCCGGGCACCGGGTGTCGCGCCGCAGGCAGGGGGCGGTGGAACTCGGTCGTCTATGGGCACGCCCATGGGCAGGTTCCGCCGTTGTCGGGCCAGTAAGCGGCAGTTGGGCCCGGAGGGTGCGGGAATGCGCTGGTATTGCCCGGATCACCGTCAGAATCCACGCGGTTGGGGCAGAGATGGACGACACGATCACGGCGGCGCCGACGAGCGGTCCGGAAGCGGTAGAGGAAAGGTTTCGGGCTCTGCTGGAGTCGGCGCCGGACGCGATGGTCATCGTGGACGACACCGGCACCATCAAACTCGTCAACGCCCAGACCGAGTCCCTCTTCGGCTACCGACGCGAAGAACTCCTCGAACGCCCCGTCGAAATACTCATCCCCGGCCGCTTCCGCGCCCACCACGCCGTCCACCGCAACGGATACATCAGCACCCAACAAGTCCGCCCCATGGGCGCAGGCCTCGAACTCCACGGCCTCCGCAAGGACGGCAGCGAATTCCCCGTCGAAATCAGCCTCAGCCCCCTGGAGACCACCGACGGCCTCCTCGTCTCCGCCGCCGTCCGCGACGTCAGCGAACGAAAGGCCGCCGAGGAGAGGTTCCGGAGTCTGCTGGAGTCGGCGCCGGACGCGATGGTCATCGTGGACGACACCGGCACCATCAAACTCGTCAACGCCCAGACCGAGTCCCTCTTCGGCTACCGACGCGAAGAACTCCTCGAACGCCCCGTCGAAATACTCATCCCCGGCCGCTTCCGCGCCCACCACGCCGTCCACCGCAACGGATACATCAGCACCCAACAAGTCCGCCCCATGGGCGCAGGCCTCGAACTCCACGGCCTCCGCAAGGACGGCAGCGAATTCCCCGTCGAAATCAGCCTCAGCCCCCTGGAGACCACCGACGGCCTCCTCGTCTCCGCCGCCGTCCGCGACGTCAGCGAACGAAAGGCCGCCGAGGCCCGCATCAACGAACTCGCCGCGCTGGTCGAGTCCTCGCAGGACGCGATCCTCGCCAAGACCCTGGACGGTCGCGTCACCTACTGGAACGCCGCCGCGCAGCGGCTCTACGAGTACACGGCCGAGGAAGTGATCGGCCGGCACGTGTCGATGCTGGCGTCGCCGGAGCGCGAGGAGGAGATCGCCCTGCTGATGAAGCGCCTGAGCCAGGGCGAGAAGATCGAGCACTTCGAGACCCTCCGGGTAACCAGGGCCGGCACGCTGCTCGACGTGGACGTCACGCTGTGGCCCACCCGCGACACCCGGGGCAGGGTGGTCGGTGCGTGTGCCATCGTCCGCGACATCAGTGACCGCAAACGTGCCGAGGCCGAGCTGAAGATCCTGTACGAGCAGCAGCGGCACATCGCCCTCACCCTGCAGCGCAGTCTGATGGGCACTCCGCCGGCCATTCCCGGTCTGGCCGCCGCCAGCCGCTACCTGCCCGCCACCCAGGGGGCGGGGGTGGGCGGCGACTGGTTCGACATCATCCCGCTCGGGGCGGGCCGGGTCGGCGTCCTCATCGGTGACGTCATGGGCCGTGGCCTCGAAGCGGCCGCCGTGATGGGGCAGTTGCGCTCCGCGGCCCACGCTCTGGCCAAGACCGGGATGCAGCCCCGTCAGCTCATGCAGGCACTGGACGCGGTCGTGGCCGACCTCGACCTGCCCGACCAACTGGTCACCTGCTGCTACGTCGTGATCGCGCCGGACGCGGGTTCCGTGACCACCTGCTCGGCAGGCCATCTACCCACCCTGGTCGCGGGCACCGACGGCCGCGCCCACCGACTGGACGCCCCGGTGAACGCGCCGCTCGGCGTGGGCGACGTCCTCTACCAGCAGTCCAGCACGGAGATCCCGCCCGGCGCGACACTGGTTCTGTACACCGACGGTCTGGTGGAGACTCCCGGCAGCGACATCGAGTACCAGATCGACGAGCTGGCCGAGGTCCTCGGCGCCGCCTTCACCGCCACCCCCGAGCTGGAGTCCGCCACCGACCGCGTGCTGACGGCCATGCTGCCCGACGCCGAGGGTCACAATGACGACGTCACCCTGCTGCTGGCCCGACTTCCCGGTGCGCCCCTGAAGACCGTCGGGCTGGAGCTGCCGGCCACGGCCCGCGCCGCGACCGAGGGCCGCTCCTTCGTCGTCGACACCCTCACCGCCTGGAACTGCGCCCACCGGGCGGACGACGCGCGACTCCTGGTCTCCGAGATTCTCACCAACGCGTTCCGGCATGCGCAGGGGCCTCTCGGCCTCCAACTGCGCCGTACCGCCGACGAGCTCGCCGTCGAGATCAGCGACTGCAGCCCGCACCTGCCGCAGCCACGGCCGGCGGCGGAGGACGACGAGTCCGGCCGGGGCCTCATCCTGGTCGACGCCCTCGCCGACGGCTGGGGTGTCCGCCCCACCGACCAGGGCAAGACGACCTGGTTCACCCTCCGGCTGTGACGCGCCCGCCGTCAGCGCAGGAGCAGTTGGAGTCCGCCGATGATCGTCGCCGCGATCACCAGTTGCTCGAACAGTCGCTGGTTGATGCGGTTCACGGCCCATCTGCCGATCAGCGCGCCCGGCACGACGAAGGCCGCGAGTGCCGCGTCGAGCAGCAGCGAGTGGCCGTCGATCAGGCCGAGGCCGACGCTGAAGGGCACCTTGGTCACGTTGACGATCAGGAAGAAGAAGGCCGAGGTGCCGAGGAAACCGAGCTTCCGGAACCCCGCGGAGAGCAGATACATCGACATGACCGGGCCGCCCGCGTTGGCGACCATCGTGGTGAAACCGCCGAGCACCCCGTAGGAGCGGGCCTTCACCCGCCCGGACCTGGTGGCCACCGAGTCCGGTTCGTCGTCGGCCTCCGTCTTGCGGCGGCGCCAGAGGGTGACCCCGGCCATGAGCAGCAGGATCGCGCCGATCGACGTCCGTACGACCGCGTCGTCGGCCCACACCAGGAACAGGGTCCCGATCACGACTCCCGCCGCGACCGCCGGGAACAGTCGCCACAGGGTGGGCCAGTGGGCGTGCCGACGGTAGGTGAGGACGGCGAGCACGTCCCCGACGATCAGGATCGGGAGCAGTACGCCGGTGGAGGCGCGGGCGGGCAGGACGGCCGCGAAGATCGCCAGGCTGACCGTGTTGGCCCCGCTCACGGCGGTCTTGGAGAAGCCGACGAGCAGGGCCGCGGCGGCGAGTGCGGCGAATTCCCAGCCGGATATGTGCCAGAGCGTCATCGTGTTCATGCGAGGACCGATCGTATGTCCTTACATCTGCCCGCGTAAGGAGTGTCTCGCCAGGTGGCCCCTGCCACTGCCGCGCACCGGCGGATCATGGCGTCCGCCCGGCGGTGCTAGTTTCTGGCTGTGGCCGACACCCGTGAGCATGTCCTCCCCGGTACCCGGAGCACGATCACCGCACGCGAGTGGCCGCACGAGCGCCCGCGGTGCGTCGCCCTCGTCGCGCACGGCTACGGCGAACACATCGGCCGGTACGCCGGGTTGGCCGCCGTACTGGTGGCGCACGGCGCCGCCGTCCTCGGGCCCGACCACCAGGGTCACGGTGAGTCGGGCGGCGAGCGGGTGCTGATCGAGGACTTCGAGGACGTGGTCACGGACCTGCACTCCGTCGCCGACCTGGCCCGCGCCACCTACCCGGGCGTCCGCCTCGTCCTGATCGGCCACTCCATGGGCGGCCTGATCGCGTCCCGGTTCGCACAGCGCCACGGCGACGAGCTCTCCGCGCTGGTGCTGTCCGGGCCGGTGATCGGTGCCTGGGAGCTGCCGGGCCGGCTGCTCGCCCTCGACGAGATCCCGGACGTCCCGATCAACCCGGCCGCGCTCTCCCGTGACCCGGAGGTCGGTGCGGCCTACGCCGCGGATCCGCTGGTGTGGCACGGTCCAATGAAGCGGCCGACGCTGGAGGCATTCGCCCGCACCCTGAGGACCGTCGCCGACGCGGGCGACATCGGCCGACTGCCGCTGCTGTGGCTGCACGGCGGCGACGACCGGCTCGTACCGCTGCCCGGCAGTCGCGTGGGCGTCGAGCGGCTGAGCGGTGGGGAGTTGACCGAGCACGTCTATCCGGGCGCCCGGCACGAGGTGTTCCACGAGACGAACCGGGCCGAGGTCTTCGCGGACCTGATCCGTTTCCTGGACGGCCTGTCGATCGGCCGCACCGGGTCGGCATGACCGTGCCAAACTCCTCGGACACCCCGTCGGGTGTCGTCGTGAACCAGAGTCGAGCAGAGGAGCCTCGCGTGACCGGGACAGAACCAGCCGGCCGGCGGATCGACACGTCGAAGCCGCATCCGGCCCGGGTGTACGACTGGTTCCTCGGCGGCAAGGACAACTACCCGGTCGACGAGGAACTGGGCCGTCACATCACGGCACTTGACCCGGGCGCCCCGCGCACCGCGCGGGCCAACCGCTGGTTCATGCAGCGGGCGACGCGACTGCTGGTCCGGCAGTCGGGCATCCGGCAGTTCCTGGATGTCGGCACCGGCATACCGACCGCGCCCAACCTCCACCAAATCGCCCAGTCCACCGCGCCGGACGCGCGGATCGTGTACGTCGACAACGACCCGATCGTCCTCGCCCACGCGGCGGCGCTGCTGCGCGGCACGCCCGAGGGTGCGACGGAGTACCTCCAGGCCGACGCCCGCGAACCGCTCACGATCCTCGAACAGGCCGCCCGCGTCCTGGACTTCGACCGCCCCGTCGCCCTCTCGCTCATCGCCCTGCTGCACTTCGTCGCGGACAAGGACGGCGCCCACGAACTGGTCGACACCCTGATCGGCGCGCTGGCGCCGGGGAGTTGTCTGGTGCTGTCCGCGATGACCGCCGACTTCGAGCGGGAGAAGGTGGAACGAGGCATCGCCGCCTACGCGGCGGGCGGGGTGACCCTGGTGGCCCGCTCACACGCCGAAGTGAGCGGTTTCTTCAAGGGACTTGAGCCGCTCGAACCGGGGATCGTGTCCGTGGCCGACTGGCATCCGGAACTCGCGGAGGGCGAGACACCGCTCGGCGAGGGACCGATCTCGCTGTACGGAGGGATCGGTTTCAAGGTCTGACGAAGCGCCAGGAGGCAGGACCCCGGGCGGCTTGACGAAGCACCCGGAAGCCGGGCCCCGGCACATCACTGAACGGTCAGGCGGAGGCGGACACGTCCACATCCACGTCCACGGCCGCCTCCGCGTGCGTGACGAAGGCATCGACCAACCGGTTGAAAAGCGCGGCGAGTTGCCGCAGATCCTCCGAGGACCAGTCCGCCAGCGCCATCTCCATGCCCCAGCGGCTCATGTCCCGGATGCGGTTGACGGCGGCCAGTCCGCTGTCGGTGAGCTGGATGCGCTGGGCACGGCCGTCGTCGGGGTCCGGGACGCGGACCACATGGCCGAGTTGCTCCAACTGCCGTAGCTGGCGGGTGACATGGGAGGCCTCCACCGACATCCGGACCGCCAGGACCCCGGGGCGCAGCGGCTCGCTCTCGGCGATGTGGCGCAGGATCGCCACGGCGGCCCGGTCCAGGGGCAGCCCGACCAGCGCCATCAGACGCTCGTGCTGCCGGGCCCGCCCGGCCAGATGGGTGATCCGGGTCAGGACCCGCTCGATCTCGGCTACGTCCGCCGGGACGGACGCTGTTACGGGTGGCGGTGTGGACATGCGTCCACCGTAACAGGTACTTGCCTGAGTTAAGCAAGACCAAAGACGGTTGCTTGACTTAAGTAACGCATTTATGGTTGCCTAACTCAAGCAAGTCCAGAGCTGGGGTCACCGAAGCGGAGGTGTCCCCGTCGCGTCGTACGCCGTGGGGACGGAGTATGGCGCCGTCACCGGTCCCGGCGGTCGGAGCACTCCCCCCGTCCGCCGCCGGGGCCGGTGACACCCCTCACGCACATGGAAGGCGAGCCCCCATGGCCACGATGAAGTCCGTCCAGACCGGTACCGTAGACAAGATCGACGTGGTGGACGTCGAGCGTCCGGTACCCGGACCCAAGGACGCCCTCATGAAGATCCGTGCCTGTGGGATCTGCGGTACCGACACCTTCTTCCTGCACATCGGCGGCGGCCCGTTCGGCGCGGGCGGCGCCATGGTGCCGGTCCCCCTCGGGCACGAGCCGGCCGGCGAGATCGTCGAGGTCGGTGCCGAGGTCGACGGTCTGAAGGCCGGGGACCGGGTGGTCGTCAACCCGCAGGGCTCGCCCTCCGGGATCATCGGCTGCGGCGGCAAGCACGGCGCCATGAGCGACTACCTCCTGCTGGAGGAGTGCGAGGTCGGCAAGAGCGTCACCGTGTTCCCCGACACCGTGCCCTTCGACGTCGCGGCCCTCAACGAGCCGATGGCGGTGGCCCGGCACGCCGTCAACCGTTCCGAGGCGAAGCCCGGCGACAAGGTCGTCATCTTCGGCGCCGGGCCGATCGGCCTGGGCGCGGCGATCTGGCTGAAGCTCCGTGGGGTCGAGCACGTCGTCGTCGCCGACGTCATCGCCTCCCGTCTGGAGACCGCGCTCGCGGTCGGCGCCGACGCGGTCATCAACTCCGCCGAGGAGGACGTGACTTCACGCCTGACCGAACTGCACGGGCAGGCCGCCAACGCGCTCGGCCAGCCGCGCGCCGGCACCGACATCTACATCGACGCCGCCGGTGTCGCCGCCGTCGTCAACACCACCGTCGACTCCGCGAAGTGGGGCGCCAAGCTGGTCATGGTCGCCGTACAGAAGAAGGGCGCCGACATCGACCTCGGCGGGATGCTGCGCAGCGAGCTGACGCTGATCGCCTCGCAGGGCTACCCCACCGAGATCTTCGAGGTCACCCAGGAGATCGTCGAGCACCACGAGCGGTTCGCGAAGCTGATCAGTCACCGGGTGCCCTTCGGCGAGGTCGAGCACGCCTTCGAGCTCGCGCTGACGCCGGGCGCGGCGGAGAAGATCGTCGTCACCTTCGACGAGTAGACGAGCAGCGGACGGCGCGCCGGCCCCACCGCCCCCGACGGCCACCGGCGCCCGCCCGGCCGCCTCGGACAGGACCCCCACACCATGATCCACCGCCTGCAGCGGGTGCTGCGCTGCCGTCCACGCACCGTCGACCTGGTCCTCGCCGCCGCGCTCCTCGCCTGCGCCTTCCCCGGCAGCATGCTGACGATCCCGGGCCGCGACCTCGAAGTCCCTTGGTGGCCCGGCGTGTTGGTCTCGGGTCTCTCCTCGCTCGCCCTGCTGTGGCGGCGCACCCTGCCGCGCACCACCGTGGTGGTCACCCTCTGCTGCGCCATGGCGGTGGCCGCGCTCGGCTATGTCGTCACGGTCCTGGTGATCGGGCCGCTCATGGTCGCGCTGTACACGCTGGCCCGGCGCTCCGAGCGGACCACCGCGAACCTCTTCACCGCTTCCGGCATCACCCTGCTGGTGGGCACGGCCGTGCTCGTGGGCCCGGGCAGCGAACCGCTGATCCTGAAACTGCTCGGCCCGGCCTTCTGGCTGCTGCTGCCCACCTCGCTGGGCACCACGACCCGGCTCCGCGCGGCCTATCTGGAGGCGGTGCAGGCCCGCGCCGAGCACGCCGAACGCACCCGCGAGCAGGAGGCCCGGCACCGTGTCACCGAGGAACGGATGCGGATCGCCCGCGATCTGCACGACGTCGTCGCCCATCACCTGGTCCTGGCCAACCTCCAGGCCGGCACCGTCGTACGGCTGATGCGCAGCCGCCCCGAGGAGGCCGAGCGGATCGCCGCCGAGCTCGCGGGCACCACACTGTCGGCCGTCCGCGAACTCAAGGCCACCGTGGGCCTGTTGCGGCACGCGGACGACTCGGAGACGCCCTCGGGGCCCGCGCCTGGGCTGGCCCGACTCGCCGAGTTGGCCGCCTCGTTCGAGCCCGCGGGGCTCGTCGTCGGCGTCAGCACGGAGGGCAGGCCGCAGCCACTGTCCGCCGGTACGGATCTCACGGCGTACCGCATCGTGCAGGAGGCGCTCACCAACGTCACCAAGCACGCGGGCACCGGCTCGGCCGAGGTGCGGCTCAGCTACTCGCACGACCGGCTGGGTATCACCGTCACCGACCACGGGGGTACGGCACCGCCCTCCTCCCCCGCCGGCGGAGGCGGGTACGGCGTCATCGGCATGCGGGAGCGCGCGCTCTCCGCCGGTGGCCGACTCCGGGCGGGTCACCGGCCCGAGGGCGGCTTCGAGGTCGTCACCGAACTGCCGTTGCTCCCCCGTTCACCGGCCCACACCGAAAATGTACTTGCGTAACTCAATCAATCTCATTATGGTTGAGTGAGTCAAGCAAGTCCGCTTGTCCCTGATCGTCGCAGCTCGTTCCCGATGGAGGCTCCGCCATGTCCGACGCCCTTGCCCGACCCGCCGAGGCGGGTTCCTCCGCTCCGCCGAGGTCGAACGCCGTCGTCGCGGTGCTGGCCTTCGCGGGAATCGTCGTCTCGCTGATGCAGACGCTGGTCATCCCGATCATCCCGGAGCTGCCGAAGTACCTGAACGCCTCCGCGTCGAACACCGCGTGGGCGGTCACCGCCACCCTGCTGGCCGCCGCCGTGGCCACCCCGGTCGTGGGCCGGCTCGGCGACATGTTCGGCAAGCGCCGGATGCTGCTGACCAGCATCGTGCTGCTGGTGTCCGGCTCGATCGTGTGCGCCCTGGCCGACTCGCTGGTCCCGATGGTGATCGGCCGCGCGCTCCAGGGGCTGGCCGCGGCGGTCGTGCCGCTCGGCATCAGCATCATGCGGGACGTGCTGCCCAGCGACCGGCTGGCCGGATCCACCGCGCTGATGAGCGCCTCGCTCGGCGTCGGCGGCGCCCTGGGTCTGCCCTCGGCCGCCTTCATCGCGGACCACTACAACTGGCACTCCCTCTTCTGGATCTCCGCGGTCCTCGGTGTCCTGTCCTTCCTGTTGGTGCTGGTCCTGGTGCCCGAGTCCAGGGTCCGTACCGGGGGCCGCTTCGACCTGGTCGGCTCGCTCGGCCTGTCCGCCGGACTGGTCTCGCTGCTGCTGGCGATCTCCAAGGGTTCCGACTGGGGCTGGACCAGCGCGACCACCCTGGTCCTCGGTGCCGCCGCCGTCGTGATCCTGCTCTCCTGGGGCTGGTACGAGCTGCGCAGCCTGCAGCCGCTGGTCGACCTGCGGACGACCGCCAAGCCGCAGGTGCTGTTCACCAACCTGGCCTCGATCGCCCTCGGCTTCTCGATGTTCGCGATGTCCCTGGTCCTCCCCCAGCTGCTCCAGCTGCCCACGCAGACCGGCTACGGCCTGGGCAAGTCGATGCTGACGGTCGGCCTGGTGCTCGCCCCGCAGGGCCTGGTCATGATGGCCATGTCCGCGGTGTCGGCGGGCGTCACCAAGGCCAAGGGCCCCAAGGTCACCCTGATGATCGGCGCACTGATCGTGGCCTCCGGCTACGCCCTGAACATCCTGCTGATGTCCGAGGTCTGGCACCTCATCCTGGTGTCCTGCATCATCGGCGCCGGTGTCGGCTTCACCTACGGCGCCCTGCCCGCCCTGATCATGGGCGCGGTCGACCCGTCCCAGACCGGTGCCGCCAACAGCCTCAACACCCTGATGCGGTCCCTGGGCACGAGCTTCGCCAGCGCCATAGCCGGAGTGATCCTGGCCCAGATGACCACCGACTTCGGCGGCTACGCCCTTCCGTCGGAGAACGGCTTCAAGGTGGTCATGGCGATCGGTGCGGGCGCCGCGCTGCTGGCCTTCTTCCTCGCGAGCCTGATCCCCAAGGCCCGTGCCGCCGTCGAGGCACCGGCCGACGAGGCACCGACCCCGGCTCCGGAGGTCTCCGAGGCCAAGGCCTGAGGCATTCTGGTTCATCGAGCACACGGCGGTCGCCGCTCCGCGCCCAGCGGAACGGCGACCGCCCTCGGCTTGCCCGCGCACCCCGTCGTTCCCCAGCGAGGAGTCCACGATGACGATCCCCAACTCCCGTGACAAGGCTGCCGATTCGGCCGCCGCGCCCGTGGTGCGGCTCGCCGCCGGTGCGGTGCGCGGACGACTGGAGGACGGGCTCGCCGTCTTCCGTGGGATCCCGTTCGCCGAACCACCCGTCGGAGAGGCCCGCTTCCAGGCACCGCGCCCGGTGCGCGCCTGGGACGGCG
Organism: Streptomyces sp. NPDC001100; assembly: GCF_053598575.1. Classification (NCBI taxonomy): domain Bacteria; kingdom Bacillati; phylum Actinomycetota; class Actinomycetes; order Kitasatosporales; family Streptomycetaceae; genus Streptomyces; species Streptomyces sp. NPDC001100. The sequence goes on from NZ_JBSFKO010000014.1 coordinate 33,084, forward strand.
TGCGCGACGCCCTCGACTTCGGGCCGCCGCCCCCGCAGGAGTCCGGCATCCAGGGCCGCCAGGGCGTTGTCACGGGACCGACGGGCGACGACTGGCTGACCGTCAACGTCTGGACGCCCGCACCCGATCCGGCGGCCCGCCGCCCGGTCATGGTGTGGATCTACGGCGGTGCCTACAAGCTGGGGCACGCGGGCAGCCCCGGCTACGACGCCCAGCACATCGCGCGCGACGGCGACGTCGTGGTCGTGACCCTCAACTACCGTGTCGGCATCGAGGGGTTCGCGCGGATCGAGGGGGCGCCCGCGAACCGGGGGCTGCTCGACCAGGTCGCCGCACTGGAGTGGGTGCGGGACAACATCACGGCGTTCGGCGGCGATCCGCAGCAGGTCACGGTCTTCGGCGAGTCGGCCGGTGGCGGGTCGGTGGCCTCGCTGCTGGTCATGCCGAGCGCGTCCGGACTGTTCCGGCGGGCGATCACGCAGAGCGTACCCGGCACCTTCTTCTCCGACCCGCTGGCCAAGGACATCGCCGCCGCGCTCGCCACCGAGGCGGGACTGCGCCCCACGGCCGCCGACCTGGCGACCGTGGATCCACGCCAACTACCCTCGGTGGGCGAGGCGTTGGGCCCCAAGATGCCGCAGTACGAGGACCGCTGGGGTTCGGTCGTCCACACGGTGACGCCGTTCTCGCCCGTCGTGGACGGCGAGGTGCTGCCCGTCACGCCCTGGGAGGGGCTGGCGGCCGGCGCGGCTCGGGACGTGGAGCTGATGGTCGGTCACAACCGGGAGGAGTATCGGCTGTTCGTCGTACTCTCCGGGCAGGCCGGGAAGCTCGGCCAGGCGGACGCGAGGACGGCGCTGCGGCGGTTCGGTCCCGGGCCGGACGCCGAATCGGCGTATCGCGACGCCTTCCCGGACTACTCGCCCGAGGAGTTGTACGAACGCGTCCAGACCGACTGGCTGTTCGCCATCCCCTCGCTGCACCTGGCCGAGGCACAGCTCGCCGGCGGCGGTCGCGCGCACGTCTACGAACTCACCTGGCCCGCCCCGGGGTTGGGCGGTGCGCTGGGCGCCTGCCACGGTCTGGACATCCCGCTGCTGTTCGGCACCTTCACCGCAGACCTGGGTAATCTGCTGTTCGCCGACGTCGAGCCCTCCCCCGAGGCCCTGGCGCTGTCGTCCCGATTCCGGTCGTCCTGGGCGGAGTTCGCGCGGACGGGCGACCCGGGCTGGCCCGCCTACGACACCGAGCGGCGGTCGGTGCAGATCCTCGACGCCGACCCCGTGGTCACCTCCTACCCCGAGGAGACCTCACGGCGACTGTGGGAGGGGTACACCTTCCGCGCGCTGCCACTGACCGCGTAGCCGGGGCCACCTGCCGTCACGAGTTCTCCCCCTTACCGGCGAGCAACCGCTCCAGCCGGTCGAAGCGTTCGTGCAGGGCGCGGGCGGTCTCCTCGCCCAACTCCTCGGCGCCGTGGGCGAGATGATGACGGCGGTGCTGTTCGCGGCCGACGAACCAGGTGGCCAGGGCCGCGGTGACCAGGCCGTAGGTGGTGATGCCGACGACCATCACCACCGAGCCGACGACGCGGCCCCACAGCGTGACCGGAAAGAAGTCGCCGTACCCCACCGTCGTCGCCGTCTCGATCGCCCACCACAGGGCCCTCGGGTAGGTCGTCAGGTTGGCGCCGCGGGCTCCGTGTTCGGCGGCGACCACGGCCCACGAGCCGACGAGCATCACCGCGCCGAGGAGCACCGTCGCCGCGCCCGCCGCCTTCAGATGGAGGGAGCGGCCCTCCCGGCCGAGCAGCAACTCGACCGCCCTGGTGAGGAATCCGGGCAGCATGGTCACTCCTTCGCGTCTCGGTGCCGGGGCCTGGGGCCAGTGTCGGGGCAGGCGCGGGTGCGGGCATGCCGGGCGGGGCGTTCGAGTTGCCGTACGACGTGCGGTGTTGTGCGCTGGAGAGCACTGCTGCCTGCTCCGACCGCCCGCCCCACCCGAGGGAGGACCGTGCCATGACGGCGGAACCCCGAGCCGTTCCGGAGACCTTCGCGTTCACCTGCGGTGACTGCGGCCACTTCTGGGAGGCGACCTTCCAGGTCATGTTCTTCACCGACCCGACCGACGCCTCCGGTCTGACCACGCAGGAGTACGTCGACGAGGAGGGCAGGGCCATGAGGTCGCCGCTCGCCGACGCGGTCTGCCCGAAGTGCGGCGGGCGCACGGTGCATGTGCTGGAGGCCGGGCTCGCCGAACGGGCTCGCCGCGCGGAGCACGAACCCCCACAGCCGCATGAGCACCATCTGCACCTCCCGCACCGGCATCACGGGCCGCCGGACGGCGCACCCTGACACCGCACCTGTCACCCGAACAGCCCCCTGCGCTGGAGGGCCGGGCGGCCCGATGGTGCCCTGAGGGGGACCGCCACTCCCCTGGAGGCCCCGCCATGCACCGTCGCCCGTCCTCCCGCCCCGTCCGTGTCCTCGCCGCAGCCCTGGCGGCGGGCACGCTGCTGACCTGCGCGGCCTGCTCCGGCGGCAGCGGTGGTGGTGGTGCGGGCGGTGACAGCGCCTCGGACATCGCCGCCTCCCCGCTCGCCGCGAAGTCACCGCTCGCCTCTCCCCGCACAGAGAAGTCCGCCGCCCCCGCCCTCACCGCGGCGGGAGCCAGGGCCGCGCTGATCACCGAGGCCGACCTGGAGGACAACTGGACGCAGGTCAAGGACGCCGCCACCTGGGGCGACAAGCTCGTCATCGGCACGGTGGACGTCGGCGCCCTCCTCACGGCGAAGACGAACGCCGCCGACTGCCAGAAGCTGCTCGACGCGCTCTACGGCGACGATCTCCTCGGCAAGCCCTCCGGCGCGTCCGCGCTCACCGGGTTCGAGCAGAGCGAGTCCCGGCTGCTGTACCAGGTCGCCGCCTACGACCGGGCCAAGCTCGGCGCCTCCCTGAACTGGCTGAAGACGCTGCCGGTGAAGTGCGACCAGTTCACCGCGACCGACTCCAAGGGCGGCCGGCGCACGGTCCAGGTCATCGAGGACCCGGTGCCTTCCGTGGGCGACGCCCGGCAGGGTCTCCAGGTGACCGTCACCAGCACGGGCGCCGCCCAACCCACCACGCTCACCCTCCAGTTGGCGGTCGTCCGGGTCGGCACCGACGCGATCACCGTCACGTCGGGCGGCCTCGGCGGCACGGAGTCGGGTACGACCAAGGCGGCTGTGGAGCAGGGCACCTCACGTCTGAAGGACGTCCTGGCCGGGAAGACACCGCCCGCCCAACCCGGCAACGTCGACTGACGGTTCGCCGCCCCCGAAGAACAAGTGCCCGATCGTCGCGAACCCTTGGGCCCGGTGATCAACTCGCGGCACAATGGCGGGGACGGCAACGCGGGCGACAAGGAGCCAGGACGTGAGTGACAGCGACACCCCGGCAGAGGGACCGACCCGGCTCAACACCGGTGTGGCGCACAACGCGCGCGTGTGGAACTACTGGATCGGCGGCAAGGACAACTACGAGATCGACCAGCGGGTCGGCGAGCACGTGGCCGGCATGTTCCCGGTCATCCGTGAAGTGGCCCGCGCCGACCGGGACTTCCTCGGCCGGGCGGTGCGGTTCCTGGCCGGCGAGCGCGGAGTACGGCAGTTCCTCGACATCGGCACCGGACTGCCGACGGTCGACAACACGCACGAGATCGCCCAGCGCGTCGCACCGGACGCGCGGATCGTGTACGTCGACAACGACCCGCTGGTGCTGATCCACGCCCGCACGCTGCTCACGAGCACCCCCGAGGGCGCCACCGACTACATCGACGCGGACGCGCACGACCCGGAGGCGATCGTCCAACGCGCCGCCGCCACACTGGACTTCGAGCGTCCCGTCGCGGTGATGATGCTGGGCATCCTGAACTTCGTCCTCGACACGGAGGCGGCCCGGGAGGTCGTGCGCAACATCATGGCCGCGGTCCCCTCGGGCAGCTTCCTGGTCCTCACGCACCCCACCTTCGACGCTGATCTCGGCGGCGAGGGCAACGTCCCGGCGATGGAGTTCTGGAACGAGAACGCCACTCCCCCGATCACCGCCCGCAGCCGCGCCGACGTCGCCGCCTTCTTCGAGGGCCTCGACCTCCTCGACCCCGGTCTGGTGCCCTGTTCGCAGTGGCGCCCGGACTCCGACTCCCCGGCCGTGGTACCGCAGTTCGGAGCGGTGGCCGTGAAACCCTGACGGAGCAGCCGACCGCACAGGACGCGACCGTGGAGGACGTATGACCACCTTTGCCGACCCGTTGCCCGGCGGACGCCCCGGCGAGGTCGAGCGCGCCACCGCACTGGCCACGGAGCTGACCGGACGGGGGGTGCACGGGATCGTCCTGGCCTACGTCGACACCGCGGGCGTGGGCCGGGTGAAGACGGTCCCGACCGCGAGGCTCGCCTCGGCCGCGGCCTGGGGCGTCGGCATGTCCCCGGTTTTCGACACCTTCCTGGCGAACGACTCCATCGTCACCACCGACGTGCTCGGCTCACCCGACGGCGACCTGCGTCTGTACCCCGACCTCGACCAGCTGGCCGTCCTGGCCGGTCAGCCCGGCTGGGCCTGGGCGCCGGTCGACCGGATCACCCAGGAGGGCGAGCAACACCCCGGCTGCAGCCGTACGTTCCTGCGCCGCGTCGTCACGGACGCGGAGCGGCGGCACGGGCTCACCTTCCGGGCGGGCATCGAGATCGAGTGGGCGCTCGGCCTGGACTCGGCACCCGCCGGCGAGTTCGTCCCCGCCACGACCGGCCCGGCCTACAGCGCCACCCGGCAGGTCGAACTGAGCGACTACGGCGCCGAGTTGCTGGCAGCGCTGGCGGCACAGGGCGTGGAGGTGGACCAGTTCCACCCCGAGTACGCCGCCGGGCAGTTCGAGCTGTCGGTCGGCGCGCTCGACCCGGTCGCGGCGGCCGACCGCAGTGTCCTCGTACGCCAGACCATCCGCGCGGTCTCCGGGCGGCACGGCCTGCGGGCCACGTTCACGCCGGCCGTCCTCGCCCAGGGCGTCGGCAACGGCGGGCACATCCACCTCTCGGCCTGGCGCGACGGCGCGAACCTGCACACCGGTGGCGACCGGCGTTACGGCATGACGGCCGAGGCCGAGTCGTTCGCGGCCGGTGTCCTCGCCCGCCTCCCGGCCCTCACCGCCGTGACCGCGCCGAGCCCGGCCAGCTACTTCCGCCTCCAACCCTCCCAGTGGGCAGGGGTGTTCACCGCCTGGGGCCGCGAGACCCGCGAGGCCGCGGTACGTGTCGTCACCGGTACGGCCGGGCTGCGCGCCCAGGCGGCGAACCTGGAGGTGAAGCCGGTCGACCTGGCCGCCAACCCCTATCTCGCCCTCGGCTGCCTGATCACCGCGGGACTCGACGGCCTCACCTCCTCGGCCGCCCTGCCCGAGGAGACCACCGGAGACCCCGTACATCTCGGCACGACCGAGGCAACGGCTCGCGGTGTACGACGGCTTCCGACCTCGCTGGCCGAGTCGGTCGCCGAGTTCCGCGGGGACGAGCTGCTGCGGGCCGCACTTGGACCGGTCCTGGCCGACGCGGTGATCGCCGTACGACAGGGCGAGATCGCGGCCGTGGCCGAGCTGGACGACGAGCGGATCGCTGCGGCCTACCGCTGGAAGTACTGACGATGGGCACTGGACCGGTCCACGAGGCGCTCGCAGCGCTGGAGTTGGTGGACCACCACTGCCACGGAGTCGTCACCGGGGACCTCGACCGGACGGCCTTCGAGTCGCTGCTCACCGAGGGGGGCGTCTGGCCCGGCAGCGGGATCTCGGCGTTCGACAGCCCGGTCGGGATCGCCGTACGCCGTTACTGCGCGCCCCTGTTGGACCTGGAGCGGCACGCGCCCGCCGACGAGTACCTCGCCCGGCGCGCCGAGTTGGGCGCGGGCGAGGTCAACCGGCGCTTCCTCGCCGCGGCCGGGACCGGGGTGTTCTGCGTCGACACGGGGTTCGCCCCGCACGCCGTCACGACGCCCGCCGAACTCGCCGGGGTGGCGGGCGCGGTCGCCCATGAGGTGGTACGGCTCGAAACCGTCGCGGAGGGGGTGGCCGCCCGGGGTGTCGAGCCGGACGGGTACGCGGACGCTTTTCGGGCCGCCGCCCTGGACGCGGTACGGCGGCCGGGGGTGGTGGGGGTGAAGTCGGTGGCCGCGTACCGGACCGGGTTCGATCTCGACCCGGCCCGGCCCGCGGAGGCGGAGGTGACCCGGGCGGCCCGCGGCTGGCTGGCCCGCGGCGGACGGCTCGAAGACCCGGTGCTGATGCGGGAGTTGCTGTGGACCGCGGTCGATCTGGGGCTCCCCCTCCAGCTCCACACGGGCTTCGGCGACAACGACATCCGGCTGCACCGCACGGACCCGGCCCTGCTGACGGACTGGCTGCACCTGATCTCCGGCACGATCCCGGTGCTGCTCCTGCACTGCTGGCCGTACCAGCGCCAGGCCGGCTACCTGGCGGCCGTCTTCGAGCGGGTGTACCTGGATGTGGGACTCACCCTGCATCATGTAGGTCCGGTCCGGGCTCGGGCGGTACTGGCGGAAGCGCTGGAGGTCACACCCTTCCGCAAACTGCTGTACAGCTCCGACGCCTATGGCCCGGCCGAGTTCTACGGGCTCGGCGCGCTGGCGTTCCGCCGGGGTCTGGGGGATCTGCTCCAGGACCGGGTGGACGCCGACGAACTGGGCCTGTCCGACGCGCTGCGACTGGCGCGCTGGGCGGGAGCGGACAACGCCCGCCGGGTCTACCGGCTATCCGACGGACACTGAAAGTATGATCAAGCAATGTCTGACATGACCGATACCACGCCCGGTTGGCTGTCCGCCGACGACCTCGAACAGGCACGCGCCCGCATGCCGATCCTGTACGTCGAGGCGGTGCCCGTCCGCGTCGACGACAGCGGCGAGGTGACCAGCATCGGCCTGCTGCTGCGCATCGGCCCCGACGGCACGGTCAACCGCACCCTCGTCTCCGGCCGCGTGCTGCACCACGAGCGGGTCCGCGACGCCCTGCTGCGTCACCTGGAGAAGGACCTCGGCCCGGTCGCGCTGCCCCGCATCCCGACCTCGCTGCAGCCGTTCACGGTCGCCGAGTACTTCCCGACGCACGGGGTCACCCCGTACCACGACCCCCGTCAGCACGCGGTGTCCCTCGCCTACGTCGTGCCGGTCACAGGTGACTGCCGGCCCCGGCAGGACGCTCTCGACCTGGTGTGGTTCAGCCCGGAGGAGGCCGCCTCGGAGGCGCTGCGCAGCGAGATGCCGGGCGGCCACGGGGTGTTGCTCAAGCAGGCGCTGGCGCACGTGGGCTGCGTGTCCTGACCGGGGCCGTCGCCGTGGCTCAGGCGGTGTCGCCCGGGCTGCGCTGACTGCTGCCGGGTTCGCCGTTGTCGCGCCGCCACTCGACGACCAGCTCGTCCTTGGTGCCGAAGCGGACCAGATGCCGGCCCACCACGTCTTCCAGCCGATCGAGGAACTCGGGCTCCGCCTCCACCGCGAGCAGCAACGCCCCCTCGGTGGCGGTCAGCGATCCTGTGCCGTCCTGGAAGACGAGTCGCCCCTCCCCGGTCTCCTCGTCCCAACTGGTCTCGCTGCGCCGGCCCAGGTGGGAGGCGAGTTGCTTGGCGTAGCGCTGCGGTCGGTCGGTGACGACGCGTGCTTCGGACCGGGACATGACGACTCCAGGGTGACGGGGGTGCGCAACGACTCGATGGTGCCGGACACTTGGGCCGACCGCACGGACACGACACCCGGCACGATCCGAAACGTATGGATGCCGTCCCGGTCGCCATCCCCCACCGGGCGCGGCTGCTTCCCTCCGCCCCCTCGTGTCTCCGTCAGGCCGAGTCCCGCTCGATGACCCGCCCCGGCGCCCGGGTGAGCCCGCCCGTGTCGAGCCCGAGCGCGACGCGTGCGGCGAGCCGGCCGTGGGCCTCGGCGTCGATGTGGACGGTGGTGAGCGCGGGGGTGACCAGGGCGCCGTACTCGGTGTCGTCGTAGCCGATGACGGCCGTGTCGGAGGGGACGCTCAGCCCCAGGCCGTGCAGGGCGGTCAGGGTGCGCAGGGCGATGTCGTCGTCGAAGGCGGCGATCGCGGTCACCTGGTCGTGCGCGGCGAGGAACGCCCTGACGGCCGCGGTTCCGGCGTCCCTCGGCCGGGGTACGGCGAACGGGATCAGCGGGGGCAGTCCGAGCCGGTCCGTGGTCGCGCGGGCGAAGCGCAGGCGCACTTCGGTCAGTGGTGTGTCGTCGCCGGGCAGGGCCATCGCCATACGGGTGTGGCCGCGGCCCGCCAAGTACCGGATCTGCAGGGCCGCATGGGCGGCGAAGCCGTTCTTCCAGTCCTCCTCGTCGGGCTCGTGGCCGCTCAAGTAGGCCTCGGCGAACCGGAGTACGGCCCGGGGCGCGATGGTGTCCAGGACCTGCTGGGTCGAGTGCGGCGCCGAGTGGCCGTGCCGTACGAGCAACACATGGTCGTGCGCGGCGAGTTCGTCGTCCAGGCCGCGGACGTAGCTGCGCGAGTAGTTGCCCTCCAGGCCCCAGTCGATGTTCAGCACGACGATCCGCGACGAGCCCTCGCGCAGGGCCCGTGCGATGCCGTGCGGGACATAGCCGAGGTCTCGGGCCGCGCCCTTCACCCGCTCACGGGTCGCCGCCGAGATGGTCTGGTGGGGATCGTCGTTCAGGACGAAACTGACGGTGGCCCGCGACACCCCGCTCGCCGCGGCGACATCGTTCAGCGTCACCCGCCGCGCGCCGCCCATCACCACTCCCCGCTGCCGAAACCTCGTATGTGCGCACCCTAATCCAGCGCGCCCCGGTTCGTTCCGGGCGATCTCCGCACGGCTCTCACCAACGCCGGCGCCCCTCTGCCAGCGTCCGCCAAATCGATCCAGTCCGCGAGTGAACGACGCCGGTCCGGCAGTGCGCGGTGAGGAGAGGAGCCGTATGGCAAGCCCCAGTCTTCAGGACGGCATCGACGAGGCGGGGTCGGCGGTCAGGCCAAGCAGTACATCCCCGTGACGCACAACGGCGACATCGTCACCGAGGGCATCCTGGCCCGCGAGGGGCGGACAAGTACACCCTCAGCGGCATCCTCACCGCACAGCACTAGGTGCAGTACCACGGCGAAAAGGGCGGCTACGACGTCGGCTACGTCACCGATCCGTCGTCGGCGTACCGCAAGGGCGCCGGCCCGAGGCTCTTCCGCTACCAGATCCAGGGGCCGTCGGCCGCCGACCTGGTCGAGCGCGCCTTCGGCGGACCGCTGCCGGAGACCAAGTTCTTCCACTCCTCCCCCGTCACGCCGACGGCGTGATCACCCAGTTCGGTTTCGACAGCGCCCCCGTGCTCGCATGGGTCGAGGCGGTGCGTGAGCGGGGTATCGGCCTCCCGATCCGCATCGGCGTGCCCGGACCGGCGGGGGTGCGGCGGCTGCTGTCGTACGCCGGTCGCTTCGGTGTCGGGACCAGCGCGGGGATCGCGGGGAAGTACGGGTTCTCGGTCACCAACCTCATGGGGGTGGCGGGCGCCCGCGCCCGGGTGTTCGCCCCAGACGACCGACACCTCGGTGCCCGGCTCGGCGTGCTCCCGGTCGATGAGCGCCCCCCGCCTCGGACCGGGGGCCACGACGTAGCGATCGCCCTCTCCTGTACGTCAGTTCCTGCCCTTGGTGACGACCCACTTGCGGCCCACCCAGTTGCCGACCGTCTCGTAGCCGGAGCGGAAGGAGCCGAGCCAGTTGAGCTTCAGCCCGGCCTCGGCGGTGGACTTGACGGGGGTGTAGCTGCTCGCGTCGGTGGCCGGGCCGCCGGCGGTGTTCTCGGCGTAGTACGGGAAGGGGTAGACGGGGCGGGAAGCGGTGGTGTCGCCGCCGCTGTCGACCGACTTGGTCGTCAGGCTCGCCGGGGCCTCGCCCTTGGTGACCCAGTCGGTGATCGCGGTCAGCGCGTCGAAGGTGTTCGGACCCTGGCCGCCGCCGCAGTGCGCGACGCCGGGGAGCAGGAACAACCGGGCGAAGGACGCGGTGGCCGCCTCGCCGCCGACGGCCTTCTCGACTGCCTTGTAGTAGGCCATCGTTCCCACGGCCGGGATGTGCTGGTCGCCGAGGCCGTGCCAGAGGATGAGCTTGCCGCCCGCCTTCTTGAATGCGGTGAGGTCGGGGTCGGTCGCGTCGTACATGCCCTCGTTGGACCGCATCACCTTGTCGTAGTAGGCGGCCGTGAACTTGATGTCCTTGTAGGTCAGGGCCGGTTGGGGGCTGTCGAAGATCTGGTAGCGCAGGGTCTCCCGGACGAAGCCGATGTCGCCGCTGGCACCGGTCGCGGTGGCCGGGATGATGATGCCGGCCCAGTTCAGCTCGGAGCCGCGCAACTGGTAGCCCGGGTAAAGGAGTTGGCCGTGGCTGTCGGTCGGTCCCGCGTAGATGCGGCGCAGGGTGGTGACCTGGTCGGCGGTCAGGCAGTACGTGTCGGACGTCGAGGTCCGGCCGGCCCCGCACTGGATCGTGCCGGGGTCCCAGGTGCAGCTGAGCGGGTCGGCGATGATGCCGTCGGCGGGGGCGCCGCAGCCCTTGAGGACGGCCTTGTGCAGGTCGGCGAGGTCGGTGTTGGTGATCGTCGCCGGGCCACCGTCGAGGTACACGGACTGGGCGGTCCAGGCGTGGGAGAAGGTGTTCAGCGCGGTGAAGTTGTTGGCCGGGGCGCCGGCGATGATGCCGTCGAAGTCGGTCGGGTAGCGCTGCGCCTCGGTGAGGGCCTGGTGGCCGCCCTGGGAGCAGCCGTCGAAGTAGGAGTGGGCGGCCGCCCGGCCGTAGTACTGCTTGATGATCGCCTTGGCCGCCTGGACGAGTTCGTGGTCGGACTTGTAGCCGAAGTCGGCGCTCAGGGTGGGGTCGGTGGAGAAGAGGCCGCCGCCCTGGTAGTGGCCCTCGTCGCTGGAGGCGACGGCGAAGGCGCCGGTGGTCAGCGGGACGCAGCCGGCCGAGGCGGGAGCGCTGGTCACGTTGGTGCTGCCGCAGAGGCCGCCGCAGCCGAGCTGGAGGTAGTCGGCCTGCCAGCCGGTCTCCGGGAGCTTGATCTCGAAGTGGAGTTGCGGGGCGATGACGCCCTTGACGTCACAAGCCGCCCAGTTGCCAAGGGTGTTGGCGCTCGCGGCGAGTTCGGTGGCCGAGCCGATCTCGAAGGGCACCCCGGGGACGGCGGCGGCCAGGCCGAGTTGGGCGACGCCGGAGCAGGACATGGCCGGTGCGATGCCCGAGGTCGTGGCGCCCACCGGGACGGCTTTCGCCGAGGCAGAGTCGGCAGCCTGCGCGCCACCGGTCACGCTGTTGGCCAGCACCACGCTCGCGCCGGTCACCAGCGCCACGGCTGCCGCGAGGGTGGCCAGGAAGGTCGCCGAGTTCCACCGACACCATCTGAACAGCTTGGGCATGCCGAGGACTCCGTTCGCTCGCCGGATGGGGGGTCGTGCGGGGGCACGGCGAGGAACGTAGCTCTCCCCTAATCCGCAGGCAATAGCGTCGACTCTATTGTTGACGATTTTGTCGAAGAGATGGGCTTGATATCGCCGACCAGGGCGGGAGTCGACGCCCGCCGCAACATCAGTTTTCTTTCTGCGCAACTCATTGATTGTACCGACCGTTGGGTCTAATTTATCGCCTCACTGGACCTTCGCTCCGCTCACTGACCGGAAGGCCGCCGATGTCCTCCCAGACCCAGCTCACTCCCCCACGGGACGACGAGAGATCGCCCTCGACGACCCGCAACGTCCTCGTCGTCGTCGCTCTCGTATGGACCGTCCAACTGGTCGCGCTGATCGCCGCGTTGTCCGGCATCGCGCAGGCCGACATCGCGATCCACTTCAGGACCACCGAGATCGCGTGGTTCACCCTGATGACCCTGCTGACCGGCACGTTCTTCCTGCCGTTCGCGGTCAAGGCCGCGGCCGTCTTCGGAAAGAAGCGCGTCCTGCTCGTCGCCACGGGGCTCGGCTTCGCGGGCGACCTGATCGCCGCCGTCGCCACCGACTACCGCACCCTGCTGATCGGCCGCGGCATCGCGGGCATCTACGCCGCCAGCGCGCCGCTCGCCTACGCCATCACCCGCGACGTCTTCCCCCGCAAGTGGGTCGGGCTCGCCAGCGGGATCCTGGCCGGCGGTGTCGGTCTCGTCGCCTTCGGTGGACCGTTCCTGTCCGGCTGGCTGCTGGACGACTACGGCTTCCGGGGGGTCCTGTGGTTCATGGCCATCAGCACCGCCGTCAGCTTCCTGCTGGTCGCGGCCTTCGTGCCGGAGAGCCCGATCCGCGCGGCGGCCGGGAAGATGGACTGGGCCGGCGGCATCCTGCTGGGCGGCGGGGTCACGGCGCTCATCTACGCCGTCGGCCAGGGCACGCACTGGGGCTGGGGCAGCGGCAAGTTCATCGCCTGGGTCGTCGGGGCGGCGATCGCCCTGGTCGTCTTCGTCCTCGTGGAGCGCAAGGTCGCCGAACCCCTCTTCCCGCTCTCCATGACCCGCCGCCGCCCGGTGTGGACGGTCCTGCTGGCCACGTCCATCGCGGCCGGCTCGCTCAGCGCCGTCGGGGTGGTCATCCAGCTGCTGATCCTGATGCCGAAGATCCCCACCATCTCCGAGGGCCTGGGCTGGTCGGGCACGCACAACGCCATCGTCACCAGCCCGATCAGCGCCATGATCATCATCGGGGCCGTCGGCACCGGTCTGCTCTCCCGCCGGGTGGACGCCCGCATCCTGCTGGGCACCGGCGCCGCGCTCGCGGTCCTCGGCTACGGCATCGGCACCCATCTGCACCACAACGCCCCGCAGATCATCGAGATGGGCGTGATCGCGGGACTGGGCACGGGCATCGTGATGGCGATCGTGCCCATCATGATCATCCACGTGGTCACCCCCGAGGAACAGGCGCTGGCCAACGGCGTCCAGACCCTCGGCCAGGGCGTCGCCCAGATCGTCGTCTCCCAGCTGGCCTTCGTCGTGATGGCGCAGCACGGGGCGGTCCTCAAGGGGACCCAGTTCTATCTCGACGCCGGGTTCACCAACGGGCTCTGGCTGGTGGTCGGTTGTGTCGCCGCCGGCGCGGTGCTCGTCGCCCTGATCCCCAAGGGCAAGCGCCTCGACGAGGTGGAGGTCGGCCAGGCGGCCTGAAGTCAGCGCGCCGCGAAGGCCGTTCTCCCGGTGACGGGCGAACGGCCTTCGGTGTAACGCCGGTTCAGGCTCCCTGGATGTATTCGGCCGCCGCGTCCAGCAGCCAGTCCGTCAGATACCCGGCGAAGGACGACCGCACCAACACCCAGAATCCGGCCCCGGGTTCGTCCCGGGCGACCAGCACGACCTGGGTGCGGGCCAGGGTGGTCTGGGCGCAGCGTCCGGCACCGAAGGCACGCGGGTGCAGGTCCAGAGGGCAGCCGTGGGCGAGCAGGTCGCGGGCCCGGGCGCCCGAGACGAGCAGGGTGGTGCGCTGGGCGGACACATCGGTGACGGCCACATGCTCGTCACCGCTCGCTGCCCTGATCCGGCTCTCAACATCCCGCTGCGTGTCCGGCGGTCCCACCACCAGCCACTCGTCGGGCCCGAGCCACAGCGCCCTCAACTCCCCCGCCCGCACCACTGTGTTGGGCTCCAGGGGCAGGGACAGACCAAGAGCGAGGCCTACGGAGTCCGCCGCCGCGCCCTTCGCGTCGAGCCGGACGTTCACCTGGGCCAGGAAGGGCAGTTCGGCCAGCCGGACCGCGCCGCCGGAGGAGCGGGTCGCGGCGGCCAGCCGGCCCGCGGCACCCGCGAGGGGGCTGCGGCGCGGCACGGAGAGGGCGGTGTCAGCCATCGCGGCGGGCTCCTTCGGGGTCGTAGAGGACGGGGCTCGCGACCGTGACCGGGATCAGGCGGTCGCCCACCGGGGCGTAAAGGCGTTCGCCGATGCGGTCCCGGCCGCCCTTGATCAGGGCGAGGGCGAAGGTGCGGCCGAGGGCGGCGCTGCGGTAGCTGGAGGTGACGTGGCCGAGCATCGGGACGGGCGGGGCCGGGAGCACGCTGTCGGCGATGAGTTGGGTGCCCTCGGGGAGGAAGGCGGCGGGGTCGTCCGGGAGGAGGCCGACCAGGTGCTTGCGGTCGGGGCGGACGGCGTCGGCGCGGGCGTAGGAGCGCTTGCCGATGAAGTCGGGCTTCTTCTTCGACACCGCCCAACTCATGCCCAGATCCTGGGGAGTCACCGTGCCGTCGGTGTCCTGGCCGATGATCGGGTAGCCCTTCTCGGCGCGCAGGACGTGCATGGTCTCGGTGCCGTAGGGGGTGATGTCGAAGGGGGCACCGGCCTCGTAGAGGGCCTCCCACAGGGCGAGGGCCTCCCACGGTGACACGTTGATCTCGTAGGCGAGTTCGCCGGAGAAGCTGATCCGGCACACCCTTGCCTCGATGCCGGCGACGGTGGTGTCCCGCCAGGCCATGAAGGGGAAGTCGTCGTTGCCGACGGCCAGTTGGGGCGCGAGCGAGCCGAGCACCTCGCGGGAGCGGGGGCCGACCAGGGCGACGGTGGCCCACTGTTCGGTCACCGAGGCGCAGTGGACGCGGAGTTCGGGCCACTCGGTCTGATGCCACTCCTCCATCCAGTCCAGTACGGCGGCCGCGTTGCCCGTGGTCGTGGTGACCAGGTAGCGGTCCGGTGCGAGGCGGATGGCGGTGCCGTCGTCGAAGACCATGCCGTCCGGACGGCACATGACGCCGTAACGGATCATGCCGACCTTCAGGTTGCTCATCATGTTGGTGTAGAGCCGGTCGAGGAAGACGGGGGCGTCCGGGCCCTGTACGTCGATCTTGCCGAGGGTGGAGCCGTCCATGAACGCGACGCCCTCGCGGGCCGCCGCGCACTCGCGCAGCACGGCCGTCTCCATGTCCTCGCCGTCCTGCGGGTAGTACCAAGGGCGCTTCCACTGGCCGACGTTCTCGAACTCGGCGCCCTGCATGACGTGCCAGTCGTGCAGCGCGGTCGTACGGATCGGGTCGTGCAGCGCGCCCCGGTCGCGGCCGGCGAGGGTGGCGAAGGAGACGGGGGTGTAGGGCGGGCGGAATGTCGTCGTGCCGAGCGACGACACGTCCACGCCGAGGAGTTCGGCGACCACGCCGCTCGCCAGGATGCCGGAGGTCTTGCCCTGGTCGTTGGCCGTGCCGGCCGTCGTGTAGCGCTTGGTGTGTTCGACCGAGTTGAGGCCGGCACCGGTGGCTCGGGTCAAGTCGCCCACGGTGACGTCGCGTTGGAGGTCCACGAAGCGGGGGCCCTCGGTGGCGGAGGGGACGAGGAAGACCTGCATGGCGGGGGTGGTGTCGGGTTCGCTGGGCACCTGGGGCAGGTTCGGCGCCTCGGCGGTGTAGCCCTCGGCCTCGATCGCGCGGGTGCCCGCGGCTGCGCCCTGTGCGAGGGCTTCGGCCAGGCCGAGGGCGCCGTTCGCGCTGCCCGCGACCTCGACCGCCTGACGGCAGGTGTCGGGGACGAACGAGCCGAGGGTGTCGTCGTAGCGGAGTTTGCCGCCGGCCTGGCTGAAGAGGTGGGCGACCGGGTTCCAGCCGCCGGAGACCAGGAGAAGGTCGGTCGCGAAGTGCCGTGTCGTGCCTGTCACTTCGGCGTACGGGGCCACCGTCACGGCGGTGACTCGCGGGGCGCCCTCGGTGCCGACGACCGCGTGTCCGGCCAATACCTCGATGCCGGCCTCGCGGGCTCGGCGGGCCCACTCCTCCGGCGCGGACGTGCGGGTGTCGACGATCGCCGCGATGTGGACGCCGGCCCTCGCCAGGTCCAACGCGGCCGCGTAGGCACTGTCGTTGGTGGTGAAGACGACGGCCTGGCGGCCGGGCAGGACGCCGTGGCGGTTGACGTAGGCGCGGGCCGAGGCGGCGAGCATCACTCCGGGGCGGTCGTTGTCCGCGAAGGCGAGTGAGCGTTCGTGGGCGCCCGTCGCGAGGACTACTCGGCGGGCTCGGATGCGCCAGACGCGTTCGCGGGAGACATGGGTGGGGGCCGCTGCGCCGAGGTGGTTCGTGCGGCGTTCCACGGCGAGGAGGTGGTTGTCGTCGTAGTGGCCGAAGACAGTGGTGCGGGGCAGTACACGTACGTCGGGGGCGGTGGCGAGTTCCTCGCTCAACTCCGTCACCCAGTTGAGCAGTTGGGCCGTGTCGAGGAGGCTGCCGCCGAGTTCGGGGCGGTCGTCGGCGAGGATGACCCGGGCTCCGCTGCGGGCGGCGGCCGCGGCGGCCGCGAGGCCGGCCGGGCCCGCGCCGACCACGAGCAGGTCGCAGTGGGCGTGGACGGCGTCGTAGCGGGCCGGGTCCGGGGTGGTGGCGAGGCGGCCCTGGCCGGGGAGGCTGGTCGCGACGAGGCCGTCGTAGAGCTCGATCGTTGTCGCGGGGAGCATCGGCTCTGGGAAAGGGGCCTCGATCTGGATGACGGCGTTGGGTTCTTCGACCCCGGCTGTGAAAATGCCGCGGGGGCGGCCGAGTTTGATGCTGGTGCCGGTCTGGATGATGCCGTTGGCGAGGAGGGCGGAGGCGAGGGTGTCGCCCTCGTAGCCCGTGTATTCGGTGCCGTCGAAGGTGAAGGTGAGGGGGGTGGCTCGGTGGATTCGGCCGTGGGTGGGGTGGCGGAACGGACCGGATTCGCCCCCGCCGCCCCTACCCGTCCCGTTCCCAGAGGGCTCTGCCCCCTGGACCCCCGTCGGCCCTGAAGGGGCCTCGTCCTCAAACGCCGGACGGGCTGACTGTGTGGGCCCACGCCGAGAAGTGGACGCCGGACGGGCTGAGTTTGCCTGGCGTGGCTCGTTCGTGTCCGGGGGTTGCTCGCCCGACCTGTACACCCTCAGGATCTCGTTCGTCGACGTGTCCCGTACCGCGTTGAACCAGCGGCGGCAGCCCGCCGCGTGGCTCCAGCGTTCCGCGAACGGGCCCTTGGGGTTGGCGCGGAAGAAGAGGTAGCGGGCCCACTCCTCGTCGGTCAGGCCGGCCGGGTTCTCCGGGTAGGCCACGTGGGCCTGGCCGCCGTAGTGGAACTCGGCTTCGTCGCGGGGCCCGCACCAGGGGCAGGGGATCAGCAGCATGGTTCGGGCTCCCTAGTGGGCCACCGCGGCGGCGCCGTGCTCGTCGACGAGCGCGCCGGTGGTGAAACGGTCGAGCGAGAAGGGGGCGTTGAGGGGGTGGGGGGTGTCGTGGGCGATGGTGTGCGCGTAGACCCAGCCGACGCCCGGGGTGGCCTTGAAGCCTCCGGTGCCCCAACCGCAGTTCAGGTAGAGGTTGTCGACCGGGGTGAGGCCCACGATGGGCGAGGCGTCGGGGGTGACGTCCACGATGCCGCCCCAGGTGCGCAGGACGTGCGCTCGGGCGAAGACCGGGAAGAGTTCGAGGGCCGCGGCCATCTGCTCCTCGATGATGTGGAACGCGCCACGCTGCGTGTAGGAGTTGTACGAGTCGATGCCCGCGCCCATCACCAACTCGCCCTTGTGCGCCTGGCTCACGTACACGTGGACCGCGTTGGACATGACGACCGTGGGGTGGACCGGCTCCAGCAGTTCCGACACCAGTGCCTGCAACGGGTGGCTCTGGAGCGGGAGTTGGAGGCCCGCCATGGCCGCGAGGACGGAGGTGTGGCCGGCCGAGCAGAGGGCCACCTTGCCCGCCGCCATCGGGCCGAGTGTGGTCTGCACGCCCACCACCCGGCCACCCTCGATGTCGAGTCCCGTGACCTCGCAGTTCTGGATGATGTCGATGCCTGCGGCGTCTGCCGATCGGGCCAGGCCCCACGCCACGTGGTCGTGCTTGGCGATGCCCGCGCGTGGTTGATAGGTGGCTCCCATCACCGGATAGCGCACGTCCGGCGAGATGTTGACGATCGGACAGACCTCCTTGACCTGCCGTTCGTCGAGCCACTCCGCGTCCACGCCGTTCAGGCGGTTCGCCTCGACGCGGCGCACGCTGTCGCGGACGTCCTGGAGGCTGTGCGCGAGGTTGAGCACGCCTCGCTGGGAGAAGAGGATCGGGTAGTCGAGTTCCTCTTCCAGCCCTTCCCACAACTTCAGCGCGTGCTCGTAGATGCCCGCGCTCTCGTCCCAGAGGTAGTTGGAGCGGATGATCGTGGTGTTGCGGGCCATGTTGCCGCCCGCCAGCCAGCCCTTCTCCAGGACCGCCACATTCGTGATGCCGTGGTTCTTCGCCAAGTAGTGGGCGGTGGCGAGGCCGTGGCCTCCGCCGCCGACCACGATGACGTCGTACGAGCGTTTCGGCTCGGGCGTGCGCCAGAGCCGGTCGGGGTGTTCGGGGAGGTCGGCGCCCGGGGTGCGCGGGGTCATCGGGGGTCGTCCTCCTCGGACAGGTGCGGGTAGAGCGGGTGCTTCGCGGCGAGGGCTTCCGTGCGGGTGCGCAACTCGCCGATGTCCGGGCTCGGTTGGAGGGCGAGCGCTATGACGTCGGAAACCTCGGCGAAGTCCTCCTCCGTGAAGCCGCGCGTGGCCAGTGCCGGGGTGCCTATGCGCAATCCCGACGTGACCATGGGCGGGCGTGGGTCGAAGGGGACGGCGTTGCGGTTGACGGTGATGCCGATCTCGTGGAGGAGGTCCTCCGCCTGCCTGCCGTCCAGCTCCGAGTCACGCAGGTCGACCAGGACCAGGTGGACGTCCGTGCCTCCGGTGAGGACCTTCGCCCCGGTGTCCGCCACGTCCGGCCGCGTGAGGCGTTCGGCGAGGATGCGGGAGCCGGCGAGTGTGCGGGCCTGGCGTTCGGCGAACTCGGGTGAGGCCGCGACCTTGAACGAGACCGCCTTCGCGGCGATGACATGTTCCAGGGGGCCGCCCTGCATACCGGGGAACACCGCCGAGTTGATCTTCTTGGCGAGGTCGGCCTCGTTGGTGAGGATGACTCCGCCGCGCGGGCCGCCCAGCGTCTTGTGCGTGGTCGTCGTGGTCACGTGGGCGTGCGGGACCGGGTTCGGGTGCAGGCCCGCGGCGACCAGGCCCGCGAAGTGCGCCATGTCGACCATCAGCAGGGCGCCCACCTCGTCGGCGATCCGCCGGAAGGCCGCGAAGTCCAACTGGCGTGGATACGCCGACCAGCCCGCGATGATCATCTTGGGGCCGTGTTCCTTGGCGAGGCGCTCCACCTCGTCCATGTCGACCAGGTTGTCGGTCTCGGAGACGTGGTACGGCACCACGTTGAGCATCTTGCCGCTGTAGTTGAGGCGCATGCCGTGGGTGAGGTGGCCGCCGTGTGCGAGGTCGAGGCCGAGGATGGTGTCGCCGGGCTTCAACAGGGCGAAGAACACTGCCGTGTTGGCTTGTGCGCCCGAGTGCGGCTGGACGTTGGCGAAGCCCGCGCCGAAGAGGGACTTGATCCGCTCGATCGCCAACCGCTCGGTGACGTCGACGTGTTCGCAGCCGCCGTAGTAGCGGCGGCCGGGGTAGCCCTCCGCGTACTTGTTGGTGAGGACCGAGCCCTGCGCCTCCAGTACGGCGGAGGGCGCGAAGTTCTCGGAGGCGATCATCTCCAACGTGGACTGCTGGCGGTGGAGTTCGGCGCGGAGCGCGGCGTGGACCTCGGGGTCCAGTTCGGCGAGGGGCGTGTTCAGGGCGTTCATTCGGCGTTGGTGTCCTTCCGGCTAACCGCGGAGGCGGGACATCGTCGGGTCGAACAACGGCTCCTGCGCTACGACCGCCTCGACGCGCTCGTCGAAGTAGCCGATGTGCACCTGGGTGCCGGGGGTGGCGAGTTCGGACGGCAGCCAGGCGTAGGCGATGCCCTTGCCGATCGTGTAGCCGTAGGCGGCGCTGGTGACGTAGCCGACGGCGCGCTCGCCGTCGTAGACCGGCTCCTTGCCCATGACGACGGAACCGGGGTCGTCGATGGTGAGGCAGGTCAACTGCCTTTGTACGTCGGCTTTTCGGCGTTCCAGGGCCGCCTTGCCGATGAAGTCGACCTTGTCGAGTTTGACGGCGAAGCCGACGCCGGCCTCGTAGGGGTCGTGCTCGTAGGTCATGTCGGTGCCGAAGGAGCGGTAGCCCTTCTCCAGGCGGAGGCTGTTGAAGGCGCCGCGTCCCGCGATGACACCGCCGAGGGGCTGGGCCGCCTGCCACAGGGTGTCCCAGAGTTTCTGGCCCTGGTCGGCGGTGGTGTAGAGCTCCCAGCCGAGTTCGCCGACGTAGGAGAGGCGCATGGCGGTGACCGGGACCGTTCCAATGTAGGCCCGCTTGGCGCGGAAGTATTTGAGGCCCTCGTTCGTGAAGTCCTCGTCCGTCAGAGGCTGGAGGACCTTGCGGGCCAGTGGGCCCCACAGGCCGATGCAGCAGGTGCCGGGGGTGATGTCTCGGACCTGGACCGTTCCATCGGAGGGGAGGTGGCGGGTGAACCAGTCGAGGTCGAGGTTGCCGTTGGCGCCGACCTGGAAGAGGTCGCGGGACAGCCGGGCGACGGTGATGTCGCTGCGGATGCCGCCGTCCTCGTCCAGGAGGAGGGTGTACGTCACCGAGCCGACCGACTTGGCGACCTTGCCGGTGACCAGGCCCTCCAGGAAGTCGGCGGAGCCGGGGCCGGTCACTTCGAGGCGTTTGAGGGCCGTCATGTCGTACATCGCGACCGTCTCGCGGGTGGCCTGCGCCTCTGCGCCGACGATGGGCGACCAGTACTGGGCCGCCCAGTCGTTCGGGGTCGGGATCGAACGGCCTTCCACCAGGCCGGAGTTGGCCTCGTACCACTGAGGGCGCTCCCAGCCGTTGGCCTCCAGGAAGAACGCGCCGTGTTCCTGCTGGCGGGTGTGGAAGGGGCTGGTACGGATCGGGCGCGGCTTACCGGACGGCTGGAGGGGGTGGAGGATGTCGTAGACCTCGACGAAGTTCTGGCAGTCGCGGGCCAGGACGTACTCCGGGGCCAGCTGGTGCTGCTCGAAGCGGTTGACGTCGCACTCGTGGAGGTCGAAGGACGAGCAGTAACCGTCGACCAGCCACTCGGCCATCGCTCGGCCGACGCCCGCCGAGTGCGTGACCCAGACCGCCTCGGCGACCCAGAAGCCCTTGACCTCCGGGGACTCGCCGAGGAGGGGGAAGTTGTCGGTGGTGAAGGAGAAGAGGCCGTTGATGCCCTCCTCGACCTTCGCGTCCTGCGTCGCGGGGAGCAGGGACTGGGTCTCGGTCCAGGCGGGCGCGAAGTCGTCCTCGGTGAACTTGAGGACGGACGGCATGTCGGCGGCCTCGTCGACGGAGAGGATGTCGTCGGCCGAGATCGGCATGGGGCGGTGGCCGTAGTAGCCGATGCCGATGGCGTCGAAGCGGTCACGGTAGTAGAGGTCGGCGTCCTGGTGGCGCAGGATCGGCCGGACGGCCTCCTCGGTCTGGCCGGCGAGGGCGGGCACTGGACCGGTCCAGGCGAGCTGGTGGCCCAGCGGGGTCAGCGGGAGGTTCATGCCGACCATACGGGCGATCTTCGGGCCCCAGATGCCGGCGCAGCACACGACGATGTCGGCGGGGATCTCGCCCTGGTCGGTGAGGACGCCCGTGACACGGCCGTCGGCCCGCTGGACGTCCAGGACCTCGTGGCGGGCCAGGAAGGTCACTCCGCGGTCCGTGGCCCGGCGTATCTGCGCCTCGACGGCCAGAACGGCTTTCGCGAGGCCGTCGGTGGGGACCAGGAGGCCGCCGAGGACCTTGTCGGGGTTGAGGAGCGGGTGGTGCTCGACGCACTCCTCGGGGGTGAGCAGACGGGCCTCGATGCCCCAGGCGGTGATCCAGCCGTGGCGGCGGTGGAGTTCGGCGACGCGCTCGGGGGTGGTGGCGACTTCGAGGCCGCCGACCTGGAGGAAACAAGGCTTGCCGTCGACGTCGAGGGAGCAGAACTTCTCGACGGTGTAGCGGGCCAACTCGGTCATGGTCTTGGAGGAGTTGGTCTGGAAGACCAGTCCTGGCGCGTGCGAGGAGGAGCCGCCGGTGGCGGGCAGCGGGCCCTGGTCGACCACGGTCACTTCGGTCCAGCCTCGCGCGGAGATCTCGTCCGCGAGCGCCGCCCCCACGACGCCCGCTCCGATGATGACCACTCGGGGTCCCGCCATCGCCGCACCTCCGGCTAGAAAGCAATCCGGTTGCTGTCTGCGCAACATGCTTCAGGTTGCGCAACTCAATGTGCCCGGCGCGAGGAGCGGGTGTCAAGGGGTCCGGGACGCCGGGCGACGCCCCTGATCACCGGCCGGAACACGGCGATGCCCGGTGGGCGGTACGCGTCCGCGCGCACCGCCCACCGGGCATGGTCAACCGGCTTTCCGCTACCGCTACTTGAGCCAGGCGGCCACCTTGTCCTGGTTGGCGTCGACCCACTTCTTCGCCGCCGCGTCGTCGGACAGCTTGTCCTGCGCTATGTACTTGGCGACGGTGTTCTGGTCCTCGTTCGTCCAGTTGAAGTTCTTCACCAGGTTGTAGGCGGGACTGCCCGACTTGGCGAACTTCGCGCTGACGATCTTGTCGAGGTTGTAGACCGGGTAGTCGCAGGCGATCTTCGACGCGACCGCGTCACAGCCCGTCGTGTACGCGGGCAGCGACACCTTCTTGAGCGCGACCTCGGAGAGGAACCACTGCGGCTCGTAGAAGTAGCCGATGACCCACTGCTTGTTCTTCTCCGCGGTGCGGAAGGCCTGGATGAGCGCGGTCTCACTGCCCGCGTACACCACCTTGAAGTCCAGCTTCAGGTTCTTCACCAGCGCGGCGTCGTTGGTGACGTACGACGGGTCGCCGTCGAGGAGTTGGCCCTTGCCGCCCGACTCGGAGGTCTTGAACTTGGACGCGTACTTGTTGAGGTTCTTGTAGTTCAGGATGTCCGGGTGGGCCTTCGCGAGCCACGGCGGCACGTACCAGCCGATGATGCCTTTGTTGCCGGTCTGGCCGGCCTCGACGGCGGTCTTCTGGCCGGTGATGTACTTCTTCTTGAGGTCGTCGTGGCCCCAGTTCTCCAGGACCGCGTCGACCTCGCCGGTCCCGAAGCCCTGCCAGGCGATCTCCTCTTTCAGGTCCTTCTTGTTGACCGTACAGCCGAGTTTCTGCTGCGCGACGTACGCGACGACCGCCGCGTCCGCCTCGTAGCCCACCCACGGGTTGACCGCGAGGTTGAAGGTCCCGCACTTGGCCGAGCCGCCCGAGCTGCTGCCCGAGCCGGAGCCGGAGGACGTGTCGCCGACCTTCGCCCCGCCGCAGGCGGTGAGGGAGAGGCCGAGAACGGCCAGGCCGGCCGCGCCGGTTCGCCAGTGTCTTGCCATGGTGTCGTGCTCCTTTAAGCGCTGGTTCGGCGCGCGGCCGCCTGAGTGATCCGGTCGAACATGACTCCGAGCAGGACAATGGCCAGCCCCGCCGCCAACCCCTTGCCGTACAGCTCGCTCTGGGAGAATCCGGCCACGACGTCGTAGCCGAGGGCGCCGGCTCCCACCAGGCCGCCCACAACAACCATCGACAGCACATAGATCAGGCCCTGGTTGGTCGCGAGGGTCAGGGCGCTGCGTGCCATCGGGAGTTGAACCTTGGTGATGATCTGCCAGGTGTTGCACCCGGCCGCGGTGGCCGCCTCGACGGTGGTCTCGGGCACGGCCCGCACCCCGTCGGCGGTGATCTTGATGGCCACCGGTACGGCGTACACGACGGCGGCGACGATCGCGGTGAAGCGCGTCGCGCCGAACAGCGCCAGGAACGGCACCAGATAGACGAACGGCGGCATGACCTGCGCCGCGTCCAGCGTGGGCCGCAGCACCCGGTCCACCATCGTGCTGCGCCCCATCCACACGCCGAAGGCGATGCCGAACAGCATCACGATCACGGTCGCCACGACGGTCGAGGCGAGTGTCGTCATCGCGTCCGACCACACGCCGGTGCCCACAAGCAGTCCGACACACACGGCAGTTGTGACCCCGGAGCGCCAACCGCCGACGACCACGCCGATGCCGATCAGAGCCGCGCCGACGAGCCACCACGGGGAGTCGGTGAGCAGCGACTGGAACGGATTGAGCAGACCGTTGGTGATCGCGTCCCGGAAGGCGTTGGTGACCCCGGAGAGGTTGTCCTGCGCCCAAGTCGTCACGCTGTCCGCCGCGTTGGCGATGTGGCTGCCGGTCGTGCCGTCGCCGGGGTACTGCGCCGCCCAGAGGTACGTGTGCGACAGATAGATCAGCACGACGACGACCACCGCGCCCGAACCGAGCAGCGGGCGGCGCCACTTGAGGAAGCGGCCGGAGGAGTTGCGGGCCTGTTCCGCACGCGTGCTGGAGGCGGTCGTGACCCGGTCCAGGACGATCGCCATGATGACGATCGCGAGGCCCGCGTTGAAGGCCGTGCCGACGTCGAGCGACTGAAGGGCCTGCATGACGGTCTTGCCGAGGCCGGGCGCGTCGATCAGGGCCGCGATGGTGACCATGGCCAGGGCGGCCATGATGGTCTGGTTGACGCCCATCACCACGGTCCGCTTGGCCATCGGCAACAGCACCTTGAGCAGCGACTGCCAGCGGGTCGAGCCCATCGAGTCGGCCGCTTCCACGGTCGTCTCCGGGACGTTGCGGATGCCGTGCGCGGTGATGCGGATCGCGGGCGGGGCCGCGTAGATCACCGTGGCGATCACGGCGGAGGCCGGGCCGATGAGGAAGATCAGGGTCAGGGGCGCGAGGTAGACGAAGGTCGGCATCGTCTGCATGAAGTCGAGGAAGGGCGTGATGATCCGGTTGAACCGGTCGGACAACCCCGCCCACACGCCCAGCGGGATCGCGAACACCAGCGCCACGAGGACCGCGGAGAGGGTGAGCGCCAGGGTGTCCATGCTCTCCTGCCACAGGCCCTGGAGCCCGAAGAAGGCGAACCCTGCCACGGCGAGGAGCGCGACCCGCCAGTTGCCGACGGCCCAGGACACGAAGCCCGTGATGCCGACGACTCCGAGCCAGCCGATCTGCGGCACCGGCCGGTCGCCGCTCGGCTGCGAGATCAGGTCCTGGACGAAGGTCACCAGGTTGTCGATGACCAGGCGGATCTCGTTGAAGAAGTAGAGGAAGAGCGGGTTGGAGTTGCGGTTCGCGCCGACCGAGTCGTTGAGGTCGTTGAACCACCGGTGCAGTCCGGTGAGATCGGCCGCCGCGAGCGTCAGCGTCTGCTTCCCGCGCAGTACGGCGAACAGCACGAGCCACACGACGAGGATGGCGCCGACCATCATGGGCCGGGTGATCTTGCGTCGCGGGCCCTTCACGTCCGGTACGGCGTCCGCGACTTGCGCTGTCGGCTCCGGTTTCTCCACGGCGACGGTCATCACGCGTCGCCTTCCCGCCCGGCGACGACCGCGAGGATCTCCTCGTCGCCGACGATGCCGAGCAGCTTGCCGTTCTCGACGACCTTGACCGGCCTGTCGGCGGCGAGCACCGCGCGCGTGGCCTCGCGTACGACGACGTCCGGACCCAACTCCGGCCCGTCCAGGGGGTCTTCGTCCACGGCCGGGCGCATGATCCAGCGCAGGGTGAGGACGTCACCGCGCGGCACGTCCTTCACGAACTCGCGCACGTAGTCGTCGGCCGGGGCACCGACGAGCTCGTCGCCCGTACCGCACTGCACCATCTTGCCGTCGCGCATGATGAGGATCCGGTCGCCCAGCTTCAGGGCCTCGGACAGGTCGTGGGTGATGAACACCATGGTCTTGCCGACCTCGTGGTGCAGCCGGATGACCTCGTTCTGCATGTCGCGGCGGATCAGCGGGTCGAGCGCGGAGAAGGGTTCGTCGAAGAGGAGGACGTCCGGGTCGCCCGCCAACGCCCGGGCGAGACCCACGCGTTGCTGCATACCGCCGGAGAGCTGGTCGGGGTAGGAGTTCTCGTACCCCGACAGACCCACCAACTCGACGACCTCCAGGGCCCGTTTGGTCCGCTCGGCCTTGCTCATGCCGCGGATCTCCAGGCCGAAGGACACGTTGTCGACGACCCTGCGGTGCGGCAGCAGCCCGAAGTGCTGGAAGACCATGGAGAACTTACGGCGCCGCAGCTCGCGCAGCCGCTTGGCGTCCGCGTCCCGGATGTCCTCGCCCTCGAAGACGATCTCACCCGAAGTGGGTTCGATCAGCCGGGTGAGACATCGCACCAGGGTGGACTTCCCGGAGCCGGACAGGCCCATGACGACGAAGACCTCGCCGGGCGAGACCTCGAAGTTCACATCGCGTACGGCGGCGGTGCAGCCGGTGCGGTCCATCAGCTCACGGCGGGTGAGCCCGCACAGTTCCTCTGAGTCGGGTACCTGGTCCGCCTTCGGCCCGAACACCTTCCACAGCTTGCGCACGGATATGACCGGGGTGGGGCCCGAGTCCTGGGGCGTGCCGCGCCGCTGCGGCACCTCGGTCTGTGCTGGGGTCACGATCGACCTCTTTTCGGCGTTCAGCCGCGGAACCAGTGCTGCGGCCGGGGTTGGATGTTCTGCCAGATGTGCTTGGGCTCTCGGTACTCGTTCAGGCCGGTCGGTCCCAACTCCCGGCCCACGCCCGAGTGTCCGAAGCCACCCCATTCCGCCTGCGGCACATAGGGGTGGTAGTCGTTGATCCACACCGTGCCGTGCCGCAGCCGCCGGGCGACCCGCTGGGCCTTGCCCGCGTCCTGGGTCCAGACGGCGCCGGCGAGTCCGTACTCGGTGTCGTTGGCGATGCGTACGGCGTCGTCCTCGTCGCTGAAGCGCTCGACGGTCAGGACCGGTCCAAAGGACTCCTCGTGCACCACCCGCATGTCCTGCGTGCAGCCGTCGAGGACGGTCGGCGGGTAGAAGTGCCCGTCGGCGAGGGCGGGTTCGGTCGGCCGCTCACCGCCACACCGCAGTACGGCACCCTCGGCGATGCCGGCCGCGACATACGCCTCGACCTTCTCGCGGTGCTGTGCGGAGATCAGTGCGCCGGTCTCGGCCTCGGGGTCGAAGGGGCCGCCGAGCCTGATCTGCCTCGCGCGGCGCACCACTTCGTCCACGAAGCGGTCGTGCAGCGAGTCCTCGACGATCAACCGGGCCCCGGCGGAGCAGACTTGGCCGGAGTGCAGGAAGACGGCCGTGAGCGCGAAGTCCACGGCCGTCTCGAAGTCGGCGTCGGCGAAGATGACGTTGGGGTTCTTGCCGCCCAGCTCCAGCGCGACCTTTTTCACGCTCGCGGCGGCGGTGGCCATGATGCGTTTGCCGGTCTCCAGGCCTCCGGTGAAGGAGACCATGTCGACGGCGGGGTCCTCGGAGAGCGGTGCGCCCACCTCGGGTCCGGTCCCGAGGACGAGGTTGGCGGCACCGGCCGGCAGCCCGGCCTCCTCCAGCGCCTTCATCAGCAGGATGGAGGTGGAGGGGGTGAGCTCGCTGGGCTTGAGGACGATCGTGTTGCCCGCGAGGAGCGCCGGGGCGACCTTCCAACTGGCCTGCAGCAACGGGTAGTTCCAGGGCGTGATGAGCCCGCACACCCCAACAGGCTCGTAAACGACCCGGCTTACGGCGTCGTCGCGTCCGGTGTCGATGACCCGTCCGGCGTCGGTGCCGCCGATCCCGCCGTAGTAGCGGAAACAGGAGACGACGTCGGCGATGTCGTACTCGCTCTCCACCAGCCGCTTGCCGGTGTCCAGCGACTCGGCGCGGGCGAATTCCTTGGCGTCGCGTTCGAGGATGTCGGCGGTGCGCAGCAGCAGCGCGGCACGCTCCCGCTCGGGGGTGCGCGGCCAGGGTCCGTCGTCGAAGGCGTGGCGGGCGGCTGCGATCGCGGCCTCGGTGTCGGGACGTGTTCCCTCGGACACGGTCGCGGTGAGCGTGCCGTCGGCGGGACAGCGGATCTCACGGTGACCGCCGGCCACCGCGTCGCGCCATTCTCCGTCCACATACAGGTCTGCCACGTGTGGAGCCCTTCGAGCGAATTCCGTTGCGCATTGTGCACCGTATTGCTTGTGGTGGAACACCCTGGCGAATGTGCAGACATACGTCAAGGGGTTGGCAGATGACGATTTCGCCATGCGGCACATTGCCCGGCCACCTCTTGACCGGGAGCCGCGCCCGGCCCAACCATGTTGCGTATCGCTCACCATGTTGCGCAACACGCACCGACGGAGGCCGTTCATGTCCCCTCGACCGCACCCTGGCCGCGAATTCGTCCTCACCCTCTCGTGCCCGGACACCACCGGACTGGTCCACGCCGTGAGCGGCTTCCTCGTCCGGAACTCCGGCAACATCCTGGAGAGCCGGCAATTCGATGATCGGCTCAAGGGCCGCTTCTTCATGAGGGTCCACTTCGACGTTTCCGATCCAAACGCCGACCTGAAAACACTGCGTTACCGATTCGGTCCGGTCGCCGAGGCATACCGCATCTCCTGGACCCTCCGGGACGCCTCGACGCCGACCCGAACCCTGATCATGGTGTCCAAATTCGGCCACTGCCTGAACGACCTGCTCTTCCGCAAGCGCACCGGCGCCCTCAACATCGAGATCCCCGCGATCGTCTCCAACCACCGGGACTTCGAGGGCCTCGCGGACACCTACGGCATTTCCTTCCACCACATCCCGGTCACGAGGGACACGAAGGCCGAGGCCGAGGCACGCCTCCTGGAACTGGTGCGCGAGCTGGACATCGACCTGGTGGTGCTGGCCCGCTACATGCAGGTCCTCTCCGACGACCTGTGCAAGGAGCTCGAAGGCCGCGCCATCAACATCCACCACTCCTTCCTCCCCAGTTTCAAGGGCGCCCGCCCCTACCAGCAGGCGTACGACCGCGGGGTGAAGCTCGTGGGCGCGACCGCGCACTATGTGACGCCGGAGCTGGACGAGGGCCAGATCATCGACCAGGACGTGGTCCGGGTGGACCACTCGCTCGACGCCGAGGAGCTGGTGACGGTGGGGCGGGACGTGGAGGCGCAGGTGCTGGCGCACGCGGTGAAGTGGCACAGCGAGAGCCGGGTGATGGTGGACGGGAATCGGACGGTGGTGTTCCGGTAGGAGCGAGCGCTGTATACGGCTTCTGGTGGCGGTACTTGGGGCGCAGGCCGGTACAAGTCGGCCCTTCAGGCGGTGCCCTTTCAGCGCGGGCCGGCACAATCCAGCCGTCCGGCGTTTGAGGACGAGGCTCCTTCAGGGCCGAAGCGGGGGCTGGGGGCGGCAGCCCCCAGCACGGCAGAAGCCCGCTACCCGCCCAACCGCTCCAACGCGGCCCGGCGCCACCGCTCCGTCTCGGCGAGCTGGTTGAAGGTGAAGACGTGCAGCCCCGCCACACCCGCCGAGGGCGCGGTCAGCTCCTCCGCGGCACGGCCGAGCAGCCGATCCGGCGAGTAACCACCAGGCGCCGCGAACCGCAAGAACCACGACGCGTGCTTCGTGAGGAAGCGCGTCGACTCCCCCACCCCGATCTTCGTCGCCATGGCCAGCAGCTTCGCGCGCTGCACCGGCCCCGCGACGCCCACGTACAGCGGCAGGGTGACGTCACGGCGTCGGATCCGGCCGACCCACTCCCCCAGCACGCGCGCGTCGAAGCAGAGGTTGCTCACGATGTACGTGGCGTGCGCGCGCTTGTCCCACATGGCCTGGATGGTGAGGTCGTCGTGGATGAGGGGGTGGCTCTCGGGGTAGCCGGTGATGCCGACGCGGCCGAACGGGTCGCCCAGTTCGCCGAGCCTGCGCAGCACCGGCAGCGCCCCGTCGTAGACCCCGGCCGGCGGATCGGCGTCGCCCGCCGGGACGAACACGTCGTCGACACCGGCCTGCCGGAGCCGGTCGACGACGTCCTTGAGGTGCGCGTCGTCCCGCAGCAGCCGAGCGGGGACGTGTGGGACCACGCGGTAACCGTGCGCCGACAATCGCCCGACGAGGTCGAGGGTCGGTTCCAGCCCTTTGACCGGCGACGCCGTCACGGTGACGACGACATCGCGCGCCACATGGGCGAGGACCTTCTCCTCGGTCGCCTTCGCGGGCAGCACCTCGTAACGGACGCTCGACAGCAGCGTCTTGAGACCGTCGCCGCCCAACCCGGCCTACCCGGACTGCTTCTGGGCGTCGCGGTGGCGGTAGTACACGGCCTTGGAAGGAGCCAGTGGCTCCTTGCCCAGGATGAGGTCGGCCGCCTTCTCGGCGA
Source organism: Streptomyces sp. NPDC001100 (assembly GCF_053598575.1). NCBI lineage: Bacteria > Bacillati > Actinomycetota > Actinomycetes > Kitasatosporales > Streptomycetaceae > Streptomyces > Streptomyces sp. NPDC001100. The sequence continues at coordinate 63,220 of NZ_JBSFKO010000014.1, forward strand.
TCATCATGACGGGCGCATAGATGTTGCCGTTGGTGACGTACGGCATCACCGACGCGTCGACGACCCGCAGCCCCTCGACTCCGTGCACCCGCATGCTGGTCGGGTCCACGACGGACATCTCGTCGGTGCCCATCTTGCAGGTGCAGGACGGATGCAGGGCGGTCTCGCCCTCCTTGGCCACCCAGGCGAGGATCTCCTCGTCGGTCTCGACGGACGGGCCGGGCGAGATCTCCCCGTCGTTGTACGGGGCCAGCGCCGGCTGATTGAGGAGCTTGCGGGCGACCCGGATCGACTCGACCCACTCGCGCCGGTCCTGTTCCGTGGAGAGGTAGTTGAAGCGCAGCGCCGGGTGCTCCAGCGGGTCCTTGCTCTTGATCTTCACCGAGCCGATGGCGTCGGAGTACATGGGCCCGACGTGCACCTGGTAGCCGTGGCCGCCGGCCGGCGAGGAGCCGTCGTAGCGGACCGCGATCGGCAGGAAGTGGAACATCAGGTTGGGGTAGTCGACGTCCTCGTTGCTGCGGGCGAAGCCGCCGGCCTCGAAGTGGTTGGTGGCGGCGGGTCCCTTGCGGAAGAGCCACTGCAGGCCGATGAAGGGGGCGCGCCACTTCGCCATGTACGGCTGCATGGAGACGGGTTGCTTGCAGGCGTACTGGATGTACACCTCCAGGTGGTCCTGCATGTTCTCGCCGACGCCCGGCAGGTCGTGGACGACGTCGATACCGAGCGCGCTCAGCTCCTCCGCGTTGCCGACGCCCGAAAGCTGAAGCAGCTGGGGGGAGTTGATGGCGCCGCCGCAGAGGATGACCTCGCGGGCGCGCACCTGGTGGACCTTGCCGCGATGCTTGTACTCGACGCCGACGGCCTTCTTGCCCTCGAAGAGGACGCGGTGGACCATCGCGCGGGTGGTGACGGTGAGGTTGGGCCGCTTGCGTACGGGCTTCAAGTACGCCTTGGAGGCGGAGAGCCGGCGGCCCCGGCTGACGTTGCGGTCGAAGGGGGCGAAGCCCTCCTGCTGATAGCCGTTGACGTCGTCGGTGCGCGGATAACCGGCCTCCTGCACCGCGTTGAGGAAGGCGCCGAACAACGGGTTGGCGGCGGGCCCGCGTTCGAGGACGAGGGGGCCGTCGTGGCCGCGGAACTCGTCGTCGGGATCGGCCGCGAGGCAGTTCTCCATGCGCTTGAAGTACGGCAGACAGTGCGCGTAGTCCCAGCTCTCCATGCCGGCGTCGGCGGCCCAGCGCTCGTAGTCCATGGGGTTGCCGCGCTGGAAGATCATGCCGTTGATGCTGCTGGAGCCGCCCAGCACCTTGCCGCGGGCGTGGTAGACGCGCCGGTTGCCCATGTGCGGCTCGGGTTCCGACTCGTACTTCCAGTCGTAGAACCGGCTGCCGATCGGGTAGGTCAGCGCGGCGGGCATGTGGATGAAGACGTCCCACGGGTAGTCGGGCCGGCCGGCCTCCAGGACGAGCACCTGGTTGCCCGGGTCCGCGGAGAGCCGGTTCGCCAGTGCGCTGCCGGCGGATCCACCGCCGACGATGACGAAGTCGTATTGCAGGGGAGCCATGATCTCTCGTCTCGCTCGCGCCGTAGATACGCGAGGCATGCTAATACGGGTATCGCCATACGCACCAGGTTGCGAGCAACGCAACTTGCAAGGTCCAGGTTTCCGGGTTGTTACCGGTGGTCGAGCGGGTCGGGGCCGGTGGCGGGCAGCGCTCGGCGGCCCCGGACACCGGGGCGAGCGGCAGGTGGGGCAGGACTACGGGGCGAGCGGGTGGACCGCGCCCATGGCCTGGTCGAGAAGCCGGGACAGGGGGACGGTGCCGTCGCGTTCGACCCAGGTCTCGATGGCCGCGTCGAGGCAGCCGAGGGCGCCGGCGACGAGAGCCGACGCGGCCGGTTCGGCCGCCGTGCCGGTGCGGCGGACCACCTCGGGGCGCAGCAGTTCCCGCATCTGCAGGTAGCGCTCCTGGTAGCGGCTGCGCACCGAGGGCGACCGGACGATCGCCCGGGCCGTCTGGAGTGCGGCGGCACTGTCCTTGACCTGCCGAACCGCGGGCTCCAGGGCGTGCCGCAGCGCCGTCCAGATCGGTTCGTCCTCCGGCCGCCGCTCAAGGGCGTCCCGCGCGTGCCGGGCGTGGTCCTCCGTCATGACCAGGAGGCCGTCTTCCTTGGTGGGGAAATAGCGGAAGAATGTCGCCCGGGACACCCCGCGGCCTTGGCGATCTGCTCGATCGTGGTCTGCTCGAAGCCGCGCGACAGAAACATCTCCAGCGCGATCTCGGCAACTTGCGCCTTGACCGCCAGCCGCGTGCGCTCTCGGAGCGACAGCACGGGCTCTGCAGGAGGGGTAACCCTGATCACGCGCTATCGCGTTTCCTTTACCAGCCTCTGTCTCACTCGCGCGACTCGATACCCCACGACGAAGCCGCTGGCCACAGTCGGGCGCGAACAGTTCGGGGCGTCGACGACACGGCCGAGTTCCACGCGGCGCGGAAGCGACTCAAACGCGCGTGTTCGAAACCGGCGGCGGGCTCGTTGTCCCGGTCAGCATCAGTCGTCCCCAACCCGGCCTGTACGCAGCCCTGTTGGTGACGCATGCCGGTGGCCGCCGTAGGCGCCGCCACCGGTCCACGCTTCGTTCGCCCACCTGACCGACCGCTGACGTCCCCGCCGCCCGAACGCCCAGAAGGAGAAACCCCGTGACACACCCGCAGCCGGGTGAATGGAACACCCACTACGCGCAGGGGCGACGCTTCCGCGCCCTCAGGGACGCGGAACGGACGCTGCTGGCCGAGCACGTACCGTCCCCCGGCAACGGCGGTCGGGCCCTCGAAGTCGGCTGTGGTCTGGGCGAGTTGGCCTTCCACCTGGCGTCGACGGGCTTCACCGTCGACGCCGTGGACTGGTCCGACACCGCCCTCGAACACGCCCGCGCCGGCAGTCCGGCCGACGTGCGCTGGCTCCGCCTGGACATCGAGCGGGACGACCTCGCTCCCCTGGAGAAGAACACGTACGACCTGATCACGCTCCGCCTCGTGTACGCCTTCCTCGGCGACCGCACCCGCGTCCTGCACGACCTCGGGAGCCGGTTGTGCGAGGACGGCGCGATCGTGGTGATCACCCCGCTCGCCGCGAACACCCCGGCCGGGAAACGGGACATCGCCCTGGACGAGGACGAGATCAGCCTGCTGAGCGCCGGTTGGGAACAGGTCCGGCGCTTCGACGCGGACGGGCTCGCGTTGGTGATCCTGCGCGGCCCGCGCCGAGACCACGCCATTGCGGTGGAGAAGAACCGGCCCGCGCCGCACGCGGTGACCGGCGCCTGCGCGGTCGTGACCGACGCCGACGGCCGGGTCCTGCTGGGCCGTTCCACCAGCGGGATGTGGGAGCTGCCGGGCGGGCGTACCGAGGGGTCCGAACCGTTCGAGCGGACGGCGGTGCGTGAACTGGCCGAGGAGACCGGCCTGATCGCCGCCCTTGCCGACGCGCAGGTGCTGAGCATGCTCTGGGACGACCACCACGGCATCTCCCGCCTGACCGCCGTGGTCCGCGTCACCGCCCATTCCGGCACTCCCAGGCGCTGCGAGCCCGACAAGTTCGCACGCTGGGAGTGGCATCCGACGCACACCCTGGCCCACCTCGACCGGATCTTCGCCCCGTCCGCACAGGCACTGATCGCCGTCTGGCCCGGCGTCCTCCCCGGCCTGACGCCCGTGCGTGCCTACCCGCACGCGGGACGGATTCCAGGAGATTCCGCGGGTGGTGCCGTTTGACCTTGACACGGTGGCAAGGTCTTCACTGCCTCCCAGGAGGTGGCCCCGATGACCATGACAACAAGGCAGGACACGGCTACGACACGCGCGCTCCGGGCGCTGGACGACACGAGTTCGTCCGTGCGGCTGCGGGCGGCGCTGGCGGTCGGGACGGCGCCGGACCCGTGCTTCGTCGGCAAGCTCGTCGAGCGGTGCGCGGTCGAGCCCGAGTTCTTCGTCCGGGACATGCTGACCTGGGCGCTCACCCGTCACCCGGTGTCCCTGACGCTCCCCGCGCTGTTCCGCGAACTCCGTTCGGAGCGTGCGCAGGCGCGCAGTCAGGCGCTGCACACGCTGTCCAAGATCGGGGACCGGCAGGCATGGCCGGCGATCACCCGGGCGCTGTTGTCCGACGCCGACGAAGAGGTGGCGAGGAGCGCCTGGCGGGCCGCGGTCGTACTCGTGCCGGACGGCGAGGAATCCGCCCTGGCCACGGTGCTGGCAACCCAACTCGGGCGCAGTGAGCGGGAGTCGCAGCTGAGTCTGAGCCAGGCGCTGGTCGCGCTGGGTGAGGTGATCGGGCCGGCTCTGCATGCGGCGACGACGGTCTCCGACCCGCGGGTACGTGCGCACGCGCTCGCGACGCAGAGGCTGCTGCGCGACCCGGACGCCGGGTTCGAGTCGGCGATCGAGGAGGCCAAGCGCGTCGTGGCCCTCACCGGGGCGCCCAGGACGGACGATGAGAACCGTGCTGATCGGTGAGGTGTCGAGACGGTCCGGGGTCAGTGCCCGCATGCTCCGGCACTACGAGTCCCTCGGTCTGGTGCGGCCTTCGGGTCGGACGGGATCCGGTTATCGGGAGTACTCCGGGGAGGACATCCGGCGGATCTTCCACATCGAGAGCCTACGGTCGCTGGGCCTGTCGCTGCGTGACATCGGGCGCGCGCTCGACGATCCCGGTTTCACGCCCTCGGCGCTCGTCGGCGACCTCATCCGGCAGACGCACGACCGCATCGCGGCCGAGACCGAGCTGCTCACGCGGCTCGGCCGGATCCGTGCGGCGGATCCCGTCGGCTGGGAGGACGTACTCCAGATCGTCGCGCTCCTCCAGGCGCTGGGCTCGAAGAGCGCGGACGCGCGGCAGCGCGCGGTCCTCTCCTCGGGCGACGAGGTGCCGGTGGAGGCTCTGGTGGAGGCGGCACTCGGCGAGACGGAGCCGAACGTCGCGGGCGCCCTGCGCTGGGCGCTCGCGCGATCGGAGGACGGCGGTGTCCCGGCGCTGCTGGCCGAGGCCCTCGGTTCACCGGTGGCAGCGGTGCGGGAACGTGCCGTTCAAGCCCTCGTCGAGCTGCCCGGCGATGAAGCCTCCGCGCGGCTGCGGGACGCCCTCGCGAACCCCGACGCCGTTGTGCGCGGGTATGCGGCTCTGGCGCTCGGTACGCGTGGTGCGGCCGAGGCGGTCCGCGCGCTCGTCGACATGATCGTGGAGGGAAGGAACGACACCGACGCGGCCGATGCTCTGAGCGTGCTGGCGAGCGACACCGCGACTGCGGACCGGATCGCGACCAGGCTCGTCGACCGCCTCGCCGACGACACCACCGAGGCGCCCGCACGCGGGCGGCTGACCCAGGCACTCGCGGACATCCCGGGGCCGACGGCATCACGCGCCCTCGTAGAACTGTCACAGGACGAGGACCGCGCCGTCGCGCTGACCGCCACGTACCTTCTTCGGCTCCGGGACGCGCGATGACAAGGCCTACGCCCGGCTCGCCTCCGTGCCGTCGTCATCCCTGTCGTACGGCCCGGGGCTGACGAGGCCCGTCTCGTATGCGACGACGACTGCCTGGGCGCGGTCGCGGAGGGTGAGTTTGCCGAGGATGTGGGAGACGTGGGTCTTCACCGTGGCCTCGGACAGGTGGAGTCCGGTGGCCAGTTCGGCGTTGCTCAGGCCCTGCGCGAGGAGGCGCAGGACGTCCAGTTCGCGGGGTGTGAGGGCGGCCAGATCGCGGTGCAGGGACGGCCGTTCCGGGCTGCGGCGGGCGAACCGCTCCACCAGGCGGCGGGTGATGGCGGGGGCGAGCAGCCCGTCGCCGGCCCGGACCGTGCGGACGGCGGCCACGAGGTGTTCCGGGGTGACGTCCTTGAGCAGGACTACGGCAGCGCCTCCCTCGACGCGGCCGTGTCGGGGATGAGCGGACCCGTCACCGTGACCGCGTTCGACGGTGACGCCTCCTGGGGCGGATTCACGATGGTCGGTGGGCGGTGGTTCAGCGGGGCGGGCGAGGTCGTCGTGCCCAGCACGATTCTGAGCGCCACCGGAACGAAGGTCGGCGACAGCGTCACCATCACCGTGCGGGGCAGGCCAGTTGTCGTGCGAATCGTCGGCGAGGTGTTCGACACCGGCAACGACGGTCGCCGGGTCTTCACCGACGCCGCCACACTCCGGACCGCCGCGCCCGGTCTCAAGTCCACGGCCGAGTACGTCGATCTGAAACCCGGCACCGGCACGGACGCGTATGTCAGCGCGCTCAACGCCGAGTTGAAGCCTTTTGGAGTGAGCGCGACGAGTGCCAAGTACGCGAACGGCAGTGACACCGCGACCGTTCTCGACTCGCTCACCGCTCTGCTCACCGTGCTGCTGGTCTGTGTCGCCGGGCTCGGTGTGCTGGGCGGGGTCGTGCTCGACACCCACGAGCGCGTTCACGACCTGGGCATCCACAAGGCGCTCGGCATGACACCGCGCCAGACCGTCACGATGGTCGTCACCTCGGTCGTGCTGCCGGGACTGGCCGGCGGCGCCCTCGGCGTACCGCCGGGCCTGGCCGTGCACCACGCGGTGCTCCCCGCGATGGACCGGGCGGCGGGGCTGCGGCTGCCCGACTTCGTCGTCGACGTCTACGGCGCCGGGGACCTGGTCCTGCTCGGGCTCGCCGGAGTCGCCGTCGCCGTCCTCGGCTCCCTGCTCCCGGCCGGCTGGGCAGCACGCCTCCGCACGGCGACCGCGCTCCGAGCCGAGTAGCGGAGTAGCCAGTAGCGGACTAGCCGAGCCGAACGGACACGCAACCTTCTCGCAACCTCGCGCGTGCTGCGATGGGCCATCGCATCCGGCTACTGGGGACGGCAGACATGGACGACAACACCCCGCGCGTCGAGCTCACCCCCGCCGCGGAGGACCTGCTGCGCCAACTGCACGCACAGCACGGTCCGCTGATGTTCCATCAGTCGGGTGGCTGCTGCGACGGCAGTGCACCCATGTGCTACCCGGAGGGCGAGTTCCGCACCGGTGGCTCGGACGTGCTGCTCGCCGAGCTTGAGGTCGAGGGTGTGCCGGAACCCGTGACGTTCTGGATCTCGCGCAGCCAGTACGAGGTCTGGAGCCACACGCGGCTGATCGTGGACGTCGTAGCGGGTCGCGGCAGCGGTTTCTCGCTGGAAGCACCCGAGGGGGTGCGTTTTCTCACCCGTTCCCGTGTAGTCGGCGCCTAGGAGCCCCGTCGGCCATCGCCTTCTGATGCACTTCCCCTGAGTCCTGGGAAAGTTGACGAGACATCAGGGGGCACTGTGACGCATCGTCAGAAGCGTTCCGGAGCAGCACGTTTCAGAGTCGAACGGTTAAGAACAGGCAAGTCGGCACTCGCGTTTCTCGCGGTATTCGGTGCGCTGGCCGGTGCGGCCCTGGCGGGGGCGGCACCGGCCGGCGCCGTGCCGGGCACCACGCGGCTCGTGCCGGGCACCACGCGGCTGGCGCCGGGCGTCACCTACCGGCAGTTCGACATCAGGGCGGCCAGGGGTGTGACCCACGCCCATGTGGTCGTGGTGGATCTGCGCAACTCCCATGTGCGCGTGAACCTGCTGTACCCGGGCGCGGTGGCGGCCCGGGAGCCCGTCTCCGAGCTGGCCGACTCGGCGGGCGCCGTCGCGGGCGTCAACGGGGACTTCTTCAACATCACCGAGACCCAGCACCCGGGCGTCGCGGCCACGGGTTCCACCGACGGACCGGCCATCGCGAGCGGTGTCGCGCTCAAGGGGGCCGTGCCGGACGGCCAGCGCTTCGGACCCGCGCTGCCGCCCGGCACGAACACACGGAACGTGCTCGGCGTGGGCGTCGACCGCGTGGCCCGGCTGGACAGCCTCACCCTCAAGGGGACGGTCGGTACCCCGCAGGGCCGGATGCCGCTCGGCGGGTTCAACCAGTACGCGCTGCCGGTGAACTCCATCGGTGCGTTCACCCCACAGTGGGGCAGCGTCTCCCGGGTGCGTGCCACCTGTGGCACGGACACGAACCGGGCCGCCGCGTGCAGCACGGACACCTACGAAGTCACCATTCGCCACGCGCGGGTCGTGTCGGCGTCCCACACTCCCGGCAGTGGTGCCATCGCCGCCGGCACCACGGTCCTCGTCGGCCGTGAGGCGGGTGCCCAGCAGCTGCGGAAGCTGTCCGTCGGCGAGCGGGTGCAGGTGCTGCACCACCTGGTGGCGTCGAGGTCCGGGGTTCCGTACCGCTTCGCCCTGGGCGGCTACCCGGTCCTGCGGGGCGGACGGCCCCTGGCCGGCCTCGACGACACGACCTCCGCCGTGCGCACCGCCGTGGGGATCGCGAACCACGGCCACCGCCTGCTGCTGTTCGCCACGGACGGGGCGGTCGCGTACCGCACCGGTCTGACGATCGCCGAAGTCGCCACCGAGATGCGGACGTTGGGCTCCATCGACGCCTTCAGTCTGGACGGCGGCGGCTCGACGACCCTGGTCGCCCGCGCACCCGGCGCGAGCGCCGTCACGGTACGGAACCACCCCAGCGGAGGCGCCGAGCGGCCCGTACCGAACGGCGTCGGGGTCTTCTCAACCCGCTGATCAACCCGCCGGCCTCATGGATGCAGTGCGCTCACCAGATCCGCGGTGGCCGTGAGGCCACTGTGGATCGTGGGCGCGATGCTGGTGCCGGCCATGAAGAACCCGAGCAGTGCGCAGACCAGCGCATGGGAGAGCTTCAGCCCGCCGCTGCGCATGAAGATCACCGCAAGGATCAGGAGCAGCAGCACCACAGAGATGGAAATGGCCATCGTCACCCTCCTCCGCCACGCCGACGTGTCCGGTTCGCGGCGTTCGGCCGCAAGTGTGGCGTAGCGGAGGGTTCATCCGGGCTACCGACGTGTCCCCCGAACGTGTGGTGTCATCCCGTGTCACGTGACCACATGTGGTGTCACGCCGTGCGGTGGGCGTCCAGGAAGGCTTCCAGGCCGGCGAGGTCGTCGGTGTTGAGGAAGTCCACACCGGCGGCGAACAGTTCCTCCCACAGTGCTTCACGGGCGGGGCCCGCCACATCCGGGGTGTTCCAGAACCGCACGGTCTGCCCGGCCGCGTGCGCCTGCCGCACGATGTCGCGCAGCTTCTGCCGCTCGGCGGCGGGGAAGGCACCGTCGCCGAGCCAGGTGAAGTTGGTCTGCCAGTTGTCGCTGATGAGCGAGATGAAGGAGGCGGGCACCGAGCTGCCGAGGTCGGTGAGCCGGCCGTCGTAGAAGGCGCGGCGCACGGCCTGCGCCTCCATCGGGATGCGGGCCGCGCGGTCGCCGGAGATGACGTTGGTGACCGCGCCCCGGTGGACGCGTCCGTGGGCGTAGGTGGTGAACAGGTGCTTGTAGCGCCGGAGATGACGGTCGAGTTCGAGGTACGTCGAGGAGCCCTCGGTCTTGATGTCGATCAGGAGCTGGAGCGGCTTGCGCCAACCCCGGTACACGGAGCCGTGGTTGGCCTTCACGAGGGCGGAGAGAGGGTCCAGGTAGAGGGATTCGAGGGTGCGGCTCGGGTCGAGTTCGGATGCGTCGTGTCCGATGAGGAGTTGGTCGCCGACGAGGAAGATGTCGGCCTCGACACTGCCGAAACGGTGGTCGAGGGCGTCGAAGAGGGGCCGGGGGTGCTCGTAGTCGTTGTGGGCGTGGGCGCGCCACAACGGGCGTCGGCGGTGCCCCTGTTCGGCGGCGAACGCGCTGCCTGCGGGCGGGGCGAGCACGACCGCGAGGGTGGCGCCGAACGCGGTGAGGGCTCTGCGGCGGGTGATGAGGGCCATGGTGTTCCTCCCTGTGGGGCGGGTTCGAACCACAGGGAGTATGGGGCTGTACGGCCCCCAATGAACCTGTACATGCCAGGAGTTGGCCGGACCGTCCTCGCCTGTTCACTCCTTCGGCGGGGACGCACGGAAAAGCCCGCCCCAGGTGGGACGGGCTTCACCGGATGGTCGAACGGCGGTCAGGGGGCGCGCAGATCGACCAGTTCCGCCAGTGCCTCACGATGGGCGCCCGCCGTGCCGTAGGCGATGGAGTCGGCCTTGGCCCGCTTCAGGTAGAGGTGGGCGGGGTGCTCCCACGTCATACCGATGCCGCCGTGCAACTGGACGGCCTCCTCGGCCGCGTGGACGACGACGGACGTCGCGTAGGCCTGCGCGACGGCGACCGCGACGTCGGTGTCGTCGCCGGTCGTGAGGGCGTCGGCCGCGTTCCGTGCGGCGGCCCGCAGACTGACGACCTCCAGCCACAGCTGCGCGAGCCGGTGCTTGAGCGCCTGGAACCCGCCGACCGGCCGGTTGAACTGCTTGCGCTCCTTGAGGTACCGGACCGTCTCCGTCAACGTCCAGTCGGCGACGCCCAGTTGCTCGGACGCGAGCAGCCCGGCCCCGGCCCGCAGGGCACGTCGTACGGCAGGCGCCGCGTCACCGATCCGGCGTCCCGCGGCCCCGTCGAGCATCACCCGCGCCAGCGGCCGGGTCAGGTCCAGGGACACCTGCGGTTCGACGGTCACCGCGCCCGCCTCGACGGCGTACAGCCCGCCGTCCTCGCCCGGCACCAGCAGTACATCGGCGGCGGCAGCGTCCGCGATGCCGGTCAACTCCCCGTGCAGGGAGCCGTTTTCGAGCCGCACGGTCGTGTGGGCGGCGCCCGGAGCGACGCTCAGGGAGACGGCGAGGGCACCGATCCTGCGCCCGGACGCCAGCTCGGCGAGGAGGTCCTCGGCCCCGCACTCCAGCAGTGCCTCGGTGGCGACGACCGCGCTCGTGAGGTACGGGACGGGGGCGACGGCGCGGCCCAACTCCTCCAGTACGACGGCGACTTCGCGGTGCGTGGCGCCCTGGCCGCCCTGTGCCTCGGGCACCAGGAGTCCGGCGAGGCCGATGCCGTCGGCGAGGGACTTCCACAGGGACAGGTCGTGCGGGGCGTCCGACTCGGTGCGCGCGATGACGCCCGCCGCGTCGCAGTGGTCGGTGAGCAGGTCCCGGACGACGGCGCGCAGCGCCTCTTCCTCCTCCGAGTAGAGAAGATCTGTCATCGGGCCAGGTCCTTCCAGGCGACGTCCTTGTCGGTGCGCGGCTCGGCCGGGAGGCCCAGGACGCGTTCGGCGACGATGTTCAGCAGGACCTCGCTGGTCCCGCCCTCGATGCTGTTGCCCTTGGAGCGGAGGTAGCGGTAACCGGCGTCGCGGCCGGTGAAGTCCACCAGTTCCGGGCGGCGCATGGTCCAGTCGTCGTACAACAGGCCCTCCTCGCCCCGGAGTTCGACCTCCAGGCCGCTGATCTCCTGGTTGAGGCGGGCGAAGGAGAGCTTCATGCCGGCGCCCTCGTGACCGGGCTGGCCCGCGGCGAGCTGCTGGCGCAGCCGCTCGCCGGAGAGCCGGGCGACCTCGGCCTCCACCCAGAGCTTGAGGAGGCGCTGGTGGAGGTCGTGGGTGCGCAACTCGGGGCGCTCGCGCCAGGTTTGGCTGATCGGGCCGATCATGCCGCCCTCGCGGGGGATGCGCATGCCTCCGATGGAGACGCGTTCGTTCATGAGCGTGGTCTGCGCGACCCGCCAGCCGTCGCCGACCTCGCCGAGGCGGTGGGCGTCGGGGATGCGGACGTCGGTGAGGAAGACCTCGTTGAACTCGGCCTCGCCGGTGATCTGGCGCAGCGGCCGGACCTCGACTCCGGGGTCGGTCATGTCGCAGACGAAGTAGGTGATGCCCGCGTGCTTGGGCACGTCCGGGTCGGTGCGCGCGATGAGGATGGCCCAGCGGGCGAGGTGGGCGCTGGAGGTCCACACCTTCTGCCCGTTGACGATCCAGCCTCCCCCACTCTCGGCTTCGCTCGAGCGGGAGGGGCCCCCATCCTCCCGTACCGCCCGCGTGCCGAGCGCGGCCAGGTCGGACCCGGCGCCCGGCTCGCTGAAGAGCTGGCACCAGACCTCCTCGCCGACCCAGAGAGGCCGCAGGAACTGCTGCTTCTGCTCCTCCGTGCCGTACTTGAGGATCGTCGGGGCGGCCATGCCGAGGCCGATGCCGATCCGGCGCGGGTCGTTGTCGGGGGCGCCCGCGGCCGCCAACTCGGCGTCCACGACGGCCTGGAGGGCGCGCGGGGCACCGAGGCCACCGAGGCCCTCGGGGTAGTGGACCCAGGCCAGTCCCGCGTCGAAGCGGGCCTTGAGGAAGTCCAGGCGGTCGGTCTCCAGGGGCGGGTGCGCGGTCAGCAACTCGGCCGTGCGGCGCCCGAGTTCGGCTGCGTCGACGGTCTTCTCACTCATACGGCGGCTCCGTTCTCCAGCGACGGCAGGATCGTGACCCGGCCGGTCGTGACCCCGTCGGCGACCCGCTGCACGGCGGCCGCGGCGCCGCTCAGCGGCACGCGCTCGCTCACCAGGGGCTTGATGACACCCCGGGCGGCCAGGTCGGTGAGCTGCTCGTGGCAGTGGAGGATCAGCTTCGGGTTCTTGGTGGCGTACAGGCCCCAGTGCAGGCCCAGGATCGAGTAGTTCTTCACCAGGGCGTGGTTGAGCGACGGGCTCGGGATGGTGCCGCTCGCGAAGCCCACGACCACGATCCGGCCCTCGAAGGCGACGACCTTCGTGGACTGCGTGTAGGCCTCGCCGCCGACCGGGTCGTAGATCACGTCGGCACCGCGTCCGCCGGTGGCCTCCTTGACGGCCGCGACGACGTCCTCGGTCCGCCGGTCGATCACGACGTCGCAGCCCAACTCCCGTGCCACGGCGGCCTTGTCGGCACCGCCGACGACACCGATGACGGTGGCACCTGCGGCCTTGCCGAGCTGCACGGCCGCGCTGCCGACCCCGCCCGCGGCGGCGTGCACGAGGAGCGTCTCGCCCGCCTCCAGGTGGGCGCGCCGGTGGAGGCCGAACCAGCCCGTCTGGTAGCCGATGTGCAGCGCGGCACTCTCCGCGTCGTCCAGCGACTCGGGCGCGGGCAGCAGTCCGGCGGCGTCCGCGACGGCGTACTCGGCGAAACCGCCGTACGGCAGCGCGGGGTTGGCGATCACGCGGCGGCCGTCCTCGGTCTCGCCGCAGATCTCCACGCCCGGGGTGAACGGGAGCGGCGGCCTGACCTGGTAGTGGCCGCGGCACATCAGCACGTCCGGGAAGTTGATGTTCGCGGCACGCACCTTCAGCAGGACCTGGCCGTCACCGGGGGTCGGCCGCTGCACCTCCTCCAGGCGCATCGCCTCACTCGGCTCGCCGTTCTGGTGCACTTGCCATGCCTGCATGCGGGGCCTCCACGGACTGCTCTGTCTTACCGGGCTTGGTCGCATACTAAGCGGTCGCTTGCAGATCGGGAACCGTCGGGTTCGTCACGGTCCGGGGGTGCGTGCAGTTCTTTGACCGCGAGCCGGTGGGGGCTGGGCGCGCAGTTCCCCGCACCCCTTCAGGGCGCGCTTTGCCGGGCCTTCCTCGGGCGTGCACGGACGTGCATGCGCTCGCCCTGCGGGCCGAACAGGCTCAGGAACTCCGCGGGGCCCTCCCCCGTCGACCCGAACCAGTGCGGCACCCGCGTGTCGAACTCGACGGCCTCCCCCGTCGCGAGCACCACGTCGTGCTCGGCGAGCACGAGCCGCAGCCGCCCGGACATCACGTAGAGCCACTCGTAGCCCTCGTGGGTCCGCAGATCGGGTTCCTCCTGCCGTTGGGGCACCAGCACCTTGAAGGCCTGGAGTCCGCCCGGCTGACGCGTGAGCGGCCAGTAGGTGCGCCCGTGCCGCCGGATCGGCTCGGACCGCACCCGGGGATCACTCACCGGCGGCGTCCCCACCAGTTCGTCCAACGGCACCTGATGGGCCCGTGCGATCGGCAGCAGCAGTTCCAGGCTGGGCTTGCGCAGCCCGGACTCCAGCCGGGACAGGGTGCTCACCGAGATGCCGGTCGTCGCCGAGAGGCCGGCGAGGGTCGCGCCGCGCTCCTTCCGGATCCGCCGAAGCCTCGATCCGACCTCCGCAAGGACCTCGTCCGTGTCGTCACTCATGACCGTTATTGCAGTTTCAGCAAACGCGTTTGTCAATACGGCAGCGATGGAGCGACCTTCGGGGGTGGAGGTGGTCACCATGACCGAGACACATACCGAGCCCTACGAAGTGGTCGTCATCGGCGGCGGCGCGGCCGGACTGTCCGCCTCGCTGGTCCTGGGCCGGTCCCGGCGCCGCACGCTGGTCGTCGACGCGGGCGAGCCGCGCAACACGCCCGCCGCGCACATGCAGGGCTATCTGACCCGGGACGGCATGTCCCCCGCCGAGTTCCTGGCCCTGGGCCGAGAGGAGATCGCGCGCTACGGCGTCGAACTGGTCCGGGACCGCGCGGTGGATGTCACGACGGGCCAGGACTTCGCCGTGGCGCTGGCGAGCGGGGAGACCGTGCGCGCACGCCGACTCGTCATGGCCACCGGTCTCAAGGACGAGCTGCCCACCGTCCCCGGAGTCGCCGAGCGCTTCGGCCGGGACGTGATCCACTGCCCGTACTGCCACGGCTGGGAGGTCCGCGACCAGGCCTTCGGCGTGCTCGCCACGGCACCGATGAGCGTGCACCAGGCGCTGATGGTCTCGCAGTGGTCCAAGGACGTGACCCTGTTCCTGCACACCGTCGCCGAGTCCGGGCTGACGGACGACGACCTGCGCAGGCTGGCGGCCGCCGGGATCGCCGTGGTCCCCGGTGAGGTCGCGGAGCTCGTCGTCGAGGACGACAGACTCACCGGTGTGCGCCTGGCAGACGGCACCACGCACCCCCGCGAGGCCGTTTTCGTCGCACCCCGTCCGGTCCCGCAGACCGGCCTCCTGGAGAAGCTGGGCGCCGAAATGCAGGAGACCCCGTTCGGGACGTATCCCGTGGTCGACCCGACGGGCCTGACGACCGTGCCCGGGGTGTGGGCGGTCGGCAACGCGATGGGCTTCGGCGAGCAGGTCGTGAACGCGGCCTCCGCCGGTTACCGCGCGGGCGCCACCATCAACGGGGAGCTCCTCATGGCCGACCTCGACGCCGGCATCCGGGCGTAGCTGTCCGGGTGTAGACCGCCCGCCTCCGTTGCACGATGGCTGCATGCTGCTGACCCGGCTCGCGCACGTGTCCCAGGAGGTCGCCGCCACCTCGGCGCGGTCCCGGAAGATCGCCCTGCTCGCGGAGCTCTTCCGGGACGCGGAGGCCGACGACGTCCCGATCGTCATCCCGTATCTGGCGGGCCGCCTGCCACAGGGCCGGCTCGGCATCGGCTGGAAGGTGCTGAGCCGGCTGGTCGATCCAGCATCGGAACCCACCCTGACCGTGCGCGAGGTGGACGCCCGCCTCACCGCTCTCGGCAAGGTGTCGGGCACCGGCTCGCAGGTCGAACGGGCGCGCCTGGTGGGCGAGTTGATGGGTGCGGCCACCGCGGACGAGCAGCGCTTCCTGTTCGGTCTGATCACCGGCGAGGTCCGGCAGGGCGCGCTGGACGCGGTCGCCGTGGAGGGTCTGGCGGAGGCGACCGGCACACCTCCGGCGGACGTACGGCGGGCGGTGATGCTGGCCGGTTCGCTCCAGACGGTGGCGGAAGCCCTGCTCGCCCAGGGCCCCGCCTCCCTCGACCGGTTCCGGCTGACCGTGGGCCGCCCGGTCCTGCCGATGCTCGCGCACACCGCCTCCTCCGTCGCCGAGGCCGTCGGGAAACTGGGCGAGTGCGCGGTCGAGGAGAAGCTGGACGGCATCCGTGTCCAGGTCCACCGCGACGGCGAGACCGTACGGCTCTACACCCGCACGCTCGACGACATCACCGACCGCCTCCCCGAACTCACCGCAGCGGCCCTGGAGTTGAGAGGCGAGCGGTTCATCCTGGACGGTGAGGTCATCTCCTTCGACGCGGACGGACGGCCGCGCTCCTTCCAGGAAACGGCCGGCCGGGTGGGCTCCCGGGTGGACGTGGCCACGGCCGCCGAGACCGTCCCCGTCTCCCCCGTGTTCTTCGACGCGCTGTCCGTCGACGGCCACGACCTGCTAGACCTGCCCTTCGCCGAACGACACGCGGAACTGGCCCGGTTGGTGCCGGAACCGATGCGCGTCCGCCGCACCCTCGTCTCCGGCCCGGAGGACATCCCCGCGGCGGATGCCTTCCTCACCGAGACCCTGAGGCGCGGCCACGAGGGAGTCGTCGTCAAGGGCCTCGACGCCTCCTACAGCGCTGGCCGCCGGGGCGCCTCCTGGCTGAAGGTGAAGCCCGTCCACACGCTCGACCTGGTCGTGCTGGCCGCCGAGTGGGGCCACGGCCGCCGCACCGGCAAGCTCTCCAACCTCCACCTCGGCGCCCGCAACCCCGACGGCTCCTTCGCGATGCTCGGCAAGACCTTCAAGGGCATGACCGACGCCGTGCTGACCTGGCAGACCGAGCGCCTCCAGGAGCTGGCCGTGGAGAGCGACGGGCACGTGGTGACCGTACGGCCCGAACTCGTCGTAGAGATCGCGTACGACGGACTGCAGAGGTCGACCCGCTACCCGGCCGGTGTCACGCTCCGCTTCGCGCGGGTCGTGCGCTACCGCGAGGACAAGCGGCCGGAGGAGGCCGACACCGTGGAGACACTGCTGGCCGCACATCCGGAGGTGAAGCCGTGAGCGGGACGGGAAAACGGAGCGCCGGGCTGCTGTTGTTCCGGCACACCGATCGCGGTCTGGAGGTGTTGCTCGGGCATATGGGTGGCCCGTTCTTCGCACGGCGGGACGCGGGCGCGTGGAGTGTGCCGAAGGGTGAGTACGAGCCCGACGAGACCGCCTGGGACGCGGCCCGGCGCGAGTTCCGGGAGGAGCTGGGGCTCGCGCCGCCCGAGGGCGAGGCGATCGAGCTCGGCGAGGTGCGGCAGACCAACGGGAAGGTCGTCACCGCGTGGGCGATCGAGGCCGATCTCGATCCGGCGACCGTGGTGCCCGGCACGTTCCGGATGGAGTGGCCGCCGAAGTCCGGGCAGGTCCAGGAGTTCCCGGAGCTGGACCGGGTCGAGTGGATGGACCTCGAACGGGCGCGGGCCGTCGTCGTCAAGGCGCAGGCCACGTTTCTCGACCGGCTGGCGGAGCACTCGGACTGAGCAAGCCCGCACGCGTTGCGGCCGTCCCCGCCACGCGGGAAGGTCGAAGGACAGCCCGCACCAGGAGGTCAGCCATGCCCATCGCGACGGTCAACCCGGCCAACGGCGAGACACTCAAGACGTACGAGGCCATGGGTGACGAGGAGATCGAACGCCGGCTCCGGCTCGCGGAGGCCACGTTCCGTACCTACCGCACGTCCTCCTTCGCCGAGCGCGCCCGGCTCATGCACCGGGCCGCCGACCTGCTCGACGAGGATCAGCAGGACATCGGCCGCATCATGACCACCGAGATGGGCAAGCCGGTCAGGCAGGCCCGCGCGGAGGCCGCCAAGTGCGCGAAGTCGATGCGCTGGTACGCCGACCACGCACAGGAGCTGCTCGCCGACGAGGAGCCCGCCGCCTCCGACGTGAAGGACTCCGGCGCCTCGCGGGCGCTGGTCCGCTACCGGCCGCTCGGCCCGGTGCTCGCGGTGATGCCGTGGAACTTCCCGCTGTGGCAGGTGATCCGCTTCGCGGCACCCGCGCTGATGGCGGGCAACGTCGGTCTGCTCAAGCACGCCTCGAACGTCCCGCAGACCGCCCTCTACCTGGAGGACCTGTTCCACCGCGCGGGCTTCCCCGAGGGCGCCTTCCAGACCCTCCTGGTCGGCTCCGGCGCGATCGAGGAGATCCTGCGCGACGAGCGGGTGAAGGCGGCCACCCTCACCGGCAGCGAACCCGCGGGGCGGGCGGTCGCGTCCGTCGCCGGGGACATGGTCAAGAAGACGGTGCTGGAGCTGGGCGGCAGCGACCCCTACGTCGTCATGCCGTCCGCCGACATCGACCGGGCGGCGAAGACCGCGGTGACGGCGCGGGTGCAGAACAACGGGCAGTCGTGCATCGCCGCCAAGCGGTTCATCGTGCACACGGATGTCTTCGACGCGTTCGCCGAACGGTTCGTGGCCGGCATGAAGGCGCTCACCGTCGGTGATCCGCTGGCGGAGGAGACCGAGGTCGGACCGCTCGCGAGCGAACAGGGCCGCAGCGATCTGGAGGAACTCGTCGACGACGCCGTGGAGAGCGGCGCGACCGTGCTGTGCGGCGGCGAGCGGCCCGACGGGGACGGCTGGTACTACCCGCCGACCGTCCTCGCCGACATCACCCGCGAGATGCGGATCCACCGTGAGGAGACGTTCGGGCCCGTCGCCACGCTGTACCGCGTCGCCGACCTCGACGAGGCGGTCCTGGTCGCCAACGACACGCCGTTCGGGCTGAGTTCCAACGTCTGGACCCGGGACGAGGCCGAGGTCGACCGTTTCGTACGGGATCTGGAGGCCGGCGGAGTCTTCTTCAACGGGATGACCGCGTCCCATCCGGCGTTCCCGTTCGGCGGGGTGAAGCGGTCCGGGTACGGGCGGGAGCTGTCGGGGCACGGAATCCGGGAGTTCTGCAACATCACAACGGTATGGCACGGAGCGTGAGCGTTCCGCGGCTACGATCCCCCGTGTGAACCGCGAAGTGACTCTGCCTCTGATCGTCGACGACCGCGGGACCTTGCAGGTGGCTGCCGCGGATGTCAGCAAGCTTTTGCGTACCGTGGGTGGGCGGTGGCTGCACCTTGTCGAGGCCGGTGAGGAGGGGCTCGATGAGGACACGGTGGCTGCGTTGACGATCGAGTTGGCGAAGTTGGCCGATCGGATTGACGTGGCTTGTATCGCCCACAGCAGTGGGGGTTCTGGTTGATCGCGACTGCGGGTCCTATGTGGCTGGGCGCGCCCACGCGGCGGAGCCGCAAATAGACACAGCCCCGCGCCCCTGGGCGGGGTTGCCGAGCGTTGACCAGAAGCTCGCCTCATAAGCCTTGAGCAAGGTGCTGTACGCGGTCACCAAACCGTCATTCACCTTGCCCGCCCGGATCGCCGCCGTCGCCCTTTGTTCCAATTCCGGGGACGGCTCGGCGAAGAGGTCGAAGAAGCCGCACGCTTCCTCCGTGAAGCCGTAGTGCTCACGCAGCGCGCCCGCGATCGTCGCGCAGTAGCCGCCCCATTCCGCGAAGTTGGACGTCAACGCCCGTACTACGTCCGTCGGTTCCGCGTTGAGGGCCAGCCACGCCACATATGCCGGGTACGCCTGACAGCCCGCCAGCGGCTCATAAGTCCGCAACCGGGCCTCGTCCACGCCGCACGCCTCCGCGAACGCGATGAGCCGCTCGCCTGCCATCGCCTCGCCCTCCGCCAGGAACTCGAAGAATTCGGCCGCTTCCGGAGTGGCCGTCCCGCGTTGCGCCAGATGCAGGAAGGCGCGGCGGTCGGCCGGGATGACGCGGTGCTGTTCCAGGGCCAGGGTTGCGAGGGTTTCTCGCGGGGCGGTGCCGGTCTCGATCCGGGCTACCAGAGGGTTGGTGGTCATGGCGTCCTTCTTCGGCCGGGGTCCGGATACTGATCCGACCTTTACACAGGGTCCCTGAATTGGAGTAGTCCACCGAGAGATCGTCGCCCTCAAGGGTGATCGTGGGTGCACCACCCTCTGAGGTGAACCACCTTCTGACCGGCGGGCGAAGGCCTTCCGGAAGGCGAAAGCAGGGACGGTTCATGGCGACTTTGTGCAAGCCCTCGGTGTCGGTTCCCGAGCACGTGATCACGATGGAGGAGACGCTGGAGCTGGCGCGCTCCCGTCACGCGGACCACCCCAACCTGCCGCTGGCCCTCCGGCTGATCGAGAACACCGGTGTGCGTACCCGGCACATCGTGCAGCCCATCGAGGAGACCCTGAAGCACCCCGGGTTCGAGGACCGCAACAAGATCTACACGGCCGAGGCGAAGGCCCGGGTCCCGGCGGTGGTGCAGCGGGCACTCGACGAGGCCGAGCTCCTCACCACGGACATCGACGTGATCATCTACGTCTCGTGCACGGGCTTCATGATGCCCTCGCTCACGGCCTGGCTGATCAACGAGATGGCCTTCGAGTCCACCACCCGCCAGATCCCGATCGCCCAGCTCGGCTGCGCGGCCGGCGGCGCGGCGATCAACCGGGCGCACGACTTCTGCACGGCGTACCCGGACGCCAACGCGCTCATCGTGGCCTGCGAGTTCTGCTCGCTGTGCTACCAGCCGACCGACCTCGGCATCGGCTCCCTGCTGTCCAACGGGCTCTTCGGCGACGGCATCGCCGCGGCCGTGGTGCGCGGGCGGGGCGGCACGGGCATCCAGCTGGAGCGCAACGGGTCGTACCTGATCCCCAAGACCGAAGAGTGGATCATGTACGACGTGCGGGCCACCGGGTTCCACTTCCTGCTGGACAAGCGGGTGCCGGCCACCATGGAGCCCCTCGCACCGGCGCTCCAGGACCTCGCGGGACTGCACGGCTGGGACGCGGCCGACCTGGACTTCTACATAGTCCACGCGGGCGGGCCTCGAATACTCGACGACCTGAGCAAGTTCCTCCAGGTCGACCCGCACGCGTTCCGGTTCAGCCGGGCCACCCTCACCGAGTACGGCAACATCGCCAGCGCCGTCGTCCTGGACGCGCTGCGCCGGCTCTTCGACGAGGGCGGCGCCGAACACCGGGCGCGCGGACTGCTCGCCGGGTTCGGACCCGGCATCACCGCCGAGATGGCCCTGGGCCGCTGGCACAACGACGACCGAGAGACGGCTTGAGTACGGCATGACTGAAGAGACGCTCACCGAGACCCTGCCCCCGGTCCGGCCCTGGCCGGCCCTCGACCTGACCGGGGTGGACTTCGACCCGGTCCTCGCCAAGCTGATGCGGGAGGGTCCGGTCAACCGGATCAAGCTGCCCAACGGCGAGGGCTGGGCGTGGCTGGTCACCCGGCACGAGGACGTGCGGATGGTCACCAACGACCCCCGGTTCAGCCGCGAGGCGGTGATGGACCAGCCGGTGACCCGGCTCGCCCCGCACTTCATCCCGGCCCGTGGCGCGGTCGGCTTCCTGGACCCGCCGGACCACACCCGGCTGCGGCGCTCGGTCGCCCCGGCGTTCACGACGCGCGGGGTGGAGCGGGTGCGGGAGCAGTCCCGGCTGCTGCTCGACGAGTTGGTCGACGAGCTGATCCAGGACGGACCCCCGGCCGATCTCACCGCGACCGTGCTGAGTCCCTTCCCGATCGCGGTGATCTGCGAGCTCATGGGCGTGCCGGCGGCCGACCGGCACGGCATGCACACCTGGACCCAGCTCATCCTGTCCTCCTCGCACGGCGCCGAGGTCAGCGAGCAGGCCAAGCAGGAGATGGGCGCCTACTTCGGCGATCTCATCGGTCTGCGGGAGGGCAGCGACGGCGAGGACGCCGCCTCGCTGCTCGGCGCCGCCGTGGGCCGGGAGGAGATCACCCTGGAGGAGGCGGTCGGGCTCGCGGTGCTGCTGCAGATCGGCGGCGAGGCGGTCACCAACAACAGCGGGCAGATGTTCTATCTGCTGCTGACCCGCCCCGATCTCGTCGAACGGCTGCGCGCCGAGCCCGAGTCGAGGCCCCAGGCCATCGACGAACTGCTGCGCTACATCCCGCACCGCAACGCGGTCGGGCTGTCCCGGATCGCCATGGAGGACGTGGAGATCCGTGGGGTCCGGATGCGGGCGGGCGACCCGGTGTACGTGTCGTACCTGGCCGCCAACCGCGACCCGGACGTCTTCCCCGACCCCGAGAAGATCGACTTCTCGCGCAGTCCGAACCCGCACGTGTCCTTCGGTTTCGGCCCGCACTTCTGTCCCGGCAACATGCTGGCGCGGATGGAGTCCGAGCTGCTGGTGGACGCGCTGCTGGACCGGCTGCCGAGGCTCCGGCTCGCCGTACCGGCCGATCAAGTGCCGTTCAAGAAGGGCGCGTTGATCCGCGGTCCCGAGGCACTGCCCGTGACGTGGTGAGGTGCCGATGACGGCGACGGAGGGGCTGCTCGTACCGCCGGGGCACGGCCGGATCGTACAGACACCCGCGCAGCACGTGACGTTCAAGGTGACCGGCTCGCACTCGCGGACGGCGTCCACCTTCGAGGTGGTGGTGCCGCCGGGGTTCGACGTCGGGGCCCATGTGCACACGCGCAGCGAGGAGTTGTTCTACGTGCTCGAAGGCGAGCTGGACGTGCTCGCCTTCGAGCCGCGCATCCGGACCCCGGACAACTGGCAGCGCTGGGAGTCGAGTTCGGGCACCCGGGTGGTACGGGCGACACCGGGCACGGTGATCGTCGTACCGCCCGGTTGTCCGCACGCGTTCGCCAACCCCACGGAGACGCCCGCGAAGATGTTCTTCCAGGCGTCTCCGCCGCCCGACCACGAGCGGTATTTCGAGGAGCTGCTGGAGATCCTCGGGAGCGGGGGTCCGCCGGATCACGCGGCGATCGAGGAGCTGCGCGCGCGGTACGACATCGAGCAGCTGACGCCCCTCAAGCACCGTTGACCCTCCGGCGCGGACGGTAATCCAGTTGATCGGCGCGGAGAGGCTCGGCTAGGAAGGGCCCATGCTGCGAGGAAACAGGATCGGGCTCCGGGCCACGCGGGAGTCGGACGTCCCGATCCTGCACGCCGAGTTGTACGACGACGTGGAGACGAGGTCGAGAGCCGACTCACGGCCCTGGCGGCCCCTCCCGCCGGACCCCGCGACCTCGCCCTTCGCGGCCACCGAGCCCGACGAGGATGCCGCCCCCTTCTCCGTGGTGTCCCTCGACCACGACGAGTTGGCGGGCGCCGCGGGGTTGTGGGGCATCGACACCCACAACAGAAGCGCCCACCTGGGCATGTCGTTGCGGCCGGGGTTCCGCGGCCGCGGTCTCGCCGCCGACGTCGTGAAAGTCCTGTGCACATATGGCTTCACGGTCCGCGGCCTGCACCGCCTCCAGCTGGAGACCCTGGCCGACAACACGGCGATGATCCGGGCGGCCTCCCGCGCCGGTTTCACCCAGGAGGGCAGGCTCCGCGGCGCGGCGTGGGTGAACGGCGAGTTCGTGGACGAGGTGATCCTCGGGTTGCCGGCCGAGGACTGGAACCCCGGTGCGCACGAGCGCCCTGAAGGGGCGGGGGGCTGAATCGATGTGCGGCTCCGCCGCGTGGGCTCGTCCAGCCCCCACCGCCCCGCACCCGAATCTCAACGAATGGGCATCCCCGACAACGTTCTGGCGATCACCAGCCGCTGAATCTCACTGGTGCCCTCGAAGATCGTGTAGATCGCCGCATCCCGGTGCATCCGCTCGACCGGATACTCACGGGTGTACCCGTTCCCACCGAGGATCTGGATCGCCTGCGCGGTCACCTTCTTCGCCGTCTCGCTGGCGAACAGCTTCGACATCGACCCCTCGGCCGCCGTGAACTGCTTGCCGTTGACCGCCATCCAGGACGCCCGCCACACCAGCAGCCGAGCCGCGTCGATGGACGTACGCATGTCGGCGATCTGGAAGGCGACACCCTGGTTGTCGATGATCGGCCGGCCGAACTGCTCGCGGGTCTTCGCGTAGTCGAGGGCGACCTCGTAGGCGGCGCGAGCCGTGCCCACCGCCATGGCGCCGACCGCCGGGCGGGACGCCTCGAACGTGGCCATCGCCGCGTTCTTCACGCGCTCGCCGCCGCCCGCCTTGGCGCGCTCACGGGCGCGGGCGAGGCGCTCGTCCAGCTTCTCCTTGCCGCCGAGCAGGCAGGAACCGGGGACGCGGGCGTTCTCCAGGACCACCTCGGCGGTGTGCGAGGCGCGGATGCCGTGCTTCTTGAACTTCTGCCCCTGGGACAGACCCGGCGTGCCGGCCGGGACGATGAAGGAGGCGTGGCCCTTGGAGCCGAGGTCCGCGTCGACGACCGCGACGACGACGTGGACGTTGGCGATACCGCCGTTGGTCGCCCAGGTCTTGGTGCCGTTGAGGATCCACTCGTCCTTGGCCTCGTCGTAGACGGCACGCGTGCGCATGGACGCCACGTCGGAACCGGCGTCGGGCTCGGAGGAGCAGAAGGCGGCGACCTTCACGTCGTTGGCGTCGCCGTACATCTGGGGGATCCAGGTGCCGATCTGCTCCTCGGTGCCGTTGGCGAGGACGCCGACGGCGGCCAGGCCGGTGCCGACTATGGAGAGGGCTATGCCCGCGTCGCCCCAGAACAGTTCTTCCATGGCCATCGGGATGCCGAGGCCGGTGGGGTCGAAGTACTGCTGGGCGTAGAAGTCCAGGGAATAGATGCCGACCTTCGCGGCTTCCTGGATGACCGGCCAGGGAGTCTCCTCACGCTCGTCCCATTCGGCGGCGGCGGGGCGGATGACATCGGCGGCGAAGCCGTGCAGCCAGTCCCGCACCTCCTTCTGTTCGTCGTTGAGTTCCATGGTGAACTCGGCCATGACTCCTCCAGCAGCGCACTAGCATGTTACTTGCGGTAACTACAGAGTCTGTTACCGACGGGTAGGAAAAGTCAACTCCCGATGACGTCTCGGCAGCCCGTTCGAGGCGTGTGGCACGTTGAGTGTTAGTTTGCGCAGGCGTTACCGATTCAGCACGGGTGGGGAGAGACCATGGACACCACGCAGCGGACCGATCAACAGCGGTCCGCCGACCGCCGACGGCGCGAGCTGTTGGAGGCCGCGGACAGAGTGGTGCTGCGTGACGGACCGCAGGCCTCGATGAACGCGATCGCGGCGGAGGCCGGCATCACCAAGCCGATCCTGTACCGGCACTTCGGTGACAAGGGTGGACTGTACGCGGCGCTCGCCAAGCGGCACACGGACGCGTTGCTGTCTTCTCTGCGGGCCGCGCTGGACGCCCCCGCCGAGCGTCGGGAGCGGGTGGAGGCCACGCTCGACACCTACCTCGCGGCGATCGAGGCGCTGCCTCAGGTGTACCGGTTCCTGATGCACCCCGTCGAGGGTGGGCAGACCGCGGACCACGGGTTCGACACGGGGAATCACTCCGTTCCGCTGCTTCGGCGGATGGGGGAGGAACTCGCTCAGGTCATCGAGGAGCGGGTGGATCTCGGGCCGAACAGTCAGCAACTGGCCCGTGTGTGGGGGCATGGGATTGTCGGGATGATGCATGCGGCGGGTGACTGGTGGCTCGGTGAACGGCCTTGCTCCCGGGCTGAGTTGGTGCGGAGTCTTGCCGACCTGTTGTGGGGGCGGTTGGCTGCCGCCGGGGACAAGGTTGGTGGGCCCGGGTTCTGAGGTCGTATGGAAAGTGCGGGCCGGTGGGGGCTGGTCGCGCAGTTCCCCGCGCTCCTTAAGACAAAGACCTGAAGTCAGCGGTGCCATGAAGCTCGGGCTGCCTGTCGCATCAAGCGTTTGTGGCGCCAGCCCGTCACGCGGTCCGCGTACACCCGTCCCTCCACGTGGTCGTACTCGTGTTGAAGGCAGCGAGCGAACCAACCCGTTCCCTCCACGGTGATCGGTTCGCCGGTTGCCGTGAAGCCCTCGACGACCGCGTGGTCGTAGCGTTCCGTTCCCGCCTCCAGGCCCGGCAGGGACAGACATCCCTCCGGGCCTCTCAGGACCACACCGTCCGCCTCGACCAGGCGTGGGTTCACCACGTGGCCGAGGTGGCGGGTCTCCTCGTCGTCGGGGCAGTCGTAGACGAACACCCGCAGGGATTCGCCGACTTGGTTCGCGGCGAGGCCCACGCCCTGGGCCGCGTACATCGTCGCGAACAAGTCCTCTACGAGGCGGGCGAGTTCGGGGCCGAAGTTCGTGACCTCCTCGCACGGGGCATGCAGGAGGGGGTCGCCGAGCAGGGTGAGGGGACGGACTCGCCCGTGGGCGCCCGGGATGGAGCCGTATCGCATGGGCGCAAGGGTACGGTTCTCTACGGCGCACGCCCGCCGCGAGGCGTTCGCGGTGCCGCGGTTCGGGCACTGATAAGGATCTCGATAGGCTGAGGTCCACACCACGTTGCCGGAGGCAGAGGCGCGGCGCGTACGCAAGGAGGATCGAGAACTGATGGCAGGCAACTCGGACCCGCTCACGCCGCGGGCCAAGCTGGCCGTGACGGCGGGCAAGGCGGTCGCGGCGGCATCGCGTGCCGCGGGGCGGGGCAGCGGATCGGTGATCGGCGGCCGAGTGGCACTCAAACTCGACCCCGACCTCCTCGCCCGGCTCGCGCAGAGCCTTGATGTGACCCTGGTCTCGGCCACCAACGGCAAGACCACGACCACGCGGCTCATCGCCGAAGCGCTGGGGGCCGCCGGTCCCGTCGTGTCCAACGCGCTCGGTGCCAACATGCCCGCCGGTATCACCTCGGCGCTGGCCGGCGGCTCGGACGCCAAGTTCGGGGTCATCGAGGTCGACGAGAAGTACCTCGCCGGCGTCGCCCGGGACACCGACCCCAAGTGCATCGCGCTGCTCAACCTCTCCCGTGACCAGCTGGACCGCGCGGCCGAGACCCGCATGCTCGCGGAGAACTGGCGTGAGGGGCTTGCCGGTTCGAAGGCCGTCGTCGTCGCGAACGCGGACGATCCGCTGGTCGTGTGGGCCGCCTCCTCCTCCCCCAACGTGATCTGGGTCGCCGCCGGGCAGATGTGGAAGGACGACGCCTGGTCGTGTCCTTCGTGCGGTGGCGTGATGCAGCGGCCCGGTGACGACTGGTTCTGCGGCGAGTGCGGATTCCGGCGGCCCACGCCGAGTTGGGCGCTCTCCGGGGACCATGTGCTCGATCCGCACGGTTCTGCTTGGCCCATCCACCTCCAACTGCCGGGGCGTGCCAACAAGGCCAACGCCGCGTCCTCCGCCGCCGTCGCCGCCGTGTTCGGGGTGCCGCCGCAGGTCGCCCTGGAGCGCATGTACCGCGTGCAGGCCGTCGCCGGGCGCTACGACGTCGTCCAGTTCATGCAGCGCGACCTGCGCCTGCTGCTGGCGAAGAACCCGGCGGGCTGGCTCGAAACGTTCAGCCTGATCGATCCGCCGCCGACCCCGGTGATCCTCTCGGTGAACGCGCGCGGCGCCGACGGCACCGACACCTCCTGGCTGTGGGACGTCGACTACACGCGACTGACCGGCCACCCCATCTTCGTCGTCGGCGACCGCAAGCTGGACCTCGCGGTCCGTCTGGAAGTGGCCAACCAGCACTTCCAGGTCTGCGACAACCTCGACCAGGCCGTACAGCAGGCCCCGCCCGGCCGCATCGAGGTCATCGCGAACTACACCGCGTTCCAGGACCTGCGCCGCCGCGTCGGCAACTGAGACCCAGAACCCCCAGAGGACGAATGACCATGAGCGACAACCAGCTCCGTCTGGTGTGGATCTACCCCGACCTGCTGAGCACCTACGGCGACCAGGGCAACGCCCTCGTCGTGGAACGCCGGGCGCGGCAGCGCGGCCTCGACGTGGCCCGGCTGGACGTGCGCAGCGACCAGCCGATCCCGACCTCCGGCGACATCTATCTCATCGGCGGCGGTGAGGACCGCCCGCAGCGGCTCGCGGCCGAGCGGCTGCGCCGGGACGGCGGCCTTCACCGGGCGATCGGCAACGGCGCGATCGTCTTCTCGGTGTGCGCCGGCTACCAGATCCTCGGCCACGAGTTCATCAACGACCTCGGCCAGCGCGAGCCCGGCCTCGGCCTGCTCGACGTGGTGTCGGTGCGCGGCGAGGGCGAGCGGTGCGTCGGCGACGTCCTCGGGGACATCGACCCGCGCCTGGGCCTGCCGCCGCTCACCGGTTTCGAGAACCACCAGGGTGTCACCCACCTCGGCCCCTCCGCGCGCCCGTTCGCGCAGGTGCGGCTCGGCAAGGGCAACGGCACGGGCGACGGCACCGAGGGCGCGTACAACGACACGGTGTTCGGTACGTACATGCACGGGCCCGTGCTCGCCCGCAACCCGCAGATCGCGGACCTGCTGCTGAAGCTGGCCCTCGACGTCAACGCGCTGCCGCCTATCGACGACCGCTGGTACGAGGCGCTCCGCAACGAGCGCATCGCCGCAGCTCAGCAACCCGCGTAAGCGGCCCGTACACCTGGTCTTCGGGTGCGGGCAACCAGCCCGTCTGACGCCTCGTCCGCGCAGGTGAGCGGGGTCGTCCAGCAGGCGGACGCACGCTACGACCCCGCCCCCTCCTGCCGTTAGGGTGGCGGGGATCGTGCCGGACAAAGTGGTCCGGTCCCGCCCACGTTGAGAAGGTTCTTTCGGGCTATGCGCATTGGTGTGCTCACGTCCGGCGGCGACTGCCCCGGCCTGAACGCCGTCATCCGGTCCGTCGTGCACCGCGCCGTCGTGGACCACGGCGACGAGGTCATCGGCTTCCGGGACGGCTGGAAGGGCCTCCTGGAGTGCGACTACCTCAAGCTCGACCTCGACGCGGTGAGCGGCATCCTTGCTCGCGGCGGCACCATCCTCGGTTCCTCCCGGGTCCAGCCCTCCCATCTGCGGGACGGCGTGGAGCGGGCCCGGGGCCATGTCGAGGAGCTCGGCCTCGACGCGATCATCCCGATAGGCGGCGAGGGCACGCTCAAGGCCGCCAAGCTGATGTACGACGCCGGGCTCCCGATCGTCGGCGTCCCCAAGACCATCGACAACGACATCGCCGTCACGGACGTCACCTTCGGCTTCGACACGGCCGTCGGTGTCGCGACCGAGGCGCTCGACCGGCTCAAGACGACCGCCGAGTCCCACCAGCGCGTCCTCGTCGTGGAGGTCATGGGCCGGCACACCGGCTGGATCGCCCTGCACTCCGGCATGGCGGCCGGCGCCCACGCCATCGTCGTACCTGAACGCCCCTTCGACATCGAGGAGTTGGCCGCGCGCGTCGGCGAACGCTTCGAGGCGGGCAAGCGCTTCGCGATCGTCGTCGCTGCGGAGGGTGCGAAGCCTCGCGCGGGCTCCATGGAGTTCGACGAGGGCAAGAAGGACGTCTACGGCCATGAGCGCTTCGCGGGGATCGCGCGGCAGCTGTCCATCGAGCTGGAGGAACGGCTCGGCAAGGAGGCGCGGCCGGTGATCCTCGGGCATGTGCAGCGTGGGGGTACGCCTACCGCGTACGACCGTGTGCTCGCGACCCGGTTCGGGTGGCATGCGGTGGAGGCCGCTCACCGTGGGGAGTTCGGGAAGATGACCGCGCTTCAGGGGACCGACATTTTGATGGTGCCGTTGGCTGATGCGGTCGAGACTCTTAAGACCGTGCCCGCTGATCGGTATGAAGAGGCCGAGTGCGTGCTCTGAACGCCGTGAGGTGATTCGTCGGGTGCGGGTCGCGCTGTGGCTGGTCGCGCCCACGCGGCGGAGCCGCAAATGTCACAGCCCCGCGCCCCTGGGTGGGTGCACTTGCCCCCGGTCGCAGAAGTGACCGGGGGCAGTTCTAGTCTGGTGCGGACAGACGACGCACACCCCCACGAATCAGGAGCCGTCCGATGGATCACGGCGGGCACGGCATGACCATGGATCTGCCGCCGTTCACGTTGGGGCGCGGACTTGAGTGGTCGGCCGACCCGTTCTTCCTCACCGCCTGTTTGCTGGGGCTGGGGCTGTACGGCTGGGGGGTCGTGCGGTTGAAGCGGCGCGGGGACTCGTGGCCCGTGGGGCGGACGATCTCGTACGTCATCGGGGTGCTGACCGTCGGGCTCGTGATGTGCACCAAGCTCAACGACTACGGCATGGTCATGTTCAGCGTGCACATGGTGCAGCACATGATCATCAGCATGCTGTCGCCGATCCTGCTGCTGCTCGGTGCTCCGATCACCCTCGCGCTGCGGGCGCTGCCGCCTGCGGCCAGGGGTCGGAAGGGGCCCCGCGAGCTGCTGCTGATGTTCCTGCACAGCCGGTACATGAAGATCATCACGCATCCCGCGTTCACGATCCCGCTGTTCATCGCGAGCCTGTACGCGCTGTACTTCACGCCGATCTTCGACTTCCTGATGGGCTCGAAGACCGGGCACATCGCGATGATGGTGCACTTCCTCGCCGTGGGCGTGGTGTTCTTCTGGCCGATCATGGGCGTGGACCCGGGGCCGAACCGGCCGGGCTATCTGATGCGGATGCTGGAGCTGTTCGCCGGGATGCCGTTCCACGCGTTCTTCGGCATCGCGCTGATGATGGCGTCGGAGCCGATGGTCGAGACGTTCAAGCACCCGCCCGCCTCGCTCGGCATCGACGCGCTCTCCGACCAGAACGCGGCCGGCGGTATCGCCTGGGCGTTCAGCGAGATCCCCTCCGTGCTGGTGCTGATCGCCCTGCTGTTCCAGTGGTACGGCTCGGAGCAGCGGCAGGCCAAGCGGCAGGACCGGGCCGCCGACCGGGACGGCGACAGGGAACTTGAGGCGTACAACGCCTATTTGGCCTCATTGAACACACGAGGCAATTGAGCGCACGCGGCTCACTGAACGGAGAATTCGTTCAGTAGCATAAAGCGCGATGGGGGAACCGCGACCGGGGGGAGCGGTAATGACATTTCGCGCGGTTGTGCAAAGGACCGGAATTGCAGTGATCCGCAGGATCGCCGTGCTGCTCGTCTGTGTCCTGGTCGTGAGTGGCTGCGGCGGGGGCGCACATACGTTCGCCGTAAAGGCGGTCGCCGTCGGAGTTCCGTCGCTCGCGCCTTTCTTCGACGAGAAACAGGGACTGGGCCACGACGCCGAGGTCCGCTCGCTGCCGGTGCGGGGCACCCTGCAGCAGGGAGACACACCCGGTCTGTACGGGGGCACCAGGCAGCCGACCATCTGTGACGTGGCGAAGCTCAAGAGGTTCCTGACCGATCCCGCGAACCACCGGAAGGCGGTGGCGTGGTCGTCCGTGCTCGGTATCACCACGGACCAGATCCCGGGCTATCTCGACCGGCTCACACCCGTACTCCTGCGTCACGACACTCTCGTACAGAACCACGACTACAAAAAGGGAAAGGCAACGCCCTACAACTCCCTTCTCCAGGCGGGAATCGCGATTCTCGTCGACGAGCAGGGGGAACCCGCCGCGAAGTGCTCGTGCGGAAATCCGCTGCGCCCGTTCAAGGGCGACGCGGGGAGGATTTCCGTCAAGTTCGCGGACGGCAACAGGAAGTGGCACGGATATGAGCCGTCCTCGGTGGTGGCCGTGCAGCCGGCGCCCCGGAAGATGGAGCGGCTCGCCCTCGTGGACGTCGGCGATCCCGATGTCGGCATCACGCGTCCGGTCGGTTCGACGGGCAGGCACGACAGCACCTTCGACACCCGGCGGCAGCACGCGGTGCCGAACCTCATGGGGGCCACGTTCGGGGAGGCTCGGCGGCAACTGGTGAGCAGCGGGCTGGCCGTGGGGTACGGAGGGAGCGCGGCGCCGTCCGACGACGCGCGGGTGACCGCGTCCAATCCGCCGGCGGGGACCGAGCTGAGGTTCGGGCAGTACGTGACGCTGACGGTGTCCGGCGGGACGAGCGGTGGAGCGACCGGGGCGACGTCCACTCCCCCGGCTCCGACGACCTCCGGACCGACGGTGGGCCCGCCGACGTCCACGGCACCGCCCTCCACGTCTCGGACAGCACCGCCCACGACCTCGTCGCCGCCTGCCTCACCGCCCTCGTCGCCGCCCCCGTCCTCGCCCAAGAGCAAGCCGCCGCCGTCGAGCAGCTCACCGCCGAGCAGCTCTCCCAAGACCGGTTCGCCCTCGGTGGTGACCAGTGCGCCCGTGACGAGCGCGCCGGTCACCACCAGCGCGGCGCCCGTGACGAGCGCCCCCGTGACCAGTAGCGCGCCCGTCACGAGCAGCGCCCCCGTGACGAGCAGCGTGCCCATCACGAGCGAACCGGTCACCAGAGACCCCGTGACCGGCACCCCCGCCGCGACCGAGACATGACGCGGAACCGGGAGGGGGACACCGGATGCCTCAGGGATCGCCGACGTCGGGCGTGGGCCGGGTCATCGCCGGCCGTTATCTCCTGCTGAACCGGCTGGGCAGTGGCGGTATGGGACATGTGTGGCTCGCACATGACCAGCGGCTGGCCTGTGAAGTCGCGCTCAAGGAGATCGTGTTCAGCAACCCGGCCTCCGCCGGCGCCGAGCGGGAGGCCCGGGTGGCCCGCGCCCAGGCAGAGGCCCGGCACGCGGCGGGGCTGCGCGGCCACCCCCATGTGGTGACCGTCCACGACGTACTGGAGCACGACGGGCTGCCGTGGATCGTCATGGAGTATGTGGCGGACGCCGTCGACCTGCGCGACCTGGTCGGCCGGCAGGGCCCGCTCGCCCCGGCGGAGTGCGCCCGCATCGGGCTCGCCGTGCTCGACGCGCTGACCGCCGGGCACGAGCGGGGCGTCATGCACCGGGACGTGAAACCGGCGAACATCCTGCTCGCGCCGGACCGCACCGGTTCGCCGTACGCCCGGGTCCTGCTCACCGACTACGGCATCTCGGTGCAGCCGGACGGCGGGGAGACGCGGTACACGCTGACGTCCGTGCTCGTGGGCACGGCGGGCTATCTGGCGCCGGAGCGGGCCACGGGCGGGCCGCCGACGGCCGCCGCCGACCTGTTCTCGCTGGGCTGCACGCTGTACCACGCGGTCGAGGGCCACGGCCCCTTCACCCGTGAGTCCCCGCTCGCCGAGGTCACCGCCGTGGTCATGGAGGACCCGCTGCCACCGGCCCGCGCGGGCGCCCTGGCACCGGTGCTCCACGCGATGCTGGAGAAGGATCCGCTACGGCGGATTCCGGCGGCGGAGGCGGAGGCGGCGCTGTCGCGGATCGTGACGCCGCAGGCCGAGGCGGAGGCGTACGCCCGCACGCAGACGGACCTGGGTTCGGAGTCCCCCTGGGAGGGGCGGCCCGCGCCGGTGCCGGTGGCGATGCCTACGCAGGCCTCGCCGCCGTACGGATACGGGGTCCCGGCGGCCCAGCCCTCCCCCGCGGGCCGGCGTCGGCGTCCTCGGCCCCGGGTCCTCCAGTCCGTCCTGGCGGGGCTGCTCGGGCTCGTTCTGGCCCTGGGCGGTGTCTGGTACGCGATGGCTCATCAGCCGCCCGGCAAGGAAACCGGCAAGAAGGGTCCGCCGTACGGCACGGCCGTCGGGCTCTCCGCGCCGCTCAAGGACGGCGACTGTGTCACCGCCGACTGGCCGGGCGGGCATCGCTTCCGGGGGACGCCGCGGCTCGCCGTGGACGCCGGCTGCCGGACGACGGTGCCGGACGGGCAGGTGATGGCGTTCGTGTCCACCGCGTCCGCGGGCGAGGCGCGGAAGGTCGGCGCCGACCGGTGTGCGCAGCGGACGCAGGAGATGCGGGAGAAGCTCGCGGACGTGCGGGGCTACGCCGTCGTACCGACCGACACGGGTTTCGAGGCGGCCGGACACCGCACCGCCTGTCTGGTGCTGGGCGCGCACGGGCCGGTCTACGGGCCGCTCGGCAGCCACCGCACCCTCGGGTCGGCGTTCGCGGACACGTCGACCATGCAGAAGCGGGACTGTCTGGACGTGCCCTCGAACCGGGCGGCGAGCCTGGTCTCCTGCGCCGGAAAGCACGACCAGGAAGTGCTCGGGTTCACCCGGTTGGGCGCGGACGTCACGCTGGCCCAGGCGCGCACGCGGTCGGACGCGGCCTGCGCACAGGACGTCCCGCCGGCCGACTACGGCTTCGATCCGTCGGTCTACCAGGCCGCCTCCTGGACCAGTGAGGGACCGTGGAAGTCCGGCACTCATTTCGTCGTGTGCGCCGTGCGGAAGCAGAACGGGGGCACCATGGAGGGGGACGGACCATGAGGAGGGTGTCGCGATGCCCGGTTCCACGAAGACCATGGGGGTGATCACCGTCGGCGGGCTGGTGGTGGTGACGGCCTACACGGTGGCGCTCGGCAGCAACGGCTGGCTGTGGTTCGGCTGGGTCGTGCTGGGGCTCATCACCCTGGGGATGGTGGCCACGCGCAGCACCTGAGGGCTCATCACTGCTCGCTCCGGCGGCTCGCCGAGTGCACGCCCGGCTGGTACTTCGGCAGCCGGGCGGTGATCTTCATGCCCGCTCCTACGGCGGTCTCGATGACGAGGCCGTAGTCGTCGCCGTAGACCTGGCGGAGCCGGTCGTCGACGTTGGACAGGCCGATGCCGCCCGAGGGGCTGACCTCGCCCGCCAGGATGCGGCGCAGCAGGTCGGGGTCCATGCCGGCGCCGTCGTCCTCGATGACGACCAGTGCCTCGGCGCCGGCGTCCTGCGCGGTGATGCTGATGCGGCTCCTGCCCGCTGCATTCACGGCCTTGCCTTCGAGGCCGTGTTTCACGGCGTTCTCCACGAGCGGTTGCAGGCACAGGAACGGGAGCGCGACCGGAAGTACCTCGGGGGCGATCTGGAGCGTGACCGAGAGCCGTTCCCCGAAGCGGGCCCGGACCAGTGCCAAGTAGTGGTCGATGGCGTGGAGTTCGTCGGCGAGGGTGGTGAAGTCGCCGTGCCTGCGGAACGAGTAGCGGGTGAAGTCGGCGAATTCGAGGAGCAGTTCGCGGGCGCGCTCGGGGTCGGTGCGGACGAACGAGGCGATCACCGCGAGCGAGTTGAAGATGAAGTGCGGGGATATCTGGGCCCGAAGTGCCTTGATCTCGGCCTCGATCAGCTGGGTGCGGGACTGGTCGAGATCCGCCAACTCCAGTTGGACGGAGACCCACCGCGCGACCTCTCCGGCGGCCCGGACCAGCACGGCTGACTCGCGCGGCGCGCAGGCGACCAGCGCGCCGTGGACCCGGTCGTCGACGGTGAGCGGGGCGACCACCGCCCAGCGCAGCGGGCAGTCCGGAGCAGCGCAGGTGAGCCGGAACGCCTCGCCGCGGCCGGTCTCCAGCGGGCCCGCGAGCCGCTCCATGATCTCGGCCCGGTGATGGTCACCGACGCCGTCCCAGGCGAGGACCTGCTTCTGGTCGGTCAGGCAGAGCGCGTCGGTGCCGAGCAGCGTGCGCAGTCTGCGGGCCGAGCGGCCGGCCGTCTCCCCGGTAAGGCCCGCGCGCAGCGGCGGTGCGGCGAGGGAGGCGGTGTGCAGGGTCTGGAAGGTGGCGTGCTCGACGGGGGTGCCGAGCCCGCCGAGGCTCTCCGGGCGCGCGGTGCGCCGCCCGAGCCAGAAACCGGCGGCGAGCAGCGGGAGTACGGCGACACAGAGGCCGGCCAGGAAACCGCTCATGTACCCGCCTCCGTCGCATGAGACGCTCTCACGCCTTCACCTCCACCCGCAGTTCCTCCGGCAGATGGAAGCGCGCCAGGATCGCCGCCGTTCCCGTCGGCACCCGGCCCGGCGTGGCCAGGGACACCAGCACCATCGTGAGGAAGCCCAGCGGTACCGACCAGAGCGCGGGCCAGGCGAGCAGGGCGTGCAGTGAGCCCGTGCCCGGGAAGCCGGCCATGGTCGCGGCCACGGCGGCGAACGCCGAGCCGCCGCCGACGAGCATTCCGGCCGCCGCGCCGGGCGGGGTGAGCCGGGTCCACCAGATGCCGAGGACCAGCAACGGGCAGAAGGAGGAGGCCGATACGGCGAACGCGAGTCCCACGGCGTCGGCGACGGGCAGCCCGCCGACCAGGACGCTCGCCACCAGGGGGACGACCATGGCGAGGACCGTGCCGAGCCTGAAGTGCCGTACCCCGCGCGACGGGAGGACGTCCTGGGTGAGGACTCCGGCGACGGCCATGGTGAGTCCCGAGGCGGTGGACAGGAACGCGGCGAAGGCGCCGCCCGCGACCAGCGCGCCGAGCAGATCGCCGCCGACCCCGCCGATCATGCGGTCGGGCAGCAGGAGGACGGCCGCGTCGGCGTCGCCGGTGATGGTGAGTTCGGGGGTGTAGAGGCGGCCGAGGGCGCCGTAGACGGGTGGCAGAAGGTAGAAGGCGCCGATGAGGCCGAGGACGGCGACAGTGGTGCGGCGGGCGGCGACGCCGTGCGGGCTGGTGTAGAAGCGGACGACGACGTGCGGCAGGCCCATGGTGCCGAGGAAGGTGGCGAGGATGAGGCCGTACGTGGCGTACAGCGGGCGTTCCTCGCGGCTCGCGGCGAGCGAGGTGGACATGCCGCCGTTGGTGCCGCGGTCGGCGACGGGGACGGTGGCGCCCTTGGCGAAGGTGAGGCGGGTACCGGCTCCGATGTGGTGGGTGCCGGTGGGGAGTTGGAGCCGCTCGGCGCGGTGGCGGCGGCCGTCGACCGTGCCGTTCACCGTGACGGTCAGGGGGCGGTCGAGTTTGAGGTCGAGGGTGTCGTCGACGCGGACGACGCGCTGTTCGCGGAAGGCGGCCGGTTCCTCGAAGGCGTGCCGGGGTGCTCCGTCGCTCTGCCAGGCGAGGACCAGGAAGAGGACGGGGACGAGCAGCGCGGTGAGCTTCAGCCAGTACTGGAAGGCCTGGACGAAGGTGATGCTGCGCATGCCGCCCGCGGCGACGGTCGCGACGACCACGACGGCGACGATCAGCCCGCCGAGCGAGTCGGGCGCGCCGGTGAGGACGGTCAACGTCAGCCCCGCGCCCTGGAGTTGGGGCAGGAGGTACAGCCAGCCGACCCCCACGACGAAGGCGCCCGCGAGGCGTCGTACGGCGTGCGAGGCGAGCCGGGCCTCGGCGAAGTCGGGGAGGGTGTAGGCGCCGGAGCGGCGCAGCGGGGCGGCGACGAACAGCAGCAGGACCAGGTATCCGGCGGTGTAGCCGACCGGGTACCAGAGCATGTCGGGGCCCTGGACGAGGACCAGGCCCGCGATGCCCAGGAAGGAGGCGGCGGAGAGGTATTCGCCGCTGATGGCGGCCGCGTTGAGGCGGGGGCCGACGGTACGGGAGGCGACGTAGAAGTCGGAAGTGGTGCGGGAGATGCGCAGGCCGAAGGCGCCGACGAGGACGGTCGCCACGACGACGAGGGCGACCGCCGGTACGGCGTAGCTGGAGTTCACGCGCCTCAGCGGTCCTCTACGAGGCGTACGAAGTCGCGTTCGTTGCGTTCTGCGCGGCGCACGTACCAGAGGGCGAGCAGGACGAGCGGGGCGTAGAGGCAGAAGCCGAGGATCAGCCATTCGAGGCGGCGGGAGCCCGGGGTCGCCGCGAACACCAGGGGCAGCGGGCCGACGAGCAGGACCAGGACCGCGAACACCATGAGGGCGGCGCGGAGTTGGGTGCGCATGAGGGAGCGGACGTAGGTGTGGCCGAGGGTGGTCTGTTCGTCGATCTCGGTGCGGGGGCGGGAGTAGCCGGAGGCGCGCCGGGTGCGGCGGGGTGGGCCGGTGACGACGACCCTGCGTTCGCTGGGTTCCTGAGGCACTGTCAGGACCTCCGCATCAGCAGGTCCCGCAGTTCGCGGGTGTGGCGGCGGCTGACCTGGAGTTCCTCGCCGCCCACCAGGACGCTCACCGTGCCCGCGTCCAGGCGGAGTTCGCCGATGTGGCGCAGGGCGACGAGGTGACGGCGGTGGATGCGGACGAAGCCGCGCGAGCGCCAGCGGTCCTCCAGGGTGGAGACCGGGATGCGGACGAGGTGGCTGCCGCGGTCGGTGTGGAGCCGGGCGTAGTCGCCCTGGGCCTCGACGTGGGTGATGTCGTCGACGGCCACGAAGCGGGTGACGCCGCCGAGTTCGACGGCTATGTGGTCGGGATCGGGTTCGTGCACGGGTATCCGCGGTGCGGCGCCGCCGAGTTCGGCGGCCCGGCGCACGGCCTCCGCGAGCCGTTCCTTGCGGACGGGCTTGAGGACGTAGTCGACTGCCTTGAGATCGAAGGCCTGTACGGCGAAGTCCTCGTGCGCGGTGACGAACACGACGAGCGGCGGCTGCGCGAACCCCGTCAGCAGCCGTGCCAGGTCCAGCCCGTCGAGGCCGGGCATCTGGATGTCGAGGAACACGACGTCGATGGCCTCGGGTCCGCCCGGGCCGGACTCCAGGGCGCGGTTGATGCGCCGCAGCGCCTCGGTCGCGTCGCCCGCGCCCTCCGCGCTGCCGATGCGTGGATCGGCGTTCAGCAGATAGAGCAACTCCTCCAGCGAGGGGCGTTCGTCGTCGACGGCGAGGGCGCGCAGCATGAACGTGGAGTGTAGGAGGAATTCGTACGCCTGGACATGTACCCGGCGTGGACGTCCCCGCTGGATACAGTGCCGACATGAACAGCAGGACCACCCCGTTCGACGAGCTCGACCGGAAGATCATCAACGCGCTGATGGCGAACGCCAGGACCAGCTTCGCCGAGATCGGCGCGGCGATCGGGCTGTCCGCGACGGCCGTGAAGCGGCGGGTGGACCGGCTGCGGGAGACGGGTGTGATCACCGGGTTCACGGCGACCGTACGGCCGTCCGCGCTGGGGTGGCGCACGGAGGCGTACGTGGAGGTGTACTGCGAGGGCGCCGCGCCCCCCAGGCGGCTCGCGGAGGTGGTGCGCAACCATCCGGAGATCACCGCGGCGATGACCGTGACCGGTGGCGCGGACGCGCTGCTGCATGTGCGGGCCACCGATGTGGATCACTTCGAGGAGGTGCTGGAGCGGATCCGGCAGGAGCCGTTCATCCGGAAGACGATCAGTGTGATGGTGCTGTCCCACCTCCTCCCGGAAAGCCCGGAAGCGGGCGCCACCCACCCCGCCCCGGGCGACGCATCAGACCTGCGCTGACCCCGCCCAAGACGCAGCATTCCTGCGCAGACACGCAGCCTTCATCGCTTGTCGCGCGTATTGGTCTCTTCCTACCGTGGTGTCAACCCCCAGTCGACATCACAGGAAGCGGAGGAACCCCTCTGTGCCCGAGACCCGTGTGCGGCGCCGGCGGCGCTTTCTCGTCTGCGAACCCAGACACTTCGCCGTGCAGTACGCGATCAACCCCTGGATGCATCCCGACCACAAGGTCGACGTCGATCTCGCCCAGGAGCAGTGGCGAACACTGATCGACACCTACCGCGAGCACGGCCACACCGTCGACACCGTGCCCCCGGCCCCCGGCCTCCCGGACATGGTGTTCGCCGCGAACTCGGCGGTCGTCGTCGAGGGCCGCGTCTTCGGCTCCCTCTTCCACGCACCCGAGCGGCGCCCCGAGTCCGACCACTACGACATGTGGTTCAAGGCGGCCGGCTACGACGTGTACCGCCCCGAGTCGGTCAGCGAGGGCGAGGGCGACCTGATCCCGACCGGCCGTTATCTGCTGGCCGGCACCGGGTTCCGTACGACCCGCGAGGCCCATCGCGAGGTGCAGGAGTTCTTCGGCGTCCCGGTGATCAGCCTGACGCTGGTTGACCCGTACTTCTACCACCTGGACACGGCGCTGTTCGTCCTCGACGAGGACAACATCTGCTACTACCCGGAGGCGTTCTCGCCGGGCAGCCGCGAGGTGCTCGCGCGGCTGTTCCCGGACGCGGTGCTCGCGACCCGTGAGGACGCGATGACGTTCGGCCTCAACTCCGTCTCCGACGGCCTGCACGTCTTCATCGCGCCCCAGGCCGAGGCGCTGGCCGCGCGCCTCGCCGAACGCGGCTACGTCCCCGTCCCCGTCGACCTGTCGGAGTTCCACAAAGCCGGCGGCGGCATCAAGTGCTGCACCCAGGAGATCCGCTCATGACCGCACCCGCCAGCGCCCGTACGTCCGCCGACCTCATCCGTGCCGAGGAGCCGGTCCTCGCGCACAACTACCACCCGCTGCCCGTGGTCGTCGCCCGCGCCGAGGGCACCTGGGTGGAGGACGTCGAGGGCCGCCGCTACCTCGACATGCTCGCGGGCTACTCGGCCCTCAACTTCGGCCACCGCCACCCCGCGCTGATCGAGGCGGCCCACCGCCAGCTCGACCAGCTGACGCTCACCTCCCGCGCCTTCCACAACGACCGCCTTGCCGAATTCGCCGAGCGGCTCGCGGAGTTGACCGGCCTCGACATGGTGCTCCCGATGAACACGGGCGCGGAGGCGGTCGAGAGCGGCATCAAGGTGGCCCGCAAATGGGCCTACGACGTGAAGGGCGTCCCCGCCGACCGCGCCA
The DNA here is from genome assembly GCF_053598575.1 of Streptomyces sp. NPDC001100. NCBI lineage: Bacteria > Bacillati > Actinomycetota > Actinomycetes > Kitasatosporales > Streptomycetaceae > Streptomyces > Streptomyces sp. NPDC001100. The sequence continues at coordinate 103,086 of NZ_JBSFKO010000014.1, forward strand.
CCATCGTCGTCGCGGCGGAGAACTTCCACGGCCGTACGACGACGATCGTCAGCTTCTCCACCGACGAGACGGCGCGGGCGGGCTTCGGCCCCTTCACGCCGGGCTTCCGGATCGTGCCGTACAACGACCTCGCGGCAATGGAGGCGGCGGTCGACGAGACGACGGCGGCGGTGCTGATCGAGCCCATCCAGGGCGAGGCCGGAGTCATCATCCCTGACGCGGGCTATCTGGCCGGTGTCCGCGAACTCACCACCCGCAAGGGCTGCTTGTTCATCGCGGACGAGATCCAGTCGGGCCTCGGCCGCACCGGCCGCACGCTCGCCGTCGAGCACGAGGATGTCGTCCCGGACGTGCTGCTGCTCGGCAAGGCGCTCGGCGGGGGCATCGTGCCGGTGTCGGCGGTGGTCGCGCGGCGCGAGGTGCTGGGGGTGCTGCACCCGGGCGAGCACGGTTCGACATTCGGCGGGAACCCGCTCGCCGCGGCGGTCGGCACGGCGGTCGTCGAACTCCTGGAGACCGGTGAATTCCAGCGCAGGGCGGCCGAGTTGGGCGTGGTCCTGCGGGACGGTCTGACCGAGCTGGTCGGCAAGGGTGTCGTCGGGTTCCGCTCCCGCGGCCTCTGGGCGGGCGTCGACGTCGACCCGGCCATCGGCACCGGCCGTGAGATCAGTGAACGCCTCATGCGTGAGGGCGTGTTGGCCAAGGACACCCACGGCTCCACGATCCGGCTGGCCCCGCCGCTGACCATCACGGCGGACGAACTCCGGTCCGCCGTGGGTGCGTTGGAGAGGGTCCTGACGCAAGGGGCGTGAGGTGACGGGTGGTTGGGCCGGCGCTCGGGCGCCGGCCCAGCTACTGCTCGCCCGTGGGAGCGACGGCGTCGGCGAGGGCGGCCTGGGCCAGCAGTCGACGCGCCAGGTCGCGGGCCTCGTCCACGGTCAGGGAGGCCCAGAGCCCGGGCTCGCCGCGCACGACGGGGCCCACGTCCAGGGTGACCCGGGTGATCGGCCGCTCGGGGAGCGCCAGCAGCAGTCGCTTCACCGCGACCTGCCGACCGCAGGTGGTCACCAAGGGCGCTTCACCCGACGGCGGGAGCGGCTCCTGCCCTGACCGAATCATCTCGTCCACGACCCTTCTCTGAATATCCGGCGAGGTATCAGGAGCAGCACGGAACGGGCCCGGGTTGTTCCCGACCCGGGCGAGGCGGCCGTAGCGCACCGTGTTCGCCCGTACGGCGGACGGTGGCGCTCGCGGACAGCAGGGTGAACCCCGGGCGAATTCTCGCCCGCCCTCCGGTCAGAACAGGGTCAAGGGAGGCGGTGGGGTCGGTGGCGCCCTCATAAGATCGCGGGTACCGCCACCTTTCGTACGACTGCCCCTGGAGGCCCGGCGTGCCCGGAACCGCGCGCGGCGCCGAAGCCGAAGCAGAGCCCGCTCCCGCCGCCGGACATCGCCGTACCGTCCTGCTCGCGGCCGGCGCCCTGGTCGTCGTCGCGGCCGTCGTGGCCGGTGTGCTGACCCAGCGGGGGTCCGGCTCGGGCGGGAAGACCGCCGTCGCCGCCGACGGCCTGCCGCACACCACCGTCGAGGTCGCGACCTCCGGCTGCGGGACCGGCTGGACGCACCCGCAGGCCGGCCATCAGGTCTTCGAGCTGCGCAACACGTCGAGCACGGTGGCCGAGGTGTATCTGACCGACCCGACGACCGGCGCGGTCTACGGCGAGGTCGAGGGGCTCGCGCCGGGGACGGTTCGGCCGCTCGGGGTGACCCTGGGCAACGGTTCGTACGCCTTCAAGTGTCTGCCCGACGACGCCGACGCCGTGACCGGGCCGACCGTGCGGATCACCGGCTCGAAGGTGAGGAGCGGACCGGCCGCCGTCCCGGTCACCCAGCAGGAACTCATCCCGCCCACACTCGGCTACCAGAAGTGGATTCAGTCCCGGACCGTCGAACTGGCCCGGAAGACCGACGTGTTGAGGTCCGCAGTGGATCGCGGTGATCTCGCGGCGGCCCGCACGGCATGGCTGCCCGCGCATCTCGTCTACGAGCGGATGGGGGCCGCCTACGGCACGTTCGGCGACTCCGACGGGGCGATCAACGGCACCACGGCCGGGCTCTCGGGCGGGGTGCGCGACGCCGGGTTCACCGGGTTCCACCGGGTCGAGTACGGGCTGTGGCACGGCGAGCCGGCGAGCGGGCTGCGCGGTCCCGCCGACCGACTCGCCAAGGACGTCCACGCGTTGGAGAGCAGCTGGCCCTCCCAGCGGATGGACCCGTCCGACACCGGACTGCGCGCGCACGAAATCCTGGAGAACACCGTGCAGTTCGAGCTGACCGGCCGCACCGACTACGGCAGCGGCACCAACCTGGCCACCGCCCGCGCCAACCTCGACGGCACGCGCGTACTGCTCGGATACCTGAGCCCGCTGCTGAAGACCCGGGACACGGGCTACGCCGAACTCGGCGACTGGATGGACCGGGCCCAGCACACCCTGGACGGCTTCGACCACTCCGGGAAGTGGACGCCCCTGGCTCAACTCATGCGTCCGCAAAGGGAGAAGGTCGACTCCGACCTCGGTGGACTGGTGGAGCGGCTGGCCGACGTGGCGGCCCTCACGGACGTACGGAGGACCGCGTGAAGCGCGGACACGAGGTGGGCCGCCGGGGTTTCCTGGCGAGCGCGGCGGCCGTGGCCGGTGCCGGCCTGGTCGCCGCCGACCGGGGAACGGCGTCGGCCGCCGCCGCGGAGAGCGGTGCGCGCGTGCCCTTCCACGGGCTCCACCAGGCGGGGATCATCACCCCCGCGCAGCGCGCCACCGCGTTCGTCTCCTTCGACACCACCGCCGAGAACCGGGCCGAACTCACCGACCTCCTACGGACGTTGACCGACCGGGCGCGTTTCCTGACCTCCGGCGGCAGCCCGGAGGACCTGGGCATCACCGCCCCGCCCGCCGACTCCGGCACCCTGGGCCCCGACCTCCCGGCCGACCGGCTGAGCGTCACGGTCGGCGTCGGCGCCTCGCTCTTCGACGACCGCTACGGGCTCGCGAAGCGCGTACCCCGCCGACTGACCACGATGCCCGCGTTCCCCGACGACGACCTCGACTCCGCGTGGTGCCACGGCGATCTGAGCGTGCAGTTCTGCGCCGACACCTCCGACACCGTGCTGCACGCCCTGCGCGATGTCACCCGGCACACCCGTGGCGGTATGCAGGTGCGGTGGCGGACGGACGGGTTCGTCAGCCCGCCGCGCCCCTCGGGCACCCCGCGCAACCACCTCGGCTTCAAGGACGGCATCGCCAACCCGGAGGTGACCGACGCCCGCGCGATGAACGACCTCGTGTGGGTGGGGGCCGGCAGCGGCGAACCGGCGTGGACGACCGGTGGCAGCTATCAAGTCGTACGGCTGATCAGGATGCTGGTGGAGTTCTGGGACCGGGTCTCCCTCACCGAGCAGGAGCGGATGTTCGGCCGCGCCCGGGACACCGGCGCACCGCTGGACGGGCGGCACGAGAAGGACACCCCGAACTACGCGCAGGACCCGCAGGGCGATGTGATCCCGCTCGACAGCCACATCCGGCTCGCCAACCCGCGCACCACGCAGAGCGCGGACCAGCGCATCCTGCGCCGCGGCTACAACTACGACCGGGGCATGGACAGCAACGGCAACCTAGACATGGGCCTGCTGTTCTGCTGCTACCAGCAGGACCTCGCCCGGCAGTTCGAGACCGTACAGAAGCGGCTGGCCGGTGAACCGCTGGTCGACTACGTCTCGCCGTACGGCGGCGGCTACTTCTTCGTGCTGCCCGGGGCCCGCGACAGCGCCGACTGGCTCGGCCGCACCCTGCTGACCTGAGAGCACGGTCAAGACCAGACCAACAGACCATGAGAAATTCCTGACCGGGCGTTCGCTCGCGCGTCATTGCTCCTCCCCCGCCCCGCCGTCACCATTGCCCAGGCTACGGCCGTAGGCGTCACGGCCAAGGGTGGCGTGGCACGCGAGAACAGTGCTCCCGGAAGGCGAGACAGCATGATCGGCACAGGAAGAATCCCAGGCGGGCGGCGCGGACTGACCCGCGTGGGCGCCCTGCTCGGCGCGGCGGCGCTGGCCACGGCGGGCGGGGTCGTGCCCGCGGCGGCGAGCTCCGGCGGCCACCAGCCCTCCGGCAGCACGCACACGGCCACCCCGATCAAGCACGTGGTGGTGCTCTACGACGAGAACATCTCGTTCGACCACTACTTCGCCACCTACCCGAAGGCCGCCAACACGGACGGCACGAAGTTCAAGGCCGCGGCCCGCACGCCGAAGGCCGACAACCTGCTCAACGCCGGGCTGCTGAAGAAGAACCCGAACCTCTACACGCCCACCCGGCTGAGCAGTTCGCAGGTGATGACCTGCGACCAGAACCACTCCTACGGCCCCGAGCAGTACGCGGCCGACGGCGGCAAGGCCGACAAGTACGTCGAGAACACCGAGGTCAACAAGTGCACCGGCCTGTTCGGTGAACCCGGTCTGGTGATGGACTACTACGACGGCAACACCGTCACGGGCCTGTGGAACTACGCCCAGCAGTTCGCGCTGAACGACCACTCCTTCAGCTCGACCTTCGGACCCTCCACGCCCGGCGCGCTGAACCTGGTCTCCGGTCAGACGCACGGCGTGATCTCGGTCGACCCTGCCTCCGGCACCGAGAACCCGAAGCAGACGACGACCCCGGACCCGTACGCCGTGGTCTCCCCGAACGCCAAGGGTGTCGGCACGGTCGTCAACGACCCCGACCCGGCCTTCGACGACTGCTCGGACAAGGACCACACCTCGACCAGCGCGCTCGCCGAGATGCAGGGCAAGAACATCGGTGACCTGCTCAACAACAAGGGCGTGACCTGGGGCTGGTTCCAGGGCGGCTTCCGGCCCAGCACCGCCTGGGACGGCAAAAGCGGCGACTACGCCAAGTGCGCGGGCACCACGCACACCAACGTGGGCGGCGCGGCCTCCGAGGACTACAGCCCGCACCACTCGCCGTTCGAGTACTACAGGTCGACGTCCAACCCGCACCACCTGGCGCCGAAGTCGGTGGCCGAGATCGGCCACAACGGCCGGGCGAACCACAACTACGACCTGACGGACTTCGACGCGGCGCTGAAGGCGAACCACCTTCCCGCAGTGAGCTTCCTGAAGGCGGCCGAGTACCAGGACGGGCACGCCGGCTACTCGGACCCGGCCGACGAGCAGAACTTCCTGATCAAGGAGATCAACGCGATCCAGAAGTCGCCGGAGTGGAAGTCGACGGCGGTCGTCATCGCCTACGACGACTCCGACGGCTGGTACGACCACGTGACCTCCAAGGTGCTCAACGGCTCCAAGGACTCCACGGTCGGCTCCAACGGCAAGGCCACCGACAGCCCGGCCTGCCAGGCCGGTCCGGCGGCGAAGGGCGGCTACGCGGACCGCTGCGGCCCGGGCACCCGGCAGCCGCTGCTGGTCGTCTCGCCGTACAGCAAGGTCAACAAGATCGACCACACGCCGACCGAGCAGGCGTCGATCACCCAGTTCATCGAGGACAACTGGCACACCGGCCGGATCGGTGACGCGTCCTTCGACCAGCGGGCCGGCACCCTCTCCGGGATGTTCGACTTCAAGCACCCGAACGACAAGCAGGTGCTGCTGAACACGAACGGCTCAGTGCAGTCGGTCAAGCGGATCCCGCACTACTCCCAGATCTCGTCGACGGCCTCCACGGCTCCGTACCCGGCGTACGTCCAGGACCTGAAGGCCCAGAACGTCGCCGCCAGCGGTACCGCCTCCAACACGCCGGTGATCGCGATCGGCGCGGGTCTGGTCACCGCCGCGGGCGCGACCACCGCGTTCGCGCTGTACCGCCGCAGGGCGCGCACCGCGTCCGTGTAAGTCCCGGCGGACCGGGGGCAGTTCCGTCCCGAGGGCGGCGAGGGGTTCCTTCTCGCCGCCCTCGGCCGTGTCCGCGGCGCGCTGATCGCCACCGGTTCCACGCGGCGCCGCCTGCGCCTACACTGGCACCCCACGAGAGACCGGGTGACCTGCGAGAACAGATCGGTCGAGCCGACCCGCCGGAGTGAGGAGCGACCCCCCTTGTTCTACTATGTCCTGAAATACGTGATTCTGGGTCCCTTGCTCAGACTGGTCTTCAGGCCCCGCATCGAGGGCCTCGACCACATACCGGAGGCGGGCCCCGCGATCGTCGCGGGCAACCATCTCTCGTTCTCCGACCACTTCCTGATGCCCGCGGTCCTCAAGCGCCGGATCACCTTCCTGGCCAAGGCCGAGTACTTCACCGGCCCCGGCATCAGGGGCCGCCTCACCGCAACCTTCTTCCGCAGCGCGGGCCAGATCCCGGTCGACCGCTCCGGCAAGGAGGCGGGCCAGGCCGCGATCCGCGAGGGCCTCGGCGTCCTCAGCAAGGGCGAGCTGCTCGGCATCTACCCGGAGGGCACCCGCTCCCACGACGGCCGCCTCTACAAGGGCAAGGTCGGCGTCGCGGTCATGGCCCTGAAGGCCCAGGTGCCCGTCATCCCCTGCGCGATGATCGGCACCTTCGAGGCCCAGCCGCCCGGCAAGGTCATCCCGAACATCCACCCGGTGACCATCCGCTTCGGCAAGCCCCTCGACTTCTCCCGCTACGCCGGCATGGAGAACGAGAAGGCCATCCTGCGCGCCATCACCGACGAGATCATGTACGCGATCCTGATGCTCTCCGAGCAGGAGTACGTCGACCAGTACGCGGCCGTCGTCAAGGCGGAACAGGCGGCCGCCGCAAAGGAACGCAAGTTCCCTCGCCTGCCGCTGAGTTGAGGGTCCGCACGCGGAAGACATGACGAGGGGCGGCCGGTTGAGAACCGGCCGCCCCAAGTCGTGTACGACTGCTGCTCGTTACGGCACCGGCGTCGCGTGCGGGGTGCACGTCACGTCGGCGGCGTCCAGCTTGCCGGTGAGGAGGTAGGTGTCCACCCGGCTGTTGATGCACGGGTTGACCAGACCGGTCACACCGTGGGAGCCCGCGTCCTTCTCGGTGATCAGACGGGAGCCCTTGAAGCGCTGGTGCAGGACGACGGCACCCTCGTACGGAGTGGCGGCGTCACGCTGCGACTGCACGATGAGCACCGGCGGCAGACCCTTGCCGGTCCTGACCTCGACCGGGGACTGCTGCTTCACGGGCCAGGTGGCGCACGGCAGGTTCATCCAGGCGTTGGACCAGGTCAGGAACGGGTACTTCTTGTTGAGCGCCGTGTTGTCCTTGTCCCACTTCGCCCAGCTGGTGGGCCACTTGGCGTCGGTGCACTCGACGGCCGTGTAGACGGCGTTGCCGTTCTCCGAGGTGATGTTGCCCGCGGTGTCCGACATGTCGGGCGAGGCCGCGTCGATCAGCGGCTGGGGGTCACCGGCGAAGTACTTGCTGAACGCGGTGGCGACCGGCACCCACGAGGAGTCGTAGTACGGGGCGCCCTGGAAGAAGCCGAGCAGCTCGGCCGGACCGACGACCCCGCCGAGCGGGCTCTTCTTGGCGGTGGCGCGCAGCTGCAGCCACTTGGCCTGTACGGCGTCGCGGGTGGTCCCCAGGTGGAAGGCCGCGTCGTTCTTCGCGACCCAGTCCTCCCAGTCCTTCCAGCGACCCTCGAAGGCGACGTCCTGGCCGAGGTTGGCCTCGTACCAGATGTTGTCGCGCGCCGGGTTGACGACGCTGTCGACGATCATCCGGCGGACGTGCGACGGGAACAGGGTGCCGTAGACGGCGCCGAGGTAGGTGCCGTAGGAGACGCCCAGGTAGTTGAGCTTCTTCTCGCCGAGGGCGGCGCGGATGACGTCCAGGTCGCGCGCGGTGTTCGGCGTGGTCATCTGCGCGAGCATGGTGCGGCCGGTGCGCTCGGCGCAGCCGTCCGCGTACTCACGGGCCAGCTTGCGCTGCGCGTTCTTGTCGGCCGTGGAGTCCGGTACCGGGTCCGCCTTGGGCGCCTTCACGAACTCCTGCGGGTCGATGCAGGAGATGGGCGCCGAGTGGCCGACACCGCGCGGGTCGAAGCCCACGAAGTCGTACGCCTTGGACGTGTTGACCCACAGCGGGTTCTTGGTGGTGACCCGGCGCGGGAAGCGCATTCCGGAGCCACCCGGGCCGCCGGGGTTGTAGACGAGCGCGCCCTGGCGCTCCTCCTTCGTGCCCGTGCTGCCGATGCGGTCGACGGCCAGCTTGATCGTCTTGCCGTTGGGCTTCGTGTAGTCGATCGGCACGGTGACCCAGCCGCACTGGATCGGCTTCTCGAAACCCCAGTCGGCGGGACAGTCCTGCCAGTCGATCCCGGCCTTCGCGGCGCGGGCGGCGGCGAGCGCGGCACCCTTGGCCGCACTGTCCTGCCCGTGGCTTGCCGCCTGGTTGGTCTGCGCGTTGGCCGTGGGCGCCGCCACGGCGCCGGCTATCAGAGCCGCCGCGGCGAACCCGGCCGAGCCGAACGCCGTGACGCGGCTCCTCGGTCTGATGAACCTCAAGTGGGCCCCTCCCCGTACTTAGTTGCGAAATGGTCTCGGGGGATCCTCCCGGCTGTGAGGTGTCTGAGGACAGAGGCTGTTGACCTTCTTTACCAATCCGATAAGCGGAAACTCACGTACCGCTCAGCGGATACTCACCCGAGGGACACCAAGGCCTCGTCCAGCACCCGCCGCAACCGCAGCCCGTCGGCCGCGACGGCCGTCACCAGCACGGCAGGCCCGGCCAGCGGCGCCAGCGCCGCGCACTCGCCCAGCATCCGCGCCGCGGGCGGCTCCCGGGTGAACTCCGGCCGTACGACGACGAGTTGCCCCACCGCGCGATGCCCCGCGAGGACGGCGGGCCCGTCCCAGCCGCCCGGCGCTCCGGGACCGCAGGCCAACTCCTGATCCAGCACGGCCCGTCCGGCGATCCGCAGCGTGAGCCGGCTGGTGAGCCGCCCGGACTCCTCACCGACCCGCCCGAGCACCTGCTCCTCGCGCAGGACGAGCCGGGCGGAGCCGGCGAGGTCGACGCGGGTGGTGACTCTAAGGTCGCTGCCGCACACGGAGATCAACTGCTCGGGCAGCCAGTGCAGTTCACCGTCCTCGTCGACCCTGAGCCGTACGTCGTACCGCGACTCCCCTTTCGCCTGCCCCGGCAGCGCGATGGTGGCGGCGGCCGACCCGACCCGCAGCCGCGCCCCGCTCTCCACATCGGCCTCGACGGCGAAGTGGTCCCCGCCCAGCGGCCCGCTCATCGCCCCGACGAGCATGACCCGGGCCTCGGAGCCGCTGGCGCGGGTCCGACGCAGCGCGAGCGGCCCATCGCCCTCCAGCACGGGAAGCGCGGTGCCGCCGCGCCCGTCCTCCCGGGCCACGATCCGCGCGGTGGCCCGAACGCCGGTCGCGATCACGCGGCCCACGCGGCGAGTTGCGCCCGCACCCAGGCGGCGACGTCCGTGACCCCCGCCTCGGTCCGCAACGACTGGAAGACAACGGGCAGTTCGGCCCGCTGCGCCTTCGCGTCGGCGGCCATCCGCCCGAGATCGGACCCCACGTACGGCGCGAGGTCGGTCTTGTTGACGACCAGCAGATCGGCGGTCGTCACCCCGGGCCCGCCCTTGCGCGGAATGTCGTCCCCGCCGGCGACGTCGATCACGAAGATCTGCGCGTCGACGAGCCCCTTGGAGAAGGTCGCGGTGAGATTGTCCCCGCCGGACTCGACGAGGATCAGATCCAACGGCCCGACCTCGTCCTCCAGGTCCTCCACGGCTTCGAGGTTGGCGGAGATGTCGTCCCGGATCGCCGTGTGCGGACAGGCCCCCGTCTCGACGGCGCTGATCCGCTCGGGCGGCAGCACGGCCTCCCGCAGCAGGAACTCGGCGTCCTCACGGGTGTAGATGTCGTTGGTGACGACGGCGAGGGAGAGTTCGTCGCGCAGGGCCCGGCAGAGCGCGGCCACGGTGGCGGTCTTACCGGAACCGACGGGCCCGCCGAGTCCGATACGTAGAGCACGACGGTTCCCGTCGGGGCGGTGAGCGTCTGCACTGACGGCGGCGGGGCCGTCGTGGGTGTGGTCGAGGTGCATGGGGCGGCTCCTTCTGGTTTCCTGCGGGGCTTTACGGGGTCTTGCAACGCCGGCCGGCACCATCCAGCCCGTCCGGCGTTTGAGGACGAGGCCGTCCAGGCCGACCCGGGGGGGTCCAGGGGGCGAAACCCCCTGACGGGGTCGAAGGGGCAGAGCCCCTGGTGACGGGACGGGTAGGGGCGGCGGGGGCGAGAAAGCCCCTACGACGCGAACAACCGCACAGCCCAAGCGGCATGCGCCTCCGCCCCGATCTCCAGCAACGGCGCAGACGCACAAGGCAGTTCATCGACACCGTGGTCCACCACACGCCCGGCCGCCTCCACCGCCCGATCGACGACAAGGTCCAGCTCCGGCGCCAACCGTGCCAGTACGGCCGTGGCGTCGAACGGATCAAGACTCAGCAACCGCACCGTCGCCGACGCGGGCCCACTCACACTCTCGTAGGCCGCACAGTACGCAGCGTCCTCAGCCCTCAGACCGGCCGCCCGAGCGACCAGCCCCAGCACGACCGGCTGATGCGCACCCTTCGGGAACTCCCGGGCCAGCGCGTCGAGTTCGGCGGACGGCCAGGTCGCCCGCGCGGCCCGCATCAACTGCCGCCCGAGCTTCCGCGCAGCGGTCCGCAACGCCGGCGACGGCGTCCGCGCATCGGCAGCCGCGTCCAACTCCACCGGATCGACACCGAGTACGGCCGCAGCGGCCAGCGAAGCGGACACGAGACCGGCCGTGTACAGCCGCCCCCGGCAGAAGTCGCCGAGGCTCGCCGCCCCGGTGACCCGCCCGGCCTTGACGGCCGCCTCCGCCCCGCCGGAGTGCGCGTGCCCGCCGGCGGGAAAACGCCCGTCGGCGAGGACCAGCAGCGCTCCCCTGCTCATCGCACCGCGCCCATCGAAAGGGCGCTCATCAGCGTGCTCATCAGAAGAGGAAGTACCGCTGGGCCATGGGCAGTTCGGCCGCCGGAGTCGCCTCGACGAGCTCCCCGTCGATGTGCACGGCGAAGCTGTCGGGGTCGACCTGGACGCGTGGCCGGGCGTCGTTCTCCCGCATGTCGGCCTTGGTGACCGCACGGGTGGACTCGATGGCCACGAACTTCTTGCCGAGGTCGAGCCGTTCCGGCAGCCCGTCCTCGATCGCCAACGGCGCGACGAAATTGAAGGAGTTGGAAGCGGGAGCCCGTCCGATCGCGCCGAACATCGGGCGCGGCAGGATCGGTTGCGGGGTCGGGATGGACGCGTTGGCGTCGCCCATCTGCGCGTAGGCGATCTGGCCGCCCTTGATGACGAGGTGCGGCTTGACGCCGAAGAACGCCGGTTCCCACAACACCAGGTCGGCGAGCTTGCCGCTCTCGACGGAGCCGATCTCGCGGGCGAGGCCCTGTGCGAGGGCGGGGTTGATCGTGTACTTGGCGATGTAGCGCCGTACGCGATGGTTGTCGGCCCGCCCGTCACCCGGCAGTGCTCCCCGCCGCCGCTTCATCACATGGGCCGTCTGCCAGGTCCGCATGACGACCTCGCCGACCCGGCCCATCGCCTGTGCGTCGGAGGAGATGATCGAGATGGCGCCGAGGTCGTGGAGGATGTCCTCGGCGCCGATGGTCGAGGGCCGGATGCGGGATTCGGCGAAGGCGAGGTCCTCGGGGACCGCCGGGTTGAGGTGGTGGCAGACCATCAGCATGTCGAGGTGTTCCTCGGCGGTGTTGACGGTGTAGGGCCGGGTCGGGTTGGTGGAGCTGGGCAGCACGTGCGGCTCGGAGACCACGGTCATGATGTCGGGCGCGTGCCCGCCGCCCGCGCCCTCGGTGTGGTAGGCGTGGATGCCGCGTCCGGCGATCGCGGCGAGGGTGTCGCCGACGAACCCGGCCTCGTTCAACGTGTCGGTGTGGATGGCGACTTGGACGCCCGTGCGGTCGGCGACGGTGAGCGAGGCGTCGATGACGGCGGGAGTCGAGCCCCAGTCCTCGTGCAGTTTCAGTCCCAGCGCTCCCCCGCGGATCTGGGACATCATCGCGTCGTGCGAGACGGTGTTGCCCTTGCCGAGGAAGCCGATGTTGAGCGGGTACTGCTCCATCGCCGCCATCATCCGGGCCAGATGCCAGGGGCCGGGCGTGACGGTGGTCGCCTTGGAACCCTCGGCCGGTCCGGTGCCGCCGCCGACCAGCGTGGTGACTCCGGCGGAGAGCGCCTCGTCGGCGATCTGCGGGCAGATGAAGTGGACGTGCGCGTCGACGGCACCGGCCGTGAGGATGCGGCCGTTGCCGGCGATGACCTCGGTCTCGGGGCCGATCACCAGGTCGGGATGGATGCCGTCCATGGTGTCGGGGTTTCCGGCCTTGCCGATGCCGGTGACGCGGCCGTCACGGATGCCGACGTCGGCCTTGACGATGCCCCAGTGGTCGACGATGACGGCACCGGTGATGACGGTGTCGGGGGTGCCTTCTGCGCGCGTAGCACGCGCCTGGCCCATCGACTCGCGGATGACCTTGCCGCCACCGAACACGGCCTCGTCACCGGCGAGTCCGGGACCGCCGGAACGGTCCTCCTCGATCTCGATGAACAGGTCGGTGTCGGCGAGCCGGATGCGGTCGCCGGTGGTCGGTCCGAAGAGGTCCGCGTACGCGGCGCGGGAGATCTCAGGCATCGAGGGCACCTCCGGTCTCCCCGCGCAGTCCGGGCACGACACGGGCGCCGACCAGCGGGACGAGTTCGACGTCGACGGGGATCCCCGGTTCGAAGCGCACGGCGGTGCCGGCGGCGACGTTGAGCCGCTTGCCGCGCGCGGCGGCGCGGTCGAACTCAAGGCCGGGGTTGGCCTCGGCGAAGTGGTAGTGGGAGCCGACCTGGACGGGCCGGTCGGCGGCGTTGAGGACGGTCATCGATGTGACCTCGCGGCCCGCGTTGTAGACGATCGGGTCGTCCGCGAACAGGATCTCGCCGGGAATCATCGAGGCCTCCTACACGATCGGGTCGTGGACGGTGACGAGCTTGGTGCCGTCCGGGAAGGTCGCCTCGACCTGCACGTCATGGATCATCTCGGGGATGCCCTCCATGACGTCGTCCCTGGTGAGCAGCTTGCGCCCGGAGGCCATCAGCTCGGCGACGGTCCGGCCGTCACGGGCGCCTTCGAGGATGTGCGACGTGATGAGGGCGACCGCCTCGGGATGGTTGAGCTTCAGACCACGGGCCCGCCGCTTCTCGGCGACGTCGGCCGCCACATGGATCAGCAGCCTCTCTTGCTCGTGCGGGGTCAGTTGCACGCTCCCACCTCACAGTCCTCGCTCCGGACCGTGCGGGGTCCGGCTGCCGCTTAAACGCTCCGCTCGGAGTGCGGGACGTCATCCGAAGGCCCGTCGTGGCTGGTCGCGCGGTTCCCCGCGCCCTTTCGGGGCGCTGCCGAACCACGGCGGACTTCGCCGGACCCGCTCAGCCCCCGGGGAAAAAATCCCTGGTGGCATGGATCGGCAGGCTAGTTGGACCGAGTTTCAAGCAAGTTAACCGAGCTGTGATCAGGACAATCACATCTACGCCCGTAGAGCCGTCGCTCGGCCGACCGCCTAGGAGGGGTTGGGCCCCCGGTGCTCCGCCGCGATGCCGAAGCGCTGGTGTTCGCGGGGAGCGGACGCGACCTCGCGGACGTGCGAGACGGCACTGATCACCTGGTCGTCGGCGTTCGCGTCCAGCTTGTCGAGTTCGTCGAGTCGCTCCAGGTCGGCGGCGGAGACCAGCGCGACAAGGGGCTTGCCGTGCCGTGTCACGACGACGCGCTCACCGCCGTACACCACGCGGTTGATCAGGTCGGCGAGCTCAGCCCTGGCTTGCGTCACCGGAATCTCGTAGGCCATACCCCTAAGCTTACGGCGCGTCCATCTGGTTCACCGTGGTCGGTGACGACATCAAAGTCCCAGGTCAGGGGCTCTCGCGTGCTCCCGTTCGCTCTCGTCCGTGAGAAATGTGTGAGACGAGGTGAGACGAAGAGCTCTCTGGCCGCACTGAATCCTGGCAGGTCTCCGGTGCGGCGAAACGCCCCGCTCCGACCGACCCTGCGCAGAACTCCGGCCAGGCGGGTGCTTGCCCGTCGACGCACCGGAGGCTGCGCGGATCTCCGAGATCCAGGGGGCGGCCGGGCTGTGGCGCCTTAGACGTTGTTTCTTATGGTGCGTCCGAGCACGCATGCTGGAGGAATGCGAAGGCCACGTCGGCGGAATCAGTGGGGAACCGCAGCGGGACGGTGGCCCGGTTCGGCGTCGTGATGACGTAGTGCCGCGCCAGGTAAGAGAGATCGCCCCAGCTTTCTCGGACATGGGCGCGCATCAGGACCTGGCCGCATCTCGTGCAGGCGATCCAGGGGACGAGGACGAGACCAGCCAGGTCTTGTCCGGCCCCGTCTATTGCCTCAGGGGTAGTGTTTCCATCGCCTTCGATCAGCTTCAGGGGGCCCGGTGCGCCTGCATCACGGCACTGAAGGATCTGGGGCGTGAGGGCCTCCCGCTCTCCCCAGGTCTCAGCGAGCACGGAGATCTGGGCTCTGGCTGTCTCGCTGATCGGCACCTGGTGGCCGAGGATGCCGGCGACAAGCAGGCCAAGTCCCGCCTCCTGCTCTCCGATGTCCCAGCAGTCTTTGACTTCCTGGGCTTCGGCCTCTGGCAGCAAGGCCGCAAGCTGGTTCCACGTGACGGTGTCGTCAGTCACCTGTCAGACGCTACCGCCCGGCGCTGACACCCAGACGTCGCAGGCACATGAGCATGACGGCGATGGCAGTGAAGCCAATGAAGTGTTCGGGCTTCCGCTCGTAGCGCCGACGGAGCCGACGGCACCCGGACAACCATGGCATGGTCCGCTCGACCACCCAACGACGACGGCCGAGGCGGGCCGAGCTCTCGGCCCCGCGGTGCGCGAAGCGCGGGACGATGCCGCGCTCCCGCAACCATTTCCGCAGGTGGTCGTAGTCATGGCCCTTGTCGCCGTGCAGCTTGGCAGGCCGCCGACGGCGCGGTCCCTGGCGGGATCGGATGGACGGGATGCCCATCACCAAGGGCACCAGGGCCCGGCTGTCGTGCAGGTTGGCGCCTGAGACGGCGACCGAGAGCGGCAGGCCGTTGCGGTCGCAGATCAGATGACTCTTCGACCCGTTCTCAGCGGAGAGGAACCGGAGGGCAGAACTGGACACGTCCAGCCCGGACGGGTAAACGAGCATATGAAGCCTCTGGTAGAGACTGAATTCTTGGCCGAAAACCCATCTACCAGGAGCTTCACCCCGGTGTTAGGCCGACTGGCGAACTGCCGAAGCAGGCTGGAAGCCCTCGTTGACCACCGGTCCGGGGTCCAGCCAAGGTGAGGCCAGAAGCCGCAACGGAGATGATCTTGAGGCTGTGGCGGTCACCTGGTACAGGTCCCAGTCACGTGAGCAAGTGGAACTCGGAGGCAGTGTGGATCTACCTGGATTCCACAGCCTGATCCCGGGGCGACCCCGGCGACTGTCAGTCTCCGGAGGGAAGGGGCTCTGCTGCCGTGCGAGCGGGTTCGGGTGTGTGCGGCGTCGGGTGGGCTGTGCTGGCGGGGGCCAGGGGCACCGGAGCCCGTTCGCCGCCCAGCCAGGACAGGTCGACGGCCACAGCGACCATGGAGGCCACGACGATCAGTGCGCCGGCTGTGGCAAGCGCAACTCGTCGGCGGCGGATCCGGAAGCCGCCGGCGACGGCCGCGTCGACAACGCTGGGTAGCGCAGGCTCCGACTCGGCGCTGAGGACTGCCTGGAAGGCCGCGTGCAGAGCATCGTTCTCGTGCTCACTCATGGCCGGTTTCACCTCCTGGTCCCTTCACTGTCAAACCCTTCGACGATCTCGCGCAGCCGGGCGAGCCCGCGGGCGCTTTGGCTCTTTACCGTTCCCGGACTCACCCGCAGTGCGTGCGCGGTCTGCTCGACGGACCAGTCCTCCCAGAATCGCAGGACCAACACGGCCCGGTAGCGGGGCGCCAGCTCCATCAGGGCTTCTTGCATCATCAATCGCAACTCCGGTGCGCCGGACACGGCCGAGGGAAGATCGGGTGGCTCGCTCACCGGCTCCTCACGCCAGCCTCTCTTGCGCCACTGGTCGATGAAGGTGCGGGTGAGGATGGTGCGAGCGTAGGCATCCGCATTGCCGTCCCGGCTGACCCGTCCCCAGGCCGCGTACAACTTCATCAAAGTCGTCTGGGTCAGGTCCTGTGCCTGGTGCCAGTCACCGCAGAGCAGGTAGGCGCTGCGTCGGAGCTGCGCCTGCCGCGCCTCGGCAAATTCCCGGAACTCTCGTTCCCGGGCCGTGTCCCTCACTCTTTGCCGGCCTCTCCCTTGCACACCACTCCATCGGTCATACATACGGGGAGTGGTCCTCTGGGGTTGCACCGTGCGGGCAGGAGAATTTTCCCGCCGCACCGTGCAACCTGACCGCCGCCCGACTCCGTACCTCTCTCCCGAAAGGGCTTCCACGCACAGGTGGGGAGTCCGGCGATCCGAGGAAGAGGCACACCGTTGTCGAAGCACCGCAAGTTCTCGCATAACCGCCGCGCTATGTTCAGCGTGGCCGCCGGTACCGTTCTGGCCGCCGCGGGGATGGTCAGCGTCGCCAGCGCCGCGACCCCGGCCACTCACGCGAACCCGGTCCCGGCCACTCAGGCGGACCCGGTTGCCGCCACTCACGCGGACCCGGTCCCGGCCACCCACGCAAACCCCGTTGCGTCCACCCACGCGGACCCGGTTGCCGCCACCCACGCGGACCCGGTCCACGCCAAGTCTGTCGCCGAACCCCTCTCGTCGCTGAGCGCGGCCGAGCGGGCGAACGCGGTGGGCTGAGCCCCACCCCGAGGAGTACGCACGCCTCCCCGAGAGCCTCGGGCCTTTGCCCGGTGCGGGAGGCGTGCTGCTCCGCACGACCCGCCGTGGACCTCATTGCCCCTCGGAGGGGTAGCAACGTGCCCTGGATGAAGATCGGGCGCCCCTGTGGCGTGTCCCGGGAGCGGTTCCTCTCTGACATCCCCGTTGCGGCTTTTGGCTTTACCTTGGCTGGACCCCGGTCTGGCCTATGCGAATCTCGACATCATGAGTCAGCCGGTTGTCTTGAAGGGCGCGCTGCTGCGTCCGTGGGGCCGACCGCCGAGCTCGGCGTCGAGCGTCTCCTGAGCCACGCGCATGGACTCATGCGTATACGGGGGCCTGCACAGCCTCTTCCACATGCAGTCCTCGGAGACGTCCTCAACGCGGCTGACCACCCACCAGATGCTGCCGAAGGGGTCCCTGATACGCCCTCCGCGCTGTCCGAAGGCGTCGTCAGCCAGGGAAGTGACGACGTGGCCGCCATCTGCGACAGCTTGTGAGAACGCCTCCTCGTCGTCGGCGACGGTTGCGGCCTGCCGCGCGGTCGCGACCACCTGGTGGCCGACGGCCAGGGCGGCGCGGGTGATCCCCAAGTCAAGGTCCCTGGGACGCCCCCGTGATGCACCAGAGGGTCTCCTGTCTCCTCCGGTGTTCAGATGGTGGTGGGCAGGTCGAAAGCCGCGCGGTTCTGGGCGACGAACCCCTCGACGTCGAGGGGGTGACTGCCGCCGACCGTCTTCACGATGTCGTTGGTGTCGGCGAAGACGCCGTTGCGACAGCCGACGGCCACCGCGAGCAGGTGCTGGATCAGGTGGTAGGGCGCGCCGCGTCCGCGCAGGATGGCGGCGAACTCGTCGAGTTCGATGGGCACGTAGGTGACCTCGCGGTCCAGCGCTCGTGACATCCCCTCGGCGATCTCGTAGTGGTTGAGCTCCTCGGCTTTCGGTGACGACGACTACGACGCGCTGGGGAAGGGGTGGCTTGAAGGTGCTCTCGCCTACACGCAGCAGCGAGCAAGGGAGTGCGTGGGCTGCTGAGCCGGGTGCGGGCCCGCTCGGGAACTGGTGAAGGGGGCCGGTGGCGACTGTCCGACTACATGGACCACATCGGCCGCATCGAGCGGCGGTATGCCGCTCCCCGGCCTCGCTCTGGCGTGCGGCGCGTGACCATCTGACTGAGGTTGGGGCCGACCTGCGAGGCCGGGCGGCATCATGCCTCCTGGTCAGTGGTGAGGGCCGCGTCGCGTCCGGCGCGGCCTGCTCGTACGGCGGCTCAGCCCGCTGCGGCCGTCGGGGACTCCGCGTGCCGAAAACCTGGCAGCACCAGGCACAACACGGCCGCGACGGCTGTCGCGGCGGCGCAGGCGCCTACCGCCCAGGCGCCGGAAGCGTGCTGGACGATCAGGCCCGCGATCAGTGGCGCCAATGTCGCCAGTGCGGTGGCCGCCATCATCACCGTGCTGATGACTCGGCCGCGCATGTCCTCGGGCGCACTGCGGAGCACCACGGCGACGAGCGCCCCGTTCGCGGCCGGCGCGAGCAGCAGTGCCAGCGCGACCGGCGCCGCCACCAGCGGTGACGGGATGAACAAGGCCGCAGCACCGAACAGCAGGGCGGCGGCCAGGGTGATCGTGGTGGTCAGGGTTGCCAGGCGCACGCGCCCCTGCAGTCGGGGCGCGACCGCGGCGCCGAGCAACCCGCCGGCCGCGATGCCTGCCTGCACGAAACCGATCACCGCGGTGGATGTCCCGTGCTGCTGCATCGCGAGGGTGATGCTGAAGATCACGCCGCTGAAGGCGAAGTTCACCAGGGGCGTCTGGATCACCGCCGCGCGCAGAATCGGTACCTGCCAGACCAGTTGCAGGCCATCGGTCACCTCACGCCACAACGACTTGCGCACGGCCGCCTTCTCCGGCCGGAACCGCCCGCGGATCCGGCTCACCGTGCCGAACGACACCGCGAAGGAGATCGCGTCGGCCAGGAAGGGGACGGCACGGCCTACTCCGAACAGCACTCCGCCGAGCGCCGGGCCGGCCAGGCTGGCACCGTAGGTCCGGCCTTCGCTGGCGGCCCACGCCTGCTCCAGCTGCTCGTCCGGCACGATTCCCGGCAGCGCGGCGGCGGCGGACGGATCGAAGACGGCACCGGCAGCTCCCTCGATCAGGCTCACGGCGAGGACCACCTGCCAGGACGCGGCATCCAGTGCGATCAGAATGCCGAGCAGAGCCAGCAGCACCGCTCGCGTGATGTCACAGATGATCATCGTCAGTCGCCGGTCGAACCGGTCCGAAAGCGCCCCAGCGGGCAGCTGCACGCACAGCACGGTAATGGCCCGCACCGTGCCGACGACCCCGGCGAGCACCGCCGAATGGGTCAGGGCCAGGATCAGCAGCGGGTAGGCGATCCCACTGATCTGTGTGCCGGTATCGGACAGCAACTGCCCGATCCACAGCATTCGAAAGCCCCTATTGCGCCGTAGCGGAACCTGTCGTGGCACACCGGTGGCTATTTCAATTCCGCTGGCATCGCTCACCTTCGGAACCATACGCGCAGGTCAGGGCCACGCCAGAGCAAGGAATTGTGATCCATGTCACAGCATTTCCCTGCATGGCATCCGTGAGCGCATACGACCTCGTGGTTTGCGTCGCGGTGAGCAACTTCCCTCGCATCACCCACCGTTGACACATCCGGATAGCGGCTGCGAGCGTAAGTCTCCGCCGCCCATCCGAGAGTTAATTCGAAGCTATTCGACAGTACCGCTCTTAACCGTCAAGCAGTCGACGAATTCGCCTGCCGAGAAACGGTCATCTGCCTTTCCCCAGTTAGCGACGCGTCTCAACCTCCTGCCGGCTGGGCGCAGACGCGGCGCGAACCATTTGCGACTTTCCACCAATACGGTCTTCGGTGGCTGACGCCGCAAAGCAGAAACAGAGGAGCTCGGTGACACTCCATTCGGCCGCACGGCTCGCGCAGACTTCCCATTTCTGGGCGGACGGATTCCGAAGCGTGCCTTCCGCGCTTGAGCGCTGGGCCCGGGAGCGACCGGACCAGATCGCTTTCACGTTTCTCCAGGGCGGGGAGCATCCGTCCGCAAGCTTTACCTGGCGGACCTTGGACCAGGCGGTCGCGACCAGGGCCGGAACTCTCGCTCGCGCTGGGCTGGCCGGTCGCCGGGCCCTGCTGGTGTACGAGCCCGGACTGGAGTTCGTCACGACGTTTGTCGCCTGTCTGCGGACGGGAGTCGTCGCGGTTCCCGTTCCGGTGCCCCGCCGGGCCTCGGCAGGCGAACGGGTCCGGGGGATCGCGGAGGACGCCGACACCGACGTCGTCCTGACCGACACCCCGACACTGTCGGGCCTCGCGGATGCGAGGCTCTCCGGGCTGCGCTTCATCCGGACGGATGTGGCGGGCGCACCCGACGGTCCACAACGCGAGCCGGACCCGCACGAGCCCGCGTTGCTGCAGTACACCTCGGGGTCCACGTCCACTCCCAAGGGCGTGGTCGTGACGCACGCGAATCTCTGGCACCAACCTCGCGAGCTGGACGAGCTCTGGCCGACCCAGCCGGGCGAACCCACGGTCTCGTGGCTGCCGATGTTCCACGACATGGGGC
Source organism: Streptomyces sp. NPDC001100 (assembly GCF_053598575.1). NCBI lineage: Bacteria > Bacillati > Actinomycetota > Actinomycetes > Kitasatosporales > Streptomycetaceae > Streptomyces > Streptomyces sp. NPDC001100. Next base: position 123,626 of record NZ_JBSFKO010000014.1, read on the forward strand.
TGATGTTCGGGCTGGTCCTGCCGATCTTCCGCGCCTCACCGGTCACCCTGTTCGCCCCCGAGGCGTTCGTGCGGCGACCGATCCGGTGGTTGCGAGCCATCTCCGACGCCAGGGCCGTCACTTCGATCGTCCCGAACTTCGCCTACGAGCGATGTCTGGAGAAGATCAGCGCCGAGGAGCGCTCCGAACTCGACCTCTCGTCGTGGCGGTACGCCATCAACGGGGCCGAACCGGTCAGGGCCGAGACCATGCGCCGGTTCATCGACACATTCTCCGCGTGCGGTCTGAGCGAGAGCTCCGTCGTCGCCGGCTACGGCCTGGCCGAGGCCACGCTGAAAGTCGCGGGAACAGCGCGGGGCCCGTCCCGCGCGCTGAGCCTGTCCGCCGAGCAGCTGCGCGCTGGGCGGGCCGTCCGAGCGCGGGTGGGCGAGCAGGCCGTGGCCAAGGTCGAATGCGGCACGTCCTCGCCGGGCACCGAGATCCGGATCGTCGACCCCGCGACCGCGAAGGCGGTGCCCGAAGGGACCGTGGGCGAGATCTGGGTCAGCGGCCCGTGCGTGGGCGCCGGCAACTGGAACCGCCCGCACGAGACGGAGCAGACCTTCCGGGCGCGGATCACCGACGATCCCGACGGTCCGACGTACTTGCGGACCGGGGACCTGGGTTTCGTGGCCGACGGCGATCTCTTTGTCACCGGACGCCACAAGAATCTCCTGATCCTCCAGGGTGAGAACCACTATCCGCAGGACATCGAAGTCACGGCGGGCGCAGCCGCGCCGGGCGCAGGTCGCGCGACCGCCTGCGCGTTCGCGATCGACGGCGAGCACGAGGAACGCGCTGCTGATGTGGCACCGCAGGGGATCGCGAAGAAGTGGGACTACCCTGCCCGACGTGGCCGTACCGTGCTTCGACCATGCGGCCGCAGAGGGCTCTTTCACCGTGCTCAAGTCCGAGACCGGCACCACCGCTTGGCCGTCCCGGGAACAGGCCCGGCAAGACGTATTCTGATGGATCACGCAGTATTACAACCGAGAGCGGATCCACTCGGCCATCGGCTACCTCACCCCGCATCAGGCACAGACCCGCTATCGGAAACGCCTCGACCTCACGGCATAAAATGGAAGTATCGGACCTCAGGGGCCACCTCAATCAAGAGGAAGCTCCACAGGCGCCATTCAAGCCATCTACGGAATTGACGGACGCAGAGGAGAGAAGGCCGCCGTCAGGTCCTCTCTTCAGGAACAGCTTGACGAGAAACAGGACCGGAGCCCGCCGAATTCCTCGGCTCCATGGAAATGCACGCACCGACTACCGCAGTTGCCCGGTGCGGCCTTCTTGACGTCGGCGGCTCGCCCGCAGTAGCGACGCGCCCGCCGGGGAGAGTGTGTGCAGTACGTGCGTGGCATGTCGGTTACTGACGAGCAGCCCGGCGTCACGCAACACCGCCGCGTGTCTACTGGCCGAGGGGGCGGAAATCCCCACGGCACGGGCGATCTCGGAGGTGGTGGCACCCGCACCCGCGGCCGTGACCGACAGGACGGTCGCCCGAGTACGGCCGAGCAGAGCGGTCAGCGGAGCAGTCGGGGGTGGGGACACTGGCTCGTGCAGGAGGGGGTAGACGAGGACGGGTGGCAGTCCGGGGTCCGCCAGGGTGATGGGGGCTTGCCAGCAGAAGTGGGATGGAATGAGACACAAACCCCTGCCGCCCAGATGGAAGTCCCGGTCCTCGACCGGATACTGGACCGACAGGACCGGCGGTTGCCACGACATGGCGGGCCCGAGCCCGGCCAGCATCCCATGGACCCCGCCGTCCAGCAGGTCACGGGTGCGGGCCGACCGGTCAGCCTCTAATCGGGCCTGCATCAGGTTGGCGACCGGGGCGACGGCGGTGGCGTGGTACGCACGGAGCGCCGCCACGAACTCCGCACGCTCACGCGTTCCGCCCAGCCGCCACGCCCATTGGGGAGTGCCCACCACCCGGTCCAGCAGCGCGAGTTCGTGGAGCACCCGCCGCGATGGCGTAGACATGACAACATCAAGTCCGGCATCGAGCCCCCCACTCTCTGTCGGGCGGGGGGTGAGGAAGTCCGGGAAGTAGGCGGCACGCGGAAAGAGCGGCAGCAGGACCTCGCGGACCAGGTGGTCGAGTTGCTGTTCAACGAGCTGCAGGCGGGTGGTGCGGTACCAGTCCGCGTGGGCCCAGCGGCCGGCCCGCGTCTGGAACCGGTGCAGGCTCATGGCGACTTCCCAGAGAGCGTCGGGTCGCGCAGCGACCGTGGTTTTCGCCAGGTCCGCATCGGTGAAGTGAATACGGAGCATTCCGTTCCCCCTCTGCACCTGGGAATTTTCATCCCAGTGAAACATGATGGCCACCCCATGCCCTGGTTGGCAATATCGCTCACCAGCGTTGCAATGGCCCCACGCCTCCCGTGAATTGAATTCCGCCATGGCCCAAAAGGTGCAGGCGAGTAAAGGGGACAAGATCACCTCCCCGGTTACACCACGCAAAGGCAACTGGCAGGCAACGCATCGGAAAAGACCAGGTAAGAAAACTCCTCGTACGTACAGCCAGAGAAAGAGGAATCCGCATGAGATCCTTCCGTTTGGCAGCGGCACTCACCGCCACCGCCCTGGCCGCTCTGTTGGGCCTCGCCCTTCCCGGCAACGCCTTTGCCGCCGACGGGCACACCACCACGGTCGCCACCGCCCCGCAAGCGGTACAGGGAGCCGCCGCATCCGCCGTGGTCTCCCCGCAGGCCATCGGGGACTGTCCGAGCACCTACTTCTGCTTCTGGGTCAACTCCGGCTACAACGACGGGCCGGGCAAGTTCTCCGGCAGCAACACCAACTGGGGCGCCTACTCCCACTCCACGTGCGGCAACGGGACCTGGAGCGACTGCGCCTCCTCGGGCTACAACCACGGCACCAGCGGTCTGGGCGTCGAGGTGTGGAGCGGCACGGGGTACACCGGGTTGTCAGCCTGCCTGCCCAAGGACTGGTCCAACAGCAACTTCGCGAACCTCGTCTGGCCCGGCACTTCGACCAGCTTCAACGACTCGATCAGCAGCAACTACTGGACCTCGGCCTGTTGACCTGGACTCTTTCCGCGACCGGATGACGGGCAGTCACCGATGACATACCTCTCGCGCCGCGGCATCGGGCGCGCACCGACATGCTCGCTGCCCCTGCTGATCCTCGTGGTGACCCTAGTCTGCGCGGCCGCGACCGCGTGCACCGGACCGGGTACGACCGCACATGCGGAGGCGGTGCCGTCGGCGCGGGAGTTCGGCCACGCCACCGCGGTCCTCACCAGCGACGCCACCGCCCTGCGTCAACGCCGGCAGCTCTTCGACGCTCTGCAGATCCTCACCCAGCGCTGCATGCGCGACCGGGGACTGCGCTACCTGGTCACCAGCGCGGGCCCGCAGCCGCCGACCGGGGCGACGACGGCCGACTCGATCGGTTCCCGCTCGGCCCCCGGCTACGGCGTCTCCACAACGCTGGGCCGCATGAACAGCGGCGACACGGCCGAGGACCGGTACGTCCGCTCCCTGTCCACCGCCGAACAGGCCCGCTACACAGCGGCACTCGACGGCCGCACCGACCAGGCGACGCCGCTGACCCTGCCCAGCGGGGCGAGCGGCACCTACGGCACGGGCGGCTGCATGGCCCAGGCCAGGGCGCGACTGTACGGCACCGTACAGGCCGCCTTCGAGGACACGCTCGTGCCGCAGGACGTGGACCATCTCCTCGAGGCATACCTGGCCTCCAACCACTCCTATCAGAGGGCCTTGGGACGCTGGCAGCGCTGCATGACCAACGCCGGTCGGCCGGCGAGGACGCCCACCGCACTGATCCAGTCCCTGCAGGCCGAGGCGGTCAAGGGAGCGAGCGCGTCGACGCTGGCACGCGAGCAGCGAGCCGCCGCGGTCGCCGATCAACACTGCGACGCGGAAAGCGAGTTGCGCCGCACGGGCGCGGCACAGCGCGACGCCTTCCTGCAACACCAGCCCGCACGGACGAGGGCCCGACTGGAGGAGGTCTGGCAACACCGGCAGCAGGCCCTGGCCCGGGCCAAGGCCCTGCTCGGCAAGAACGCTCCCCAGAAATGACCACGGGGTGGTTCCGAACGGTCTGCAGACATCCGGCAGAACCAAGAGTGCAGGACATGCATCGCCTCGGGTGCTGTTCTGGGTCGCGAGAAACCTCTGGTCCCAACCGCTCCCATGGCAATGCCACCGACAAGAGGTGTCGGCCTCTCGGGGAAGATCGCCGCCCCGACGGGACGGCTCAGAGGTTGGACGAGGCAACGACTGTTCGCCGGTTTCCCTTTGCAGCCTGCGGTCCAGGCACTCTCTGCCAGTTGGGCAGTCCGCCCGTGGCCGTGACGAAATCGGCATCGGCGCTGGAACGCCGCGCACTTCCGACGAGCCAACCGGGCAGTTCCCGGCCACGATACGGGCGAAGGCACCGGCTGCCGGGGGCGGTTCCGGGGTGGGCAGGCTCATCGAACGCGGACGGTTCTCCGGACTGCCGAACCACCCTCCGGTGGTACGTGAGCGAGTGCCTGCTCGACCCTGCGCCTGCCGAAAAACTCATCCGTCCTGGTGGAGGCTGGTGCACAGCTGGTGTCGAGCGCGGGCGCTCTGGGCACCTGGTGAGTGCCCCGGCAGGATGACCTGTCGTGCTGCTTCGACCTGCCTGTCTGGGTGTGGCGAACGTGTTCTCCCTGCTGCGGCTGCTGCCTGTGAAGAACCAGGACAAGGACGCGGAGGTCCTCGCGCTGCGGCACCAGATCACCGTGCTGGAACGCCAGCTCGCCCAGGATCGGGTGCAGTTCACCCCGAGTGACCGCGCGTTCCCGGCCGCGCTGCTGCACCGGCTCCCGCGCGGTGTGCTGCGCCGGGCACGGCTGGTGGTGCGCCCGGACACGTTGCTGCACTGGCACCGTGCCCTGGTCTTGCGCCACCACACGGCCCGTTCCCGGCCGGGGCGTGCGGATCGGCCGCGTACCGTGCGCCCGATCCGCCTTCTCGTGCCGCGTCCGGCGCGGGAGAATCCCGGCTGAGGCTACCGGCGCATCCGCGACGGGCTGCTGGTGCTGGGCGTGCAGATGGCCGCCTCCACGGTATGGGAGATCCTGAACGAGGCGGGGATCGACCCGGCACCCGAGCGGGGTTCAGCACCTGGACGGACTTTCTGCGCTCCCAGACGCGTTTGGGGAGACGGCACGAGCCCGGGGCACCGCAGTGGGCTCGGCAGCCGGAGCGGAGGCCTCTGCGGCGGGGAAACGGTCGGAGAACATCGTGGCTGCAGCGTCGTGTGCCGGCGCTCGTCGTACTGCCACCGGGAGCACGGCAGGGCTCTCACGATCGGGGATACCCACCCGATGGCCGACGACCGCCGCGCAGCAACAGGCTTGTTAGGGCTGAGGCATTCCAGCCGGGCCGCCCGCACCCATTGACGGACGCTCCGACCACCGCGAGTCGCGACAGGATCGCAGATCAGGGTGGCCACGGGGAGGACCACTGGCCAGTTGCCGAACGCAACGGCGACAACACTCCCGCCAGAGAGCCGTCAAACCGTGACAGGAATGTGAGACACGAGCCCCAGCAGAGAGCAATAAAGACCCTCCGACCTGGGCATTTTACTCGGTCACTAGAATCCGCTCCCATCATAACGTCATGTACGTCCTGTACATTTCTTACAGATGCCGAAGGAGGGGTACCCATGACCCGACCGTTCGCCCGCCATGTCCTGCCCGAATTCACGGAGCGCACCAGCTCCGGGCACCGGACGACGGACCCGTACTCGAAGCTGCTGGAGGAGCGGATCGTCTTCCTCGGGACGCCGATCGACGACATCTCGGCGAACGACGTGATGGCCCAGTTCATGCACCTGGAGTACCTGGCGCCGGACCGGGACATCTCGCTGTACATCAACTCGCCCGGCGGCTCGTTCACCGCGATGTCGGCGATCTACGACACGCTGCGGTACGTCACGTGCGACGTGGAGACGATCTGCCTCGGCCGGGCCGGCACCAGCGCGGCGGTGCTGCTGGCGGCGGGCACCCCGGGAAAGCGGTCGGCGCTGCCCGGCGCGCGGATGACGCTCCACCAGCCCTCGCTGCCCGAGCCGATCCAGGGTCAGGCGAGTGATCTCGCCATCCAGGCCGAGGAGTTGGCGCGCACCCGGTCCCAACTGGAGGCGGTACTGGCCCTGCACACGGGCCGGACGGTGGAGCAGGTGAGCGCGGACATCGAGCGGGATCGCATCCTCGACGCCCAACAGGCCCTGGAATACGGGCTGGTGGACCGGATCGTGTCCACCCGCAAGACCTCGCTCACCGAGTCCGGCGGGGAGTGAGCCGACGATGCTGCCGCCGGAACTTCCGCCGCTGCCCGCGTTGACGCGCGCCGAGGGCGAGTTGATCGACCGTTATCTGGACGTGGCCGACCTGCTGGGCCGTATCAACCCGGCGCACCACGGGGACACCTACCGTGGGCTGAGGGCCGCCCAGGCGCTGGTGGCCAAGGCCACCGAGCTGCGGGACGCGCTGGCCCTGATGCATCAGCGGGGCGAGACCGAGCTGCACGCCCCCACGCTCGCGCGGGCGCTGCGCGTGCTGGACGGAGAGCGCCGCACGGCTCGGGTCACGATCCCCGCACCCTCCGACAGTTGACGGACCCGGAGCCATGACGGCCGGGGTCGAAACGGGCCGAACGGCGTACCCCCGATCGGCGTAGTCGCCGCTCCGCCCATGCGGCCGTCCGGGTTGCGCAACACGCGTAGCCCGAGGGACGGGTGAGGTGTTCCGGTGCTGGTCCGAGGGTGGTGCGACCTCGACACGCCCTCGAACACCGATACGTTCAGCCGAACGAGTGAGTGGTGAGTAACCCCACAAATCCCCGATTCCGTTGGGCTTTTCGGACATTCATAGGTGAAGATCCCTGTCTGACGACAAGACCCCGCCGCAGCGGCGGGGCGATCCGGGCGGACGCCGAGTCCTGCCGCCGCCCGGATGACAGGTCGACAGGATTGCATCGGCAGGAGTGGAGGACCCAGGCACGACGGGTCGCCGGGACGGTCACGCCATGACCGGGCCGAGCAGCCCTTGGGGTGAAGCCGCGTCAGCGGCCGGGCAACTTTGTCAGCCCGAATCCGACAGGTCATCCTTCACAGGCGGCTGACGAAGGGTTGCGCATGACTGCGCTCAATCGTGTCCCGTCGCTGATGGTCAGGGCCGGTACGGCTTCGGCCTTCGCCATCGCCGCCGTAGGCGGTTCCGTCGTGATCCCGGGCGTCGCATCCGACGCCGCGGCCGCGACACCCGCGACGAAGGCACTCCAGGTCGCGGCGTCCAAGAAGGGCGCCCCGTACAGGTACGGGGCCACCGGGCCGGGCCGCTTCGACTGCTCCGGGCTCACGCTGTACTCGTACAAGAAGGCAGGCAAGAAGCTGCCCCGTACGGCGGCCCAGCAGTACAACAAGACCCACCACATCTCGGCCGGAAGCCGCAAGGCCGGGGACCTCGTCTTCTTCCACTCGGGCTCCAGCGTCTACCACGTCGGCATCTACGCCGGCGGCGGAAAGATCTGGCACGCCCCGAAGACCGGGGACGTGGTGCGGTTGCAGAAGATCTGGACCAAGAGCGTCTGGTACGGCCGGGTCAGCTGATCCGTGCTGAAGACTCCCGAGGGGGTGGCGGTCTCCTGACGGACCGCCACCCCCTCGGGTGTCCAGAGGCGTTCCGCATGTCCCTCTACGGCTCCTGCTGGCCCGCCGCGGTCACCGGCCGGGCCGGGACTGTCCAGGGCACCTCGATGGAGACCGTCTTGCCGCCCTCCAGGGTCGGCCGGACCCGCAGTTTGCCGCCGCACTCCGCGGTCAGCCAGCGGATGATGACCATGCCCCGGCCGTTGTCCTGCTGGACGGCGGCGGGCAGGCGCTTCGGGAAGCGGGGATGGCTGTCGGTGACTCCGATGCGCAGCTGTTCGTCACGCTCCAGCTCGATGTCCACCGTGAAGGTGGGTGACTGTCCGAAGGTGTGCTGTACGGCGTTGGTGGCGAGTTCGGAGACGATGAGGCGGATGGTGTCGGCGACCTCCGTGTCCGCCGGCAGTCCCCACTCCACGAGGGTCCCGACCACGTAGGAGCGGGCGGTGGAGACCGAGGCGGGATCGCTCGGCAGAGTGACGGATGCTTCCAGATGGTCTGCCATGGCGCGGTCGTCCCTTTCCCGCGGGACCGGTGTCCGACACGGAGCGGATGGTTCGAGTACGGTCCCGGACTGGTGCTTCTTCGCCAGACTGCCATTACCGCGTCGCCAACGGTGCCGATCCACCAAGATATGCATATATCTGTCGCTCAAAGCGGTGAACTCTGCGAACCCAGACTCTATTTGGGCGACTCGGAAGGAGTAAGGAGAAACCCATGCAGTACGGTCCCGCGGTGCGCCGCCGGAAACTGGGCGCCGAACTCCGCGCGTTGCGTGCGGACGCGGGGCTCACCAGCGGCGAGGCGGCCCGGCTGGTCGGCTGGCACCAGTCGAAGGTGAGCCGCATCGAGACCGGCGCGAGTGGCGTGAAACCGCCCGACGTCCGGTTACTTCTGGACGCCTATGAGGTCGGCGACGCACAACTCCGGGACATGCTGCTCGTGTTGGCGGGTTCCGACGACGGGGGCGGCCGGCACCACTGGTGGCACGCGTATCGCGGTGTACTGCCGCCCGCCTACCGGGACTTCATCAGTCTGGAGTCACAGGCCAGCACGATCCGCACCCTGGAGACCTCGGTCGTCCCCGGGCTGCTGCAGACACCCGAGTACGCCCGGGCGGTGACCCGGGCCGCCGTGGGAGGCCTCGACCACGACGGGCCGGAGCGGCTCGACGCGCTGGTGCAGGTGCGGCTGGCCCGGCAGGACATCCTGCGCGCCGATCCCCCACTCGAACTGAGCGTGGTCCTCGACGAGGCGGTGGTACGCCGGGAGGTCGGCGGGCCGGGTGTGATGGCACGGCAGCTGGCGCGGCTCACCGAGGCGGCCCAACTGCCCCAAGTCCGGCTTCAGGTCTTGCCGTTCGCCGCAGGAGCGCACATCGGCATCACCGGTCCTTTCGTTATCTTCTCCTTTCCGAGCACTTCTGATCTGGACGTGGTTGTTCTCGACCACTTGACGAGTAGCCTCTACCTCGAACGGAAAGAAGACCTAGAGGCCTACAGCGAGGCCTTCAACACCCTTCAGTTCCACGCCCTTTCACCCGAGGACTCGTTGGACTACATCGCCGGAATAGGTGACGGCGCGTAAGGAGGCACCATGTCTGCACTGCCTCGGAACGTACCTTCCAGTACCGATCTGTCCGGAGTGCGGTGGCTGCGCAGCAGCTACAGCACGGGAGCGAACAACTGCGTCGAGGCGGCCCGTCCGCACTCCGGCCCCCGCAAGGGGCTGCTCGCCGTACGCGACTCCAAGGACCCCCAGGGACCCGCCCTGCTCTTCTCCCCCGAGAGCTGGACGGGATTCCTCGGCGCCTTCCACTGATCGGTTCTCCTCGTCAGCGACGCACGACCGTGTCACGCCGACTCATGGTCGCGTTTCGCCGATCACACGTACAGCGCGTTCGATCTCGGCCCCGGAGAGGTCCGCTCGGGCGGTCAGCCTGAGCCGTGAGATGCCGTCGGGCACGGAAGGAGGACGGAAGCAGCCCACGGCCAGCCCTGCCGTACGGCAGTCGGCCGCCCATTGCACGGCCGCCTCCGGGGACGGTGCCCGCACCGACACCACCGCGGCGTCCGGACGTACCGCTTCCAGACCCGCGGCGGTGAACCGTGCGTGCAGCTCACTCGCCACGGCGCGCGCCCGGGCCGCCCGCTCGGGCTCGCGCCGCAGCAGGGTGAGCGCCGCCAGCGCCGCGCCCGCCGCCGCGGGCGCCAGCCCGGTGTCGAAGATGAACGTCCGCGCCGCGTTGACCAGATGGTCGATCACCCGGGCCGGCCCGAGCACGGCCCCGCCCTGACTGCCCAGCGACTTGGACAGGGTGACCGTCACGACCACGTCCTCGGCCCCCGCGAGCCCCGCCGCGTACGGCAGCCCGCGCCCGCCCTCGCCCAGCACCCCGAGCCCGTGCGCGTCGTCGAGCAGCAGCCCCGCCCCGAACTCCCGGCCGGCCTCGGCGAGCGCCCCCACCGGAGCCGCGTCCCCGTCCACGGAGAACACCGAGTCGGACACGACCACGGCCGGCCCGTCGTGCGTCCGCAGCGCCTTGCGCACCCCGTCCGGATCGGCGTGCCCCACGACCTGGGTGGCGCCCCGGGCCAGCCGGCAGCCGTCGATCAGGGAGGCGTGGTTGCCCGCGTCGGAGACGATCAGCGAGCCGTGCGGGGCCAGCGTGGTGACCGCGGCGAGGTTGGCCGCGTAGCCGGAGGAGAAGACGAGAGCGGCCTCGAACCCGGTGAACTCGGCCAGCTCGCGCTCCAGCCGGGCGTGCAGCTCGGTCGTCCCGGTGACGAGCCGCGAGCCGGTGGACCCGCCGCCCCAGGTCCGCGCCGCCGCCGCGGCCACTTCGACGACCTCGGGATGGTGGGCGAGCCCCAGGTAGTCGTTGCTCGCGAGATCGAGGAGCGGCGAGTCGGCGGGGCGCGGGCGCAGGGTCCGTACGAGCCCGGCGCGGCGGCGCAGCTCCGCCTGGTCGTCGATCCAGCCGAACGCCATGGTTCCTCCGGGGCTTTTGTAGGCAGTGCACAGACACTAATCGGACGACCAGCCGCCCATGGTGTGGTGATACCCACACCGTCGACCCCATGTCTTGTGCAATCTCTCCTTGGCCGAGGGCGGTCCCGTAGGACAGGATCGGGACTCATGGACCTGCTGAACACGCTCGTGGACAAGGGGCTTCGGCGCGAGCTGCCGACCCGCGCCGAAGCACTCGCCGTCCTCGCCACCTCCGACGACGACCTGCTGGACGTCGTGGCCGCGGCCGGAAAGGTGCGCCGGCACTGGTTCGGCCGACGGGTGAAGCTCAACTACCTCGTCAACCTGAAGTCCGGGCTGTGCCCCGAGGACTGCTCGTACTGCTCGCAGCGGCTCGGCTCCAAGGCCGACATCCTGAAGTACACGTGGCTGAAACCCGACGACGCCTCGAAGGCCGCGGCGGCCGGTGTGGCGGGTGGCGCCAAGCGGGTCTGTCTGGTGGCCTCCGGCCGGGGTCCGACCGACCGGGACGTGGACCGGGTCGCGGGCACCATCAAGGCGATCAAGGACCAGAACGAGGGCGTCGAGGTGTGCGCCTGCCTCGGCCTGCTCTCCGACGGCCAGGCCGACCGGCTGCGCGAGGCGGGCGCGGACGCCTACAACCACAACCTCAACACGTCCGAGTCGACGTACGGCGACATCACGACCACCCACACGTACGCCGACCGCGTCGACACCGTGCAGAAGGCGCACGCGGCCGGTCTCTCGGCCTGCTCCGGCCTGATCGCCGGCATGGGCGAGACCGACGAGGACCTCGTCGACGTCGTCTTCTCACTCCGCGACCTCGACCCGGACTCGGTGCCGGTGAACTTCCTGATCCCGATGGAGGGCACCCCGCTCGCCGCCGAGTGGCACCTCACCCCGCAGCGCTGTCTGCGCATCCTCGCGATGGTGCGGTTCGTGTGCCCGGACGTCGAGGTGCGCATCGCGGGCGGCCGTGAGGTCCACCTGCGCACGATGCAGCCCCTCGCCCTGAACCTCGCCAACTCGATCTTCCTCGGCGACTACCTGACGTCCGAGGGCCAGGCCGGCCAGGCCGACCTGGAGATGATCGCGGACGCGGGCTTCGAGGTGGAGGGCGCGGGCGAGGTGACACTGCCGCAGCACCGGGCGACCGTGGCGGCGGGCGGGTGCGGGTCGCACGAGGAAGCCTGCGGGGGCTGCGGTTCGCACGAGGAGGCGGGCGTCTGCGGCTCGGCTCCCGCCGCCACGCCCGCCCCTCAGGTCGACGAGGTGCGCCGCGACCTGGTCTCCGTACGCCGTCGAGGTGCCGGAACGGATCTCGCGCCCAATGCCTGACCCGACCGCCCTGCCCGGCATGCCCGTCGCCGAGCTGCTGGAACTGGACCGGCGGCACGTCTGGCATCCCTACGGTCCGATGCCCGGCCGTGTCGAACCGCTCGTCGTGGAATCGGCGAGCGGGGTCAGGCTCCGACTGGCGGACGGATCGGGCGAGTTGGTCGACGGCATGTCGTCCTGGTGGTCGGCGATCCACGGCTACAACCACCCCGTGCTCAACGAGGCCGCGCGCGAGCAGCTCGGCCGGATGAGCCACGTGATGTTCGGCGGGCTCACGCACGAGCCCGCCGTACGGCTGGCGAAGCTCCTTGTCGACATGTCTCCCGAGGGCCTGGAGCACGTCTTCCTCGCCGACTCGGGCTCGGTGTCGGTCGAGGTCGCGGTGAAGATGTGCCTCCAGTACTGGCGCTCGCTCGGCCGCCCCGCGAAACAGCGCCTGCTGACCTGGCGCGGTGGCTACCACGGCGACACCTGGCAGCCGATGTCGGTGTGCGACCCCGAGGGCGGGATGCACGAGCTGTGGTCGGGAGTGCTGCCGAGGCAGGTGTTCGTGGACGCGCCCCCGACCGAGTACGAGGAGTCGTACGCCGACCGGCTGCGCTCGGCGATCGAGCGGCACGCGCACGAGCTGGCCGCGGTGATCGTGGAGCCGGTGGTGCAGGGTGCGGGCGGGATGCGGTTCCACTCCCCCGCGTATCTGCGGGTGCTGCGCGAGGCGTGCGACGCGCACGACGTGCTGCTGGTGTTCGACGAGATCGCGACGGGCTTCGGCCGTACGGGCGCGCTGTTCGCGGCGGAGCACGCGGCCGTCACCCCGGACGTGATGTGCGTGGGCAAGGCACTGACCGGCGGCTACATGACGATGGCGGCGAGCCTGTGCACGTCTCGTGTGGCCGAGGGCATCTCGCAGGGCGAGGTGCCGGTCCTGGCCCACGGCCCGACCTTCATGGGCAACCCGCTCGCGGCGGCCGTGGCCTGCGCGTCGATCGAACTCCTCCTGAACCAGGACTGGTTGACGGAGGTCAAGCGCATCGAGGCGGCCCTGCGGGAGGGCCTGGCCGCGGCCTCGGGGATCCCCGGCGTCCGGGACGTCCGCGTTCTCGGCGCCATCGGCGTGGTCCAGCTCGACCACGACGTGGACATGAAGGCCGCCACGGACGCGGCCGTACGCGAGGGCGTGTGGCTACGGCCGTTCCGCGACCTCGTCTACACGATGCCGCCGTACGTCACGGGCGACGCCGACCTGGCTCGGATCGCCCGCGCGGTGTGCGCGGCGGCACGGGAGGGATGACATGCCGGTACTGGTGATCACGGGCACGGGCACGGAGGTCGGCAAGACGATCACCACGGCCGCGGTGGCCGCAACGGCCCTCGCGGCGGGCCGCACGGTGGCCGTCCTGAAGCCCGCCCAGACGGGTCTACGGCCGGACGAGCGCGGCGACGCCGACGAGGTCGCGCGGCTCGCGGGCACCGTGACGACGGCCGAACTCGCCCGCTACCCCGAGCCGCTGGCCCCCGGCACGGCGGCCCGCAGGGCCGGGATGCCCCCGGTGCACCCGCGTGAAGTCGCCGAAGCGGCCCAGAAGTTGGCCACCGAGCACGACCTGGTCCTGGTCGAGGGCGCGGGCGGCCTGCTCGTACGGTTCGACGAGGAGGGCGGCACACTGGCGGACGCGGCGCGACTGCTGGGCGCACCGGTCCTGCTCGTGGCATCGGCCGGCCTGGGCACCCTGAACACCACCGAACTGACGGCCCGTGAACTCCGTTCCCAGGGGCTCGACTTGCTGGGCGTCGTGATCGGGAGCTGGCCCAACACCCCTGATCTTGCGTCGCGTTGCAATGTGGCCGACCTGCCGGAGGTATCCGGAGCGCCACTGCTGGGCGCGCTGCCGGAGGGGGCGGGGGCTCTCACACCTGCCGACTTCCGTGCGGCGGCGCCGAGTTGGCTGGCAGGCCGGCTCGACGGGACGTGGGACGCGGAGGGGTTCGGGGTGCGCGAGGCGCCGTAACCGGACGGCGTTCAGGCCTCCAGCCGGTCCAGCCAGGCGTCCTGGCCGTCCGCCAAGGGGAAAGCCAGGGGCAGCGGCTCGAAGCGGCAGTGGAAGGTCATGCCGTTGTCGCGGCCCGCGCCCGTCACATGGTGGTCCCAGGTGTCCGGGACCTCCGCGTCGGCGTCCACCTCCAGTTCGAAGAACGTGGTGTGGCGCGGGAAGTGGCGGATCGGGTGCGGGGTGTGCTCCTCGGCGAGCGGGCGCAGTACGCGCACGCAGGTCAGCCCGGACTCCTCCGCGACCTCGCGCAGCACCGCCTCCTCCAGCGGCTCCTTGGGCGCCACGCCTCCCGCCGGGACGTGCGTGCCGGGCGGGAGGTCCGCGTCATGGTCGAACACGAGCAGTTCCATCGGCCGTCCCGTCCGCCGGCGCAGCACATAGGCCGCCACCCGGACGCGCAACGTCAACTCCCGCATGCCCGCAGCGTAAGGGAAGGGCGGGGCGGGGATTTCAGGATGCCTCCCCTTCCGCCAGCAGCCGCACCAGTTCGATCCGGGAGCGGATGCCCAACCGGCTGAAGACGCCGCGCAGATGGTGGTCGATGGTGCGGGGGCTGAGGGCGAGGCGGACGGCGATCTCACGGTTGGTGGCGCCGTCGGCCGCCATGCGGGCGACCATGAGTTGCTGGGCCGTCAGGCGGGCGGCAGGTGCAGCGAGGGCGGCCGCGCCCACCGGTGTGCCGAGGGCGCGGAGTTCGGCTCGCGCCTGGGCCGCGCAGTGCGGGGCGCCGAAGGACTCGAAGGCCTCCAGCGAGGTGTGCAGGTGGTCGCGGGCCTCGGTGCGTCGCCGCAGTCGGCGCAGCGCGCCGCCGAACAGCAGCTCGGTGCGGGCCCGTTCGAAGTCGCGGGTGCCGCGCGCGTGCAGATCGAGGGCGGTGCGGTAGTGGTCGACGGCCTCGGCGCCGGGGGCGAGCAGGGCGCGGCAACGGGCGCTCAGGGCAAGGTCGTCGGGGCTGCGTACGGCACGTGTCCAGCGGTCGTAGTCGGCGTGCGCGGCGCGGGCGATGCGGGTGTCGCCGCTGCGAGCGGCGGCCTCGACGTAGTGCGGGGTGGCCAGGTGCCGTATCGCCCGGTGGCCGTGGCCCGGGCCGAACCCGGCGAGCGCTCTCAGCCGGGCCGCGGCGGCGGCGAAGCGTCCGCTGCTCAAGTCGAGGTAGGCGAGCGCCCATTGGGCGAGGGCGGCGGGCAGTCCCAGACCCCTGCCCAGGGCGAACGAGCGGGCGGCGGCGGCCCGTTCGCGGCAGACGTCCTCGTCTCCGGTGAGCGCCGCGAACATGGCGAGGGCCGCTTGGAGATGGCAGGCGCCGTTGTCCTGACCGGTGGCGTGGGCCTGCCACAGGGCGTCCGCCGCGGCCTCCTCGGCGGCTCGCGGGTGCCCGGTCCAGAACTCGGCGTAGGCCCGGAACTCCATCGCCTGCGGCACGATCACCGTCGCACCACGCGCCCGGGCCGAGGCGGCCGCCCGCACGGTGGCGGTGGTGGCGCGGGTGTGGTCGCCGAGCATCAGGGCCGCGATCCCGGCGTGGACGAGGAGGGTGGGGTCGCCGCCGGGGCCGCATCTCCCGGCGGCGGCTTTCAGCAGGTCCCGTGCGTCCTCGTAGCGCCCCTCGAAGGCGGCGGCCAGTCCCCCGAGCGTCCCGTGCGGCACGATCCCGAGCCGGGAGGCGACGGCTGCCGCCTCCCGGCAACGTCTCAGGTCTCCGGTGTAGACGGCGGCCTCGGTGGCCCGCGCGAGGAGGTGAACCGCATGGTCGGAGACGGGAGTTCGGGGCTCGGCGGTGACGCGGGGTGTCTCGGTGGAGCACAGCGGCGTGGCCGTCGGCGGCTCGGCCGTTCGGGGTGCCGGCGTTGCGGGCGCGTGCGCCCGGGGGGCTGCCGTTCCCGGCGCATCCGCCTGCGGAGCTGCCGTTCCGGACGCGCCCGCCCG